>DATLZM010000083.1:0-14794 GCA_035573995.1 Actinomycetota bacterium | reverse complement strand
CGTCCCCGCCGGCCCTCGGCCCCAGGATCGCGGTCGTCCCTCAGAGGCACTGCTGGCACGGCTCCCCGTTCACCATGACCGGGTCCGACCCGTCGACCACCGATGACTTCGGTGTGAGGTGGCCATGGCGGCGGACGATCGTGAGGTCCTTCGTGGCCCCGCCCAGGCGCCCCGTGAACCCCGCCCGGGCCGCGACCACGTACCAGGGCAGCGCCGCCCCCTGCTCCCGGATCGCGGCTGCGGTGGGCCCGTAGGCCGACGCCGTGAGGGAGAAGCCCGCCCCCTGCTCACGGACCGCGGCGGTCGAGTTCTCGAACGCCGACCGGGCCTGGGGCAGCGTCGCCCCCCGCTCGCGGACGGCGGCCGCCGAGTTCTCCCAGATCGCGGTGGCCGAGCGCACCTGGGCCCTCGGCACGGCCCGTTCCTCGAGGACCTCGCGGGTCACGAGGATCCCGACCGTGAGCCCGACCGCGAGCCCGGCCACGGTGAAGCCCGCGATGAGGCTCCGCAGGTAGGCCGGTCGTCCCAGGGTGATGGTCCCGGTGGTCATGGCGTCCCCCTTCCCGTCGGCTCCCACGCCACGCGCCCACGGTAGGCCGCGCCCGCGCCTCGGTCGGTGTCGCCGGCCACCGGACCGGGGTGCCACCCGACACGCGGGCGCCCGGTCCGTGCCGGGGAGACCGACGGGCCGGCCGGGCGATCCGCCCGGCCGGCCCTCGTCCGGAGAGGGGGGTGCCTCGCCGGTGGCCCTACGGACAGCGACACCTGCCGCCGTCGATCGCGAGGGGCGGCGTGGGTCGGGCCTCGCGCACCAGGGGCGCGGGCGCCGGGACCCGCTTCCCCGGGTCCTGGGCCGGCCCGGCCCCGATCCACAGGGCGGTCGCGGCGATCGCGACGCACCCCAGGAACGCGACCCGCACCCGGGGCAGGTAGCGCGCTTCGATGGGGAGTATCCCGCTCGCCATCGCCCCCTCCACCGCCCGGGCGAGCCTACGAGGACGGGGTCGGGGCGTCGGTGACCGGCGACACGGAGCGGTGGTGACGGCTAGCACCCGGCAGGACGGCTGCCACCCGGCAGGACGGCTGCCACCCGGCAGGACGGCTGCCACCTGGCGCGGGTGGCGGGCGCGACCCCGGCGGCTACAGCCCGGCGATCCTCGCCAGGGCCTCCACCTTCCGGAGCACGTACCGGCGCCCCTCCCGGGCCACCAGGCCCCGGCGCTGGAACTCCGAGAGGATCCGGGTGACGTTCTCCCGGCTCCCGCCGCAGAGGCTCGCCAGGTCGGCGTGGGTGACGATCGAGGGGACCAGCGCGTCGTCCCCCGGCAGCTCCTCCAGGGAGGGGCTCACCAGCTGGATCAGTCGCTTGGCCACGCGCCCCTTGAGGTCGAGGAACAGCAGGTCGTCGACGAACGCCTCGTGCGACTGCACCTGCCGGGCCAGGGCGCGGAGGAGGGCCCGGGTCGCGGTCCACTCGTGCGCCAGGAACCCCATGAACACCTCCTGATCCGTCGCCCAGACGATCGAGTCGTCCAGGGCCAGGGCCGAGGCGGTTCGGGGGAGCTCGCCCACCACGCCCAGCTCGCCGATCAGCTGCGGCCGCTCGACGGTGGTGTGGAGCTGGCGGTGGCCGCTCGCGGAGATCGAGCTGATCTCGACCCTCCCCTCGACCAGGAACAGGACCGTCGTCGAGTCGTCGCCCTGGTGGAACAGGTAGGTGCCGGCGCGGTAGTGGCGGACCGTCCCCAGGGCCGCCAGCTGGCGGAGCGTGGCCGGAGGCACGCCCTCGAACGGCGGGGCGCTCGCCATCACGCGCTCGATCCCCTCGGCGGCGGGAGCCGCCGTCCTCGCCATGGCCCGAAGCCTACCCACCCCATCCGCCCGCGGGAAGGTGCCGGCGCCGGCGGGGGCCGACGGCCCGGCACGCGCGTTTACTTCGAGGGGCGCTCCGGGGGCATCCATCCAGACGGTCCTCCGGTCGTGGTGGGGGCGGGTTCGGCCCGGGAAGCGGGAACCGGGCCACGGCGGGCCCGGTTCCCGTCCGCTCGCGAGGGCCCGTCAGGCCTTCTTGAGCTGCTTCATCTGACGGCGCTGGCGCTTCGTCACGCGCGTCGCGGCGGTCTTCGTCGCCTGCGACCTCGTGGACTTCGCGGCCGGCTCCTTCGGCGAGATCCGCTTCTTCTCGGCCACCGCATCACCCCCTGCGTCCGAAGGCACCGACATCCTGTCGCACCGGTCACCGCGCGCCTGTGCCGCGCATCACATCCACCCGTGTGATGTCCAGCAACCAGGCGCGGTGACGGCCGTCACCCGCAGGGCGTGACCCGTGTCACCCCCTCGTCCCTCCGGGGGCAGCCGGATGGCCCGGGTCGGCCCGGCCCTCGCCGGGCGGCTCGTCCAGCTCGGGGAGGTCCAAGAGGTCCGGGCGGGGGCGGCACGCGCCGCAGAACAGCGCGTCTTCCACCACGAGGGCCCGGGTGCGGTCGCTCTCCAGGAGCTCGAGGATGTAGGGCAGCGTCTGGACGTGGTCCTCGCAGAGGGCCCGCCCGCAGAAGCGGCACACCCCCACCGCGGTCCTCCGGCAGTGCCAGCAGTCCACCCCGCCCCCTCGATGCCTGACCGGCTAATGCTGCCACGGCCCGGCCGCCTCGGGCGCCGGGCGGAGGGTCCCCCGGGCGAAGGCCCCGGCCACCAGTCGGTGGAACCCCTCGCGCTCGAGCCGGAACACCCTGGCCGGGGTGAGGGCGCGGACCGTCGCCGTCCTCGGCACGTCCCGGAGGAGCGCGATCTCGCCGAAGTGGGAGCCGGCGCCCAGCTCCCGCACCCGGACGCCGTCCTCCAGGACCTCGAACCGCCCGGACCCGACCGCGTAGAAGGCGTCTCCCTCCTCCCCCTGGCGGACCAGCTCGGTCCCGGGAGCGACCAGGAGCCATCGGCCTGATCTCGCGAGGGCCCCGAGCTCGTCCACCTCGAGGTGGGAGAAGCAGGGCAGGGCCCGGAGCTCCTCGATCGCCTGGGCCGTGGGCAGGAACGCCGGCAGCCGAGCCCGCTCCGCGAGGAGCCGCTCGAACGTCCCCCGATCCACCTCGAAGAGCTCCGCCTCGGAGCTCGCCCGGACCGTCGCCGAGCGCGGCGCCGCCTCGATCAGCCCGAGCTCGCCGAAGGACTCCCCCCTGCCCAGCGTGCGGATCACGCGCTCCCTGCCGCCGCCGAGCTCCTCCACGACCTGGAGGACGCCCCGGCGGACCACGTACAGCGCATCGGCCCGCTCCCCCTGCCGCACCACGGCGCGCCCCGGCGGGACCGTGCGGAGCCGCACCCGTCCCGCCAGGTCGCTCAGGGACTCCTCGTCCAGGCCGCCGAAGAGCTCGAGCCCGTCGATCAGCTCGGCGGCCTCGACCCGCCACCGGGTCTCGAGCCTGAAGCGCACCCGGCGCGCCACCGAGCGGGCCCGCCGGAGCAGGGCCCGGGCCCCACGGATCGCGCCGCGGATCGCGGGGCCGCCGACGAAGAGCGCGAGGGCGAGGAGGAGCGTCCGGCCGAGCGGCCCGCCCCGCCAGAGCGCCGTCACGAGCCCCCCGAAGATCACCCACCAGAAGAACGCGGCGGTCCAGACGGAGAAGACGGTGAAGGCGATGCCCGCGAGGCCGTAGGCGAGCAGGCCGACCTCGCCGCGGTCGAACCGCTCGCGGGCCCGGAGCTTGCGCAGGAGGTCCTCCCGGAGGAACGCGAGCGATCGCTGGCGCAGGTCCGGCACCTGGATCAGGTCCGAGGCGATCCAGTACCCGTCGAGCTCGAGGAACGGGACCAGGTTCATGAACAGGACGAAGTAGTTGAGCACGCAGAACCGGTACAGGGTCGGCGCCAGCGGCCCCTCGGGGAACGCCCAGACCACGAGGGCCGCGGAGCCGGCGGCGACGAGCTCCGCGAAGGGCCCGCCGAACGCCTGGAGGATCCGCTGCCCCCGCTCGAGCATCAGGCCCTCCGAGGCGTCCACGAAGAACGCGGGCGAGCCGAAGTAGAGCATGAAGCCGGCGCTCTTCACCCGCCGCCCGAAGTGGACCAGGGTGAGGGCGTGCCCGAGCTCGTGGAGGAACGTGAGGACGTAGCCGAGCGCGAGCAGCGCCAGGGACTCCGCCACCGGGGAGGTCCCGGCCAGCGCGAACCGGCCGGAACGGTGGACGGCGGCGAACGCGACGAGCCCGGCCGTCGAGAGGACGGCCATCGCGGCGACGGCGAGCGGGTGGTAGAGGCGGGCGAGGCCGTGCCCGTGGAGCCAGCGGACCAGGCGGTCGGCGCCCCGCCACTCGATCGAGAGGCTCCGGAGCGCCTGCCGCGCGGCCCGGGTGAACCGCGACCCGGGCTCGAGGGCCCGGCGGAGCGCGTGGTCCACGCGGACCGGCCGCCGGTCGAGGAACCCCTCCTGGCGGAGGAGCTCGACCAGGTCGGCGACGCCGGAGAGGTGGAGATCGCCCTCCTCCTGGAACCGCTCGACGACGATCTCCGAGACCGTCCGGGTGCCGTCCATGAGCCGGAGGAGCTCGACGTCCTCGGGGTCGAGGCGGTAGTAGATCTGGTCCCGGGGGTTCCCGAGCATCGCGTAGCGCCCTCCCCACCGCAGCTCGAACTCCTTGAGCTCGACGTCGGGGGCGAGGCGCGGGCGGAAGCGGCCCGGGTCGAGCGCCGCGGCCACGGCCCCGAGGACGTCGGGCGCCCCGGGGGAGGGGGGGCGGGACGCCAGGAGGGCCCAGATGCTCCGCCGCTCCACCGCTACGGGGCGCGCCCGGGCCGGCCCTGCCCCGCCCGCTCCCGCTCGATCCGACGCTGCACGGCGGCGTAGATGGAGACCCGGCGGGGATGGCGACGGGCGGAGACCGCTCCACCCAGGAGGAGCCCGACGAGGAGGGCGCCGAGCCCGACCCCCACCACCGTCGCCCACCCCACGGGCGGGGACGCGGCGCGAGCGACGGAGAGCCGTCGCTCCGCCGAGGCACGCCGGCCGCGGTCGTCCTCCGCCCCGAGCGCCAGGGGCGCCCCGCCCTCGAGCGGGCCGACGGGGGTGGCCCGCAGCGTGAGCTCGATCCGGGGTCCGCCCGCCGTCACGACGACGTCGGCGGCCGCCACCCGGAGCCGCCGCCCCGTCACCGAGGCGCCGGTCCCCACCACCACGGACCGTCCGGACACCGTGAGCAGGTTGTCCTCGATGTCGAAGGAGATCAGCTCCCCACCCTCCCCTCGGGCCGGGAGGGCCGCGGTCAGCAGGTGCAGGGCGTCCCAGCCCTCCGGGGAGGAGGCCCAGATGCGGAGGGTGAGGCGGGCGCCGTCCCCCGAGAGGCGGCCCCACCCGCCGACCGTCGGCCCGGGCCCGGCGAGGGCCGGGGGAGGGCTCAGGGTGGCGAGCGCCGCGACGGCCAGGGCGAGGACGATCGACGCCCTCGGCGAGGTGGGCGCCTTCCACCCCCCGCCCCGCGCCCTCCTCCCCGTGCCCACGGACGCAGCATCCTCCCCGGGGCCGTGCCGCGCAACGGGCGGGGATGCCAGACGGCCTGGCCGGGGACGGGGCGGGCGCCCGGCGGCGGGAGGCTGCCCAACGGGGGAGGCTGCCCGGCGGGGGAGGCTGCCCGGCGGCGGGGGTCTGGCCGGCGGCGTGCGTGTCGCGCGTCACCGCCCGGCCGTGACGGACGCCACCCGGGGACGGTGCCGCACGGCATGGGCCTCGCGATCCGCTCGCCCTAGGGTCCGTGCAGGAGGTGATCGGGATGGTCGGGAGCGAGATGGCGAGGTACCGGATCGAGGACCTGGTCCGGGAGGCCGAGGCCTTCAGGGCGGCGCGGCCGGCCCGGCTCGTCCGGTCGGCGGCCCGCAGGCGCCGGGCGAGGCGCATCGCGACGGGGATCGCATCGATCCTCCTCTGGCCGATCCGGCACTAAGGGGCGCGTCCCGCCGGAGCGCCGGGGCGGCTTGCTAGGATGGCGGGCGTGACCCCCTGGCGCGAACGGATCGAGGAACTGGCCCGGCGGGCGGCGGCGGCGAAGGAGTTCCTTTGACGTCGAGGCCAAGCGCCGCCAGGCGGCCGAGCTCGAGCGGCTGGCCGCCGACCCGTCGCTCTGGGACGACCCCGCCCGCGCCCGGGAGCTGACCACGCGCCTCGCCCGCCTCCGGGGCGACCTCGAGCGCTACGAGGGGCTCGCGCGCCGCCTCGAGGAGGCGAGGGCCATCGACGAGCTGCTCGAGGAGGCGGAGGACCCCGAGCTCGCTGCGGAGCTCGAGCGGCTGGTCCAGGGGCTCGCAGCCGACCTGGAGCGCCTGGAGCTCGCCTCGCTCCTCGGGGGCGAGTACGACGCCCACGACGCGGTGGCCACCATCCACGCCGGGGCGGGGGGGACCGAGTCCCAGGACTGGGCCCAGATGCTCCTGCGGATGTACCTGCGCTGGGCGGAGCGGCAGGGCTTCGACGCCGAGCTCGACGAGGTGCTCCCGGGCGAGGAGGCGGGGATAAAGAGCGCCACGTTCATGGTCCACGGCCGGGGCGCCTACGGGCTCTTGTCCGCCGAGCGCGGGGTGCACCGCCTGGTGCGGATCTCGCCGTTCGATGCGCAGAAGCGCCGGCACACGAGCTTCGCGAGCCTCGACGTGATCCCGCTCCTCGAGGAGGAGGACGAGGAGGACATCGAGATCGACCCGAAGGACCTGCGGATCGAGGTCTACCGGTCGACCGGGCCCGGCGGGCAGTCGGTGAACACGACCGACTCCGCCGTGCGGATCACCCACCTCCCGACGGGGATCACCGCCGCCTGCCAGAACGAGCGGTCCCAGATCCAGAACCGGGCCGTCGCGATGCGGATCCTCAAGGCCCGCCTGGCCGAGCGGATGCGCCGGGAGCGGGAGGAGGAGCTCGAGCGGCTCCGGGGGGAGCGCCGGGGCATCGAGTTCGGCTCGCAGATCCGCTCCTACGTGCTCGCCCCGTACCGCCTGGTCAAGGACCACCGCACCGGGGTGGAGATCGGCGACGTGGACCGCGTGCTCGACGGCGACCTGGACGAGCTGATCGAGGCCGAGCTGCGGCGCCGGGCGGCGGAGCGGGGTCGGGGTCAGGCGTCCTGAGCCGGGGAGGGCGGCGCCCCCGAGGGGCCCCGTGCCTCCCGCCGGCGGACGAGGACCAGGGCCGCGGCGAGCAAGGTCCACGCGAGGGCGGAGAGCGCGAGGCCGCGCCCGATCCAGGGGTCCCGGTAGAGGAGGCGGACCTCGTGCCGGCCCGGGGGCACCGGGACGCCCAGGAGCAGGAAGTCGGCCCGCAAGAGGGGCGCGGGCCGTCCGTCCACCGTCGCCTCCCAGTACCGGTCGTGGTTGGTCCGGACCACGACGATCTGGGGGGAGGGGGCACGGACCTCGATCGCGAGGTCCTCCGGCCAGCGCTCCTCCAGGCTCGCCGTCCCGGGCGGCGCGCCGGGCTCGGGCACGAGGCCCGGGTCCTCCTCCAGCACGGCGAGGGCGGCGGGGTCGAACCCCGGCTCGAGCACCGCCCGGAGGGCCTCCCGCGGGCCGTCCACGGCCCGCCAGGCGGGGACGGCGGAGACGAGCGGCTCCCAGCCGGGGATCTCGACGAGCTCGTAGCCGGCCCCGAACGAGTCGTCGCTCGCCACCGGCGTCCCCGGGAGGCGGCGGGGACGGAGGCCCTCGGGCACGACGAGGTACCGGACCCCGAGGAGCCGGGCGTCCTCGAGCGTGGGATCGGCGAGGACCGAGGCGTTGTAGAAGACCGGCAGCGGGTTCGTGGCCCGGATGTAGGCCCAGTACCGGGGGGGCTGGACCGGGTTGTAGCCGAGCGCGTCCCGCAGGCCGAAGAGCGTCGCCCGGTTGTTCGCGAGCATCGGCCAGTCGCCGGGCTCCTGGGCCCAGAGGTACCCCTTCTCGAAGTAGGCGTCGGGGGGCACCCAGGTGAGGTAGCGCTCGGCCCGACCCTCGAGGTAGCGGGCGATCGGTCCGGGCTCGACGTAGTCCGACGCGCGGACGTCCGGCCAGCGCAACGGTCCGGGCGGCAGGTTCGGGTGGTCCTCCCCCTCGAGCCCGAGGAACACGGTCCCGCCGCGGTAGGCCTGGGAGTACCCGGCGCTCGCGAGCAGCTCGACCGCGAGCAGGCCCACCACGAGGAGCGCGCCCCGTCGCCGCCCGATGGCGGCGAGCGCCGGCTCCGCGGCGAGCACGCCCGCGGCGAGCAGCGCGAAGCGGACGGGATGGGCGCCGAGCAGGATCGGCAGGACGAGGAACGCCCCCGCGGGCGGGACGAGCCACGCGAGCGCCGCCCGCGGCGTGGGTGGCCGGTCCGCGAGCGCCTGTATCCCCACCGCACCCAGGACGGGGACCACGAGGTAGGCGAGGTACCGGAGCCGCCCGGGGTTGTGGAGGTACACGTCGCCGTAGGGGACCCGCAGGACGAGCGACCGGAACCATCCCGCGGTCACGAGGGCGTTCAGCGTGAGCGCGTAGGCGGCGGCGCCGACCAGGGCGAAGGCCGCCACGAGCGGCCGCCGCTCGCGCGACCGCCAGGCGGCGGGCGCCGCGAGGAGGATCGCGGCCCCCACGTACGCCCCGGGGGCGCTCGCGAGCGAGAACGGCCAGCCCGCCCACACCCCGTTGCTCGCGATCGGGCGCTCGGCGGCCCGTCCCGCGCCGTCGAGCGGGGGGACGAGCCACGCGTACCCCTGCCGGAGGCTCGATCGCTGGACGAGCATCGCCCGCGGCAGGAGGATCGCCACGTTGGCGGCGGGCAGGGCGGCGAGGAAGAGCGCGGCCTCGAGCGCCGCCCGGAGCGGGGAGCGGACGCCGGCCCGGACGTCGTGGACCGACCAGGCCACGAGGTACGCCGCCACGACCGCCGTGCCCATCGCGAGCCCGTGACTCATGTGGGCCCCGGCGAGCTGCCCCCAGCCGAACGCCGCGAGCGCGAGCCAGGCCAGCCGCGCGGACCAGCGGACCGCCCGCCGGTACCCGCCGGCCCCCACCAGCACGACCGTGGTCCAGGCGAGGGCGCCGGCGAACGGCAGCGAGATCGCGACGACGGAGGCGGAGACGGCGAGCGCGAGCGAGAGGCCCCCCGCGGTGGCCGCCGGGCGGCCGAGCCCCTCGCCGCGGAGGAACGCGTACAGCCCCAGGCCGCCGAGGAGGGGGTTCCACACGATGAGGGCCCTCGTGGCCGTGGCCGGGGGGAGGGCCGCGTACAGGGCCATCGCCGGGAGGTACAGCCAGCCGGATTGGGGATCGGCCGCGAACGGGGCACCGGCGAGCTCCGAGGGGTTCCAGAGCGGGACGTGCCCCGCCGCGAGGCTGCGACCGAGGAACCCGAAGCGCGGCAGCCAGAACGCGAGGACGTCGGGGTGCTGGTTCGTGAGCAGGCCGTGGAACGCGAACGCCCGGAGGGCGAAGAGGACGGACCCCGCGATCACGAGGGGGCCCGCCGCGGCCCGGGCCCAGCCCGGCGTCCGCGGGGCTGTCGACGCCGGGGCGGTCCGGGGCGCGCGGGCCGCGAGCACCTCCATGGGCCCCAAGCCTACGCGGGACGCAGGCGACCGGGCCTCGCGGCGGGCGCGAGGGCCGTCCTCAAGGCTCGGCCCGGCGCGTCCGATGTCGTTCCCCGTGGGGGGGTTCGCTGGTAGACTCGGGCGCTGGCCCGCCGCCCGAACCCTCGAACATCATGATCAGCCTGCGGAACGTCACCAAGACCTACCCGAACGGGGTCACCGCGCTCGCCGACGTGAGCGTGGAGATCGGCAAGGGCGAGTTCGTGTTCGTCGTGGGCCCCTCGGGGTCGGGGAAGTCGACCCTGATCCGCCTGCTGCTCAAGGAGGAGGAGGCCACCGCGGGCGAGATCTACGTCGCGGGGAAGAACCTGGCCAAGCTCTCGCACTGGAAGATCCCGCACCTCCGCCGGAACCTCGGCGTGGTGTTCCAGGACTTCAAGCTCCTCCCCGACAAGACCGTGTTCGAGAACGTGGCGTTCGCCCTCGAGGTGATCGGGAAGCCGAAGTCGGTGATCGACCAGCGGGTGCCCGAGATCCTCGAGCTCGTGGGCCTGGGCGACAAGCTGAACGACTACCCCGACCAGCTCTCCGGCGGTGAGCAGCAACGGGTCTCGCTCGCCCGGGCCGTGGTGAACCGGCCCCTCGTGCTGCTGGCCGACGAGCCCACGGGGAACCTCGACCCCGCCACCTCCGTGGACATCATGCGGTTGCTCGACAAGGTGAACCGGATCGGCACCACGGTCGTGATGGCCACCCACGATCAGGCGATCGTCGACGCGATGCGCCGTCGGGTCCTCCAGCTCGACGGGGGACGGGTGGTGCGCGACCAGGCCCGGGGGGTGTACGCCTGATGCTCCGGCGCCTCGACCACTACTTCCGCGAGACCTTCGTGGGCCTGCGGCGCAACGGCCTCGTGGCCTTCGCCGCGATCTCCACGGCCTTCATCGCGCTCCTGCTCTTCGGGATGGCCCTCCTGATCGGCCGGGAGTTCCGGTTGATCATCGAGGCCGCGACCGGGAACGTGGAGGTCGCCGTGTACCTGACCGACGAGGCCGACGACCAGACCGTCCAGTACCTCACGCAGACGCTGCTCAAGGTCCCGGCCGTGGCGAGCGTCGAGTACGAGAGCAAGCAGGAGGCCTACCAGCGGTTCCAGCGCCTGTTCGCGAACCAACGCGCCCTCGTCGAGAACGTGACGCCGGACGCCCTCCCGGCCTCGCTCCGCGTGAAGCTCTCCGACCCCGAACGCTTCGCGGAGGTGGCGGCGGCGCTCGGGTGCGAGCCCGACGCGACCGGCCGCTACCGGTGCGCCCAGCCCGGGATCGACACCGTCGCCGACCAGCGCGAGTTCCTGAACCGGCTGTTCGCGGTGATCCGCGTGCTCTCGTTCGGGGTCGGCGCGGTCGCCTTGATCATGCTCGTGTCGGCCACCGCGCTGATCGCGAACACCGTCCGGATGGGCCTGTTCGCGCGCCGGAAGGAGATCGGGATCATGAAGCTCGTGGGCGCCACGAACTGGCGGATCCGGATCCCGTTCATCATCGAGGGCCTGGTCGAGAGCCTCCTCGGCGCGGGGGCGGCCGTGCTGGCGCTCTTCGTCGGGAAGGTCGTGTTCGTGGACCGGCTGCGGGGCGAGATCGGCTTCCTGCCGCTGATCGACAACGGGGACGTGATCGCCACGATCCCCTGGCTCCTCGGCGCCGGCGCCGTGGTGGCCGTGGTGGCGAGCGTCATCGGGATGCGCCGGTTCCTCGACGTCTAGGGCGCGGCCGTGGGCCGCGGGGCGGGGGAGCGGACGGTCGCGACGAACCGCCGGGCCCGCCACGACTACGAGATCCTCGAGCGGGTCGAGGCCGGGATCGTCCTCACGGGCTCCGAGGTGAAGTCCCTCCGGGCCGGGCGGGCGTCGCTCTCGGACTCCTACGCGCGGGTGCGTGACGACGAGGTGTGGCTCGAGGGCATGCACATCGCGCCCTACGAGCCGGGCCAGGTCCGCGGCTACGAGCCGAAGCGGCCCCGCAAGCTCCTCCTGCACCGGTCCGAGATCGCGCGCCTCCTCGGGAAGACCCAGGAGCGGGGCCTCACGCTCGTCCCGCTCCGGGTCTACTTCACGCACGGCCTGGCCAAGGTGGAGCTCGGGCTCGGGCGGGGGAAGCGGAAGTACGAGAAGCGCCGGGCGATCGTGGAGCGGGAGCAGCGCCGGGAGATCGAGCGGGCCACCTCGAGGCGCCCCTGACGGCGCCGACGAGGGTCGCCCGGCGCCCCTATACTGTGCGGTGACAACCGCATAGGGGGTGCACTGGCTTCGACCTGGGCGTCGAACCGCCTGGGGGAAGCGGGCCGAGGTCCCCGGATCCTCGTACCAAAGCCGGGAACCCAACAAGCGCCAACCACGAGTTCGCGCTCGCTGCCTAAGACCTAGGCGGCCGTCCGCCCGGGTCCGCCTGCGACCCGGGGCCGGGCGTCACCCAGCAGGCTCGCGGCGGCGGCCCCGCCCGGTGGCCGTCGCCGGACACCTGACCGGGCTGGCCGAGGGGCCCTCCGCCTGCGGGAGGCCCCGAGGCGAGACGCCACCGCAGGCTGCGCCCGGAGAAGCCCCAGCCGGTCGCCCGGGGACGCGGGTTCGATTCCCGCCACCTCCACGAACGTCGGCGCCGGCCCTCGGTCACGTCCTTCGCGCGCTCCTCACCCACGGTGAGTGCCGGCTCTCCGGTCCCGTCCATCCGCTCGCCAAGCCCGGGGTAGGATCGCCGCCGATCCCGCAGCTCGGCAGGGGGTCCCTCGGGTGCAGGACGTCGCGTCGAAGATCGTGGTGACGCCGCTCCTGATCGGTGCGGCGAGCCTGGCCGGACGGCGCTGGGGCCACCACGTCGGTGGTTGGCTGGTGGGCCTGCCGACGACCACCGGACTGGCGGCGTTCTTCCTGGCAGCCGACCACGGAACCGGCTTCGCCGGGGACGCCGCCGTCGGGATGCTGGCCGGGACCAGCTCCCAGGCGGCCTTCGCGGTGGCCTACCGCGCGTTCGTCCGCCGCGGCTGGCCCCCTTCGTTCGCGGCCGGCTGCGCGGCCTTCACCGCGAGCACCGTGGGCCTCGCGCGCCTCCCCTGGTCCGCCTGGCCCACGTTCGCCCTCGTCGTCGCCACCCTCGCCGCGGGCTACGTCGCGACCCGCCCACGGGACCGATCGACGGAGGGCGTCGCGGCGGACCTCCCGCGCTGGGACATCCCGGTCCGCATGGGGCTCGCCACCGCCGTCGTGCTGACGATCACGGGGCTCGCCCCGATCATCGGGGCGCACCTGGCCGGGCTGCTCGCCCCGTTCCCGGTGTTCGGCTCGATCCTGGCCGTGTTCACCCACCGCACCCACGGCCCACGGAGCGCCACCGCCGTCCTCCACGGGTTCGTGGTGGGCCTCGGCGCGTCCGCCGTCTTCTTCCTCGTCCTCGCCCTCACGGTGCGCCCGCTCGGACCGGTGTCCTTCGCGATCGCCACCCTCGCGGCGGTGCTCAGCCAGGCGGGGAGCGTCTCCGTGGCTCGCCGGCGCCGCGCTACGGGTGTCCGCCCGCCCGCGGACGCGTAGCGAGCCGACCGAGCCGGCACGTCGAACGAGGCGGTACCGGGTCCCTCGAGCCCGGGAGGGCGCGACGATGCTTCCACGGATCGCGGCCTCGTTCGCCCGGCCTCCGGTCCGGGCGGATGGCCCAGGGCGGCGCTGCTCACGCGTCACGCCGCCGAGCTCGAAGCGGAGGTCCACCCGGTTGAACACCGTGACGTCGGGCCGGGCCGGGCGGTCCGGGTCCACCTGGCCCCGGGCCTCCACCCTGGCCGAAGGGAACGGGAGCCCCCGCGCGGGGCACCGTCCCGTCCCCTCCCCCGGGCCCCGCCCGCCACCCGGGGCCGGAAAGTTAACGCGCCCGAAACACGGGGCCCGTGACAGGGGAAGGGACGGGGTGTATAAACCCGGGCTCAAGTAGTGGCCGAACCGGAGGAGGGCTCGTGGGACGGATCGACGGCGCCGACACCGCCTGGCTGCTCGGATCGGCCGCGCTCGTGATGCTCATGACGCCGGGCCTGGCCCTGTTCTACGGCGGGCTGGTCCGGGCCAAGAACGCCCTGGGCACGATGATGCAGTCGTTCGTCGCGCTCGGCGTGGTCTCCGTCCTCTGGGCGGCGGTGGGGTACTCGCTCGCCTTCGGGCCCGACGTGGCCCGGCTGATCGGCGGGCCCGACCTGGTCGGGCTCCGGGGGGTCGGGGCGGCGCCGCACGAGCTCGCGCCCACCGTCCCCGCGTCGGCCTTCATGGCCTTCCAGATGATGTTCGCGGTGATCACCCCGGCCCTGATCACCGGCGCGGTCGCCGAGCGGATGCGCTTCGGCGGGTACCTCCTGTTCCTGGCGCTCTGGTCGGTGGTCGTCTACGCGCCGGTCGCGCACTGGGTGTGGGGCGGGGGCTTCCTCGGCCCGGCGGGCGTGGGTGCCTTGGACTTCGCCGGCGGGACCGTGGTGCACGTGAACGCCGGCGCGGCGGCCCTCGCGGCCGCGCTCTACCTCGGCCGTCGCCGGGGGTACGGGGCCCGGGCGTTCCTGCCCCACAACGCGCCGATGGTGGTCGCGGGCGCCGGGCTCCTGTGGTTCGGGTGGTTCGGGTTCAACGCGGGGAGCGCCCTCTCCTCCGGGGGGCTCGCCGCCTCGGCCTTCGTCGCCACCCACCTCGGCGCGGCGGCCGCGCTCCTCGGGTGGCTCCTCCCGGAGCGCCTCCGGCACGGGCGGGCCACCACCGTGGGCGCCGCGACCGGGGCCGTCGCCGGGCTCGTGGCGATCACCCCGGCCGCCGGCTACGTCGAGCCGTGGGCGGCGGTGGTGATCGGGTTCACCGCGGGCGTCGTCTGCTTCCTGGCCGTGGGGCTGAAGGGCAGGGTCGGGCTCGACGACTCCCTCGACGTCGTCGGGGTCCACCTCGTCGGCGGGGTGGTCGGCGCGCTCCTCACGGGGGTCCTCGCGAGCCTCGCGGTGAACCCCGCGGGCGCCGACGGGGGCCTCGCGCAGCTCGGCCGGCAGGCGGTCGCGGTCCTGGCCACCGGGGGCTTCTCGCTCGCGGCCACGTTCGGCCTGCTCGCGCTGGTCGACCGGCTCCTCGGCCTGCGGGTGGACGAGGAGGCCGAGGAGGCGGGGCTCGACCGCGCCGAGCACGGGGAGGTCGCGTACGCGTTCGCCGACCGCGGCGGCCAGCCGGCGATGCCGGCGGGCTGGATCCCGGACGCCCTCGGGCCGGAGGG
>DATLZM010000082.1:0-1004 GCA_035573995.1 Actinomycetota bacterium | reverse complement strand
CGCTCCCGAGCCGCCGCCCCCAGGCGCTGCCGCAGCGCCTCATCGGCGAGGAGCGCGAGAACCCGCGCGGCGAGGCCGATGCGGTCGCCCGGCGGAGCGAGGAGCCCGGTCTGCCCGTCCACCACCACCTCGGGGATCCCGGACAGCCTGTACGCGGCGACGGGGACCCCGGACGCCCCCGCCTCGATCGCCGCCGCCGGCATCCCCTCGGTCACGCTCGCCAACAGGAGGACGTCGGCGGCGGCCAGGGGCAACCGGACGTCGGGCTGGGCGGGGAGGAGACGGATGCGGTCGGCGAACCTGCCGGCCTGGATAGCCTGAGCAACGCCTCCGCGGAGGGGTCCATCCCCGACGATCAGGTGGAACGCGCCGCGGTGCTGCTCCAGGACGAGCTCGGTCACGGCCAGGTGCCCGACCGGATCCTTCTCCCACGTGAGGGCCCCCAGGGACAGGATCACCCGTGCCTCGCGGGGGAGCCCGAGGAGGTCCCTCGCCTCGTCCTTCGACACGAGCCCCTCCAGCCGCCGCAGGTCCACCGCGTTCGGGATCGTGAGGACCCGCGACGGGGGGACCCGGAACCGCTCGACGAGCTCACATCGGACCGCGTCAGCGACCGCGATCACCCGCGCCGCTCGACACATCAGCCAGCCGTAGACCAACGTCCGGGGAGCTCCGCCGCGGAGCTGCCGGTGGTCCCCGATACGCCGATACACGAGCGGCACGCGCCGATCGAGCCCGGCGGCGATCGCGTACTTCAGGGGCTCGCCGCCGTGCACTTGAACCACGCCTGGACGGAACCGGGCCACCGCGCGCCGGAGCTCCCGCACGGCACGCGGAGCCACCCGGATGCCCGGGACGACGCCTCCCTCCCCACCGAGGTCCACGGCGGGGACCCGGAACTCAACGCTGGGAGGAAGTCCGTCCCGGAGGACGGCGACCTCCTGCTCGAGGCCGAGGTCGGAAAGGGCGGACACCACATCGGCGGCGAAGACCTCGGCGCCCCG
>DATLZM010000081.1:0-4776 GCA_035573995.1 Actinomycetota bacterium | reverse complement strand
GGGATCGCCGCCCCCAGGGCGAAGGAGAGGAAGCTCGCGACCGCCACGCCCCACGGGGATCCGAGCTCCTCGGGGTTGAGCCCGAGCTCCTCCCGGGCCTTCGTGTCGAGGGCGTGGGCGGGGTCCGCCATGATGCGCTTGGCCAGGAGCTCGGCCTCCTCCTTCGGGATGCCCTTCGCCCGGTAGATCAGGGCCAGCTCGTTCTCCTCCTCCTCCGGCATCGCCTCGAGCTCCTCGGCCTCGAGGGCGATCTCCCGCTCGAACAGCTCCCGCTGGGAGCGCACCGAGACGTACTCCCCCGCGCCCATGGAGAAGGCGCCGGCGAGCAGGCCGGCCACGCCGGCGAGCAGGACGAACCGCTCATCGGCCCGGCTCCCCGCCACCCCCATCACGAGGGCCAGGTTCGACACCAGGCCGTCGTTGGCGCCGAAGACCGCGGCCCGGAGCGAGCCCGAGGCGTCGCCCCGGTGCCAGCGCTCGCCGCGGATGATCTGCGCCCGGACCGCGGTGGGGGAGAGGCTCGCCACCACCCGGCGGTGGATCCGCTCGTCGATCGCCATCGAGGGCTTGGCGGCCGGCTCGCGGTCGTAGTGGGTCGCGTCGGCCACCTCGGCCCGCTCGACCACCGGGAGCATCGCCCGGGCCCCGAGCCGGCGGATCCCCCAGGCCAGGACGCGGGCTCGGAGGGACGGCCGGTGGTCCTCGGGGCGCGGGGCGGGCTCGCCGAGCTCCTCGAGCTTCGCCGCCCAGTGCGCCGCGTGGCGCTCCTCCGCCCGGGCGAGCTCCTGGAAGATCTCGCGCTGCTCGCCCTCCGAGCGCTCGGCGAGGGCGCGGTAGAGGAGGGCGCCGTCCATCTCGGCCGCCCAGTGCTCGCGGAACCGCTCGGCGTCTCCCACGGTCCCGAGGATATCGCCGGGCGAGCCCGGCCCGTCCCGGGACGCTCCTGCGCCGCGGCCCGCGATCTTCCCGGCCGGGGGCGTCGAGGTCCCGCGCTGGAGCGGGGTTGCGCGGCGCGCCGCGAGGGTGGATGGTCCCCCTGGGAACCGCTGGTCCTGAGGAGGAGGGCATGGCACGGGGGATGCGGGTCCGAGACGTGATGACCACCGAGGTCCGGACGGTGCGGCCGGACACGCCGGTGAAGGACGTGGCGCGGGCGATGCACGAGGCCCGGGTGAGCGGGGTGCCGGTCGTGGACGACGACGGGCGGCTCGTGGGGATCGTGACCGAGGCCGACCTGCTGCTGCTGGAGGAGGAACCGCCGGTGCCCCGGGGGCGGCGCCGGAGCTTCCTCGAGTGGTTCCTCCGGCCCGCGCGGTTCGCCGAGGTCGAGGGCCGGGCCGGGGGGCTCCGGGCCGAGGACGTGATGACGAGGCGGGTGGTGACGGTGGGCCCCGACGCCACGGTCCGGGAGGCGGTCCGGATCCTGCTCGAGAGCGGGGTCAAGCGGCTCCCGGTCGTGGACGAGGAGCGGCGGGTGGTGGGGATCGTGAGCCGCGCCGACCTCCTGGGGCCGTTCCTCCGCCCCGACCAGGAGCTCGAGCGGGAGATCCGCGAGGACGTAGTGGTCCGCACGATGTGGATCGACCCCGACCAGGTGAAGGTCCGCGTGGACCGGGGGGTGGTCACGCTCGAGGGCGAGGTCGAGCAGCGGAGCCTCAAGGAGATCCTGCTCGAGCTGGTCGCGAAGGTCGACGGGGTGGTGGGCGTGGAGGATCGCCTCCGCTTCCGGATCGACGACCGGAAGGTCCGCCCCGAGCGCCGCGAGGAGCTGGGCTGGGGCGAGAACTGGGTGCGCACGCCCTGACCGGAAGGGGCCCGCCGGCGCCCGTCGAGCTGATCGTGGCCGCGGCGCGCGCCCTCCGCGCGGAGGCGGAGACCGCCCCGGGCGCTCAGAGGTAACGCGAGGCGGCCTGGCGCTCCTCCCGCTCGCGGTGGGCCTCGAGGGCCCGGCGGCGCATCTCCTCGAACTGGGCCCGGGCCGCGAGGTGCTGGGCCCAGAGCGCGGCCTGGATGCCGTGGAGGAGCCCCTCCAGCCAGCCCGCCAGCTGGGCCTGCGCCACCCGGACCTCCCCCTCCGTGGGGAGTTCGGAGAGGGGCGGGACCAGCGACTCCAGCTCCTCCCTCAGGTCCTCCGAGAGCAGGCCCCTGAGCTCCCGCAGGGTCCGCTCGTGGATCTCACGGAACCGGGTCCGGGCCCGCTCGTCGAGGGGGACGGCCCGGACCTGGTCCAAGAGCTCCTGGACCATCGTGGCGATCCGGAGGAGCCGCGTGGGGTGCTCCACGGACTCCCTGGGGCGGGACGGGGTCGCCCGTCCCACGACGATCAGCTCACCCTCCCTCTGCATCGGGCATCACCGTCCATCGCGTACCACCGCGCCCGTCCCAGGACACGGGCCCGAGGTCCCGGCGACGAGGGGACCACGGACCGGAGGGAGGGGCCGCCCCTCCCGAGGGGGGGCCGGGAGGGGCGGACCCGGTTCCCGATCAAGCAGCCGGCTTCACCTCCGCCACCTCGGTGACCACCTCTTCCGGGTAGTAGCGCTTCATCACGAGGTCGAAGAAGAACCCTCCGACGAGCGCCCCGACGATGGGCGCCACCACCGTCACCAGGAGCGAGCCGCCGTTCCGGGGCCCAGGGAAGGCCACCTCCCCGAAGCCCCACAAAAGCATGAGGATGCGCGGCCCGAGGTCCCGGGCGGGATTCAGCGAGGTCATCGTGAGCGGGGCGGTGACGAAGACGAGCATCGTCACCCCGAACCCCAGCGCGATCGGGAAGAACCACGGCGCGGGCGCGTTCACGCTCCGCCGCTCGAGCAGCGCCAGGACGAACACCACGAGCAGGCCCGTGGCGATGGCCTCGGCGAGGAACCCCCGCCAGATCGGAACCTGAGCGTAGGCGTCGGGCCCCACGCCAACGATCCAGGGATGCGGCGAGTACGGGACGAGCATCATCGCGAGCCTCTCGCTCCCCGCGGCCCCGATCCGGATGCCCTGCTCGTCGGCGAAGCGTTGGAAGGCGCTCCCGAACATCCCCATCAGGGCGAGGGCCCCGAGGAACGCCCCGACGATCTGGGACGCGATGTACTGGGGCACCTTCCTCCACGGGAACCGTCCGGTGGCGGCGAGGGTCAGCGTGACCGCCGGGTTGATGTGGGTGCCCGACATCGAGGCCGTGAGGTAGACGGCCAGGGCCACGGCCAGCCCCCACGCCATCCCGGCGCTGAACAGATCGCCGACCCCTCCGTACAGGATCGCCACGAAGATGATCCCGCACCCGAAGAAGATCAGCAGGAAGTCACCGATGGCCTCCCCGATGTACCGGCCGAGCCACCGTTCCTCCGTCATCCTCGACACCTCCCTCCGTGGACGGCGGGCCCCGCCCGGAGGCGAGCGGGGCCCGCCCCCCGGTTCAGGGCACGAGCACCGCCCGGCCGAGCACCTTCCCCGCGTCCAGGTCCTCCATCGCCTTGGCCGCGTCGGCCAGCGGATAGGTGGTGGCCCGGATGGTCACCTTGCCCTGCCGGTTCAGCTCCATCAGCTCCTCGAGCTCGGAGTGCGAGCCGACGATGCTGCCCAGGATGTTCATCTCCCGCGCGATCATGTCGAGCGTGGTGGGAGCGACCACCCCTCCGTAGCCGATCACCACGTAGGTACCGCCGCGGGCCTTCCGCAGGTACCGGAGCGCCGTCTCCGGCGTCCCGTGCTCGCCGACGAAGTCGAGGATCACGTCGGCGCCGCGCCCTTCGGTGATCTTGAGGATCTGCTCGACGCCGCCGTCCTCCCCGGCGAGCACGGCCTCGTCGGCGCCGAGCTCCTGGGCGAGGTCGAGCCGCTCGGGCCGGGCGTCGAGGGCGATGACCCGGGCGGTCGTCATGACCTTGAGGAGCTGGACGGCGAAGTGCCCCAGGCCCCCCACGCCGACGACGACGGCCCAGGTCCCGGGGTAGATGAACGGGGTCACCTTCTTCACCGCGTGGTACGCGGTGATCCCGGCGTCCGCGAACGGCGCCAGCGGCACCGGGTCGGTCCCGGGGGCCAGCTTGATCACGGCCCGGGCCGACGTCTTCAGGTACTCCGCGAACCCCCCGTCGGTCCCGTCCAGGCCGGGGAACACCCCCCGCTCGCAGGCCATGTCGTAGCCGGTCCGGCAGGCCCGGCACAGCCCGCAGGTGATCAGCGGGTGGAGGATCACGGGGTCTCCCTTGGAGAGGCCCGTCACCGCCGAGCCGACCGCCTCCACCCAGCCGGCGTTCTCGTGCCCCAGCGTGTAGGGGAGGGGCGGGTCCCCGACCGCCTCCCGCCACACGGCCTCGACCAGGTGGAGGTCGGTCCGACAGAGCCCCGCGCCCCCGATCTTCACGATCACGTCGAAGGGACCCGTGATCTCCGGCTCCGGGACCTCGTCGACCTGGATCGCCTCCCGCCAGGGCACCTCGTACCTGTGCATCCGGACGGCCTTCATGCCGCACCTCCTTCCCTCCGTGGGGAACCTCCCGCGCGGTCATCCCACCACCCGGGGGTGGGGCGGCACAGGTCCCAGGGTCCCGGGATCCTCGGGACCATCCGCGTCGCGGGCGCCGGACGTCGCCCAGCGCCTCGCCCCGGCATCGGCGGACGCTCGACCCCTGGGCCGGAGGGCGTACCGGATCAGGTCACGGGCGAGCCCGGGGCTCCGCGCCAGTCGTAGGGGCTCACGTAGCTCGTGAGGGCCTGCATGTAGTTGGCGCGCTCGAACCCGGAGGGATCGGGGCTCCGGGCGTGGCTCATGCTCCCCTT
>DATLZM010000080.1:0-3728 GCA_035573995.1 Actinomycetota bacterium | reverse complement strand
GGTTGTCCTCCTCCACCCGGTGGCGCCGCTTGCCTGGTCCGCGTGCGGGTTCGTGCTGGGGCTGAGGGGGAGGTGACGGCGTGAGCATCGGGGGAGAGGGCTACCCGACCGAGCAGGACCTGGCCACCGTCGCGAACTGGCCTGCCGCTGACCCGGAGGGATGGTTCGCCTTCGTCCGCGAGCGTTGGTGGGCGGCCGACTGGGGCTGGCGCGAGTACAGCGGGCTGGACAAGTGGGGTCGGCCTGTCCGGGTCTACGCGCTGTCCACCGCGGGCTGGTCAGGCAACGAGAGCCTGATCGACGCCATGGAGCGCAACTGGATGCTGTGGGGGAAGACGTGGGTCTTGAGCAGGCGTGGCGGCCACTACGAGTTTCACGTCCCCCGGTTCGAGCCCCTGACTGACGGGTAGGAGCTCCTGGCCCGCGTGGAGGTCTCGGCGGGCGGCCAGTGGGTCGTGACCCCGCTGCCACGCTCGGCGCGTGGCCAAGGCTCCTACCGGGTCGGGCGCCGGTCGCCGAGTGCTCCTGGGCCTCCTCTGCCTCGCCTCGGTAGCTGCCGGCCCGGAGGCTCGCATCGTCCGGGCGGTGAACGAGGTCCGGGAGAAGGCCGGCCTGGGCCCGCTCGAGCGGGGCCACCGCGTCTCGATCCGCGAGGAGGGCCATGCCTGGCGGATGGCCCGGAAGGGCCGGCTGTGGCACGCCGATCTTCCTCGCCTTCTCGACGGCGTCGCGTGGGAACGGGCCGGGGAGGTCGTTGGGGCCGCGACTGGACCCCACCGACTGGTACGGGCCTGGCTCCGCAGCCCCGAGCACCGGGCGGTCATCTTCGGCCCGTACCGTCGCCTCGGGATCGGTGCTCACAGGAGCGGAGGGTTCCTCTGGTCAGCTCTCGTCGTGTGGAGGTGAGGGTGACGCGCCGGTCTTCTCCGCTGCCCGAGGGCTGGGACCGGCTGAGGCGCGAGGTCCTCGAGCGGGACAGCTGGCGCTGCTACCACTGCGGCGGCCCGGCCACGGAGGTGGATCACATCGTGCCGGCGCAGCGTGGTGGGACCGATGACCCTTCGAACCTCGCCGCGATCTGTAGCCGCTGTCACGCGCGGAAGACGGGCCGCGAGGCCCAGGCAGCCCGACCGTGCCGCCGACGTCCTCCGGAGCCCCACCCGGGGCTCGTTGGGGGTGGGGAGGGACCCGAGAACGCCCTGATCCAAGACCGGCGGGCATAGCGCCTCGGACCTCGCCCGGGTTTCAGGGTCCGTGGGGTCCGTGGGTCCGTGAGCCCCGTGCCACGATGGTCCCCGCGGGCAGGGGAAGTCCCCCGCCGGGACTCATGATCCCGGCCGTCCCGGGGCGGTATCGGGGCCCGCGACGGTGGGGAACTCGCCCCGCGGTGCCGGCGGGAAGCGACCCGGGTGCACCGCCGGGGTTGGGCTCGCCGCGGGGCGAGTGCCCCCTGCCACCCGACCCGACACGGGGAGGAGGAGACCCGACATGGGTGCGAAGCCCGCCACACGGGGCCCGGTGCCGAAGCGCTCGAGCGAGCGAGCGGGCCACCGGGCCAAGGACGACCGACCCGACGTCGTCCGGGTCGCGGAGCCGGCGAAGGCGCCGCCGGCCCGCCGCGGCTGGGCGCCGCAGGCCAAGGCCTGGTACCGGGCGCTCGCCCGCTCCGGGCAGTCGCGCTACTTCGAGCCCTCGGACTGGGAGCTCGCCCGCCTCGTCGCCGAGCTCCTCTCGCGACAGCTCCGCGCCGAGCGCCCCTCGGCGGAGATGGTGAAGGCCTGCCTCGCTGCCATGGCGAGCCTCGGGACGACCGAGGCCGACCGGCGCAGGATGCGGATCGAGGTCGAGCGGCCCGAGGATGGCCCGGACGAGGCCCGGCAGGCGGCCGTGACGGTCCTCGAGGAGTTCCGGCGCCTGGCCAGTGGCTGAGCCCGTCCTCTACGGCCCCGAGGGGTGGCCGCCGCTCGGGCTGACCTGGGCCGAAGAGGTCGTGCGCTGGTGCGCGGAGCACCTGCGTCAGCCGGACGGGCCGGAGGCCGGCCGGCCCTGGCGGCCGACCCGTCAGCAGATGCGGTTCCTGGCCTGGTGGTTCGCCCACGACGAGCAGGGGCGGTGGCTCTACCGCCGGGGCGTGGTCCGGATGTGCAAGGGCTGGGGCAAGGACCCGCTCGCCGCGGTCCTGGCCCTCGTCGAGCTCGTGGGCCCGGCGCGGCCGGGGATCCGGGACGGCGGTGCGCCCGGGGCCTGGGTGCAGGTGGTCGCCGTCTCGAGGGACCAGACACGGACCACGATGCGCCTGTTCCCGGGGCTCCTCCCGGAGCGGACGCGGGAGCGCTACGGCATCGAGGTCAACAAGGAGCTCGTGTACGCCCACGGGGGCCGGGCCGTCATCGAGGCCGTCACCTCCTCGCCGGACTCCCTCGAGGGGGCGCGGGCGACGCTCACCGTCTGCAACGAGATCCAGAACTGGCGGGCCGCCAACCAGGGACATGCGATGGCCGCCGTGATCGCGGGGAACCTGGCCAAGGGCCGCGGCGGGGCCTCGCGGGTGCTCTCGCTCTGCAACGCCCACGTCCCCGGCGAGGACACGGTGGCCGAGCGGGAGTGGGACGCCTACCAGGCAATCCGGGCCGGCCGGGCCCGCATCTCCGACGTGCTCTACGTCGCCCAGGAGGCGCCGCCGGAGACCGACCTCGCCGACGAGGCGAGCCTGCGGGCCGGCCTCGAGGCTGCACGGGGCGACGCGGTCTGGCTCGACATCGACCGCCTCGTCGCGGAGGTCTGGGACCCGCGCACGGCGCCCAGCGAGGCCAGGCGGAAGTACCTGAACCAGATCGTGGCCGCCGAGGACTCCTGGCTCGCGCCCCACGAGTGGCGGGCGTGCCGCGTCGAGGCGCACCTGGAGGAGGGGGAGGCCGTGACGCTCGGGTTCGACGGCTCGAAGACGGACGACCACACCGCCCTCGTCGCCTGCCGCGTGGAGGACGGCTGCCTGTTCACGCTCGGGGTCTGGGACCCCGGGCGGCACGGCGGCGAGGCCCCGCGGGAGGAGATCGACGCGGCCGTCCGCCGGGCCTTCGAGGCCTACGACGTGGTCGGGTTCTACGCCGACCTCCACCCGTGGGAGAGCTACGTCGACCGCTGGGCCTCCGAGCTCGGGGAGCGCCTCTGCGTGCACGCCTCGAGGCAGCACCCCGTCGCCTGGGACATGCGGGCCCGGCAGGCGGAGTTCACGCGCTGGGCGGAGCGGTTCCACGACGCGGTGGTGGAGCGGGCGCTCCGCCACGACGGGGACCCCCGCCTCGAGGAGCACGTGCTGAACGCCCGCCGCCGCCCCAACCGCTGGGGGGTCTCCTTCGGCAAGGAGACCCGTGACTCATCGCGCAAGGTGGACGCAGCGGCTGCCGCGGTGCTCGCGCGCGCCGCCTGGTCGGACTACCGGGCGCTGCCCCCGGCCAGGCAGCGGCGCAAGCGCACCGGCAGGGCGATGTTCGTCTAGACGGGAGGAGGGAGATGCCTCGTACCGCGCTCTCGAAGGAGCTGTTCACCGATGCTGGGCTGGCTCCGACCTACGTGGCGCCCGACGCGGCGGGGGCGATGATCGACGGCGACGGGCGGACGGTGCTGCACGTGAAGAACGGCGGCGCCAGCCCGATCACGGTCACCGTGCAGACCCCGGAGCAGCGGGCCGGGCTCGACGTCGCCGAGCGGCAGGTGTCGGTGCCGGC
>DATLZM010000079.1:0-11135 GCA_035573995.1 Actinomycetota bacterium | reverse complement strand
GCCGGGTTCGAACGGCCCCGACCCGCCGAGCACGAGCAGCGCGCTCCCGTCGACGGCGGCGCTCCCCTCGAACCTGGGGAGCACGCCCCGGGCGGCCGCGACCACGCCGGACAGACGGGCCCGGGCCCGGGCGGCGACCGCCGCCGGGCCGGCGTCGTCGAGGATCCCGGCCGCGCGCTCGAGCCCGGCCGCCACGGCGGCCAGGGTCGTGGGATGGATCCGGTCGGGGTCCTCCTCCCAGCAGTTCCAGCAGGGGCGATCCCACAGGGCCCCCAGGTAGCGGACGACGAGCTCCACGGCTCCCCGATACGGGAAGGGATCCGCGCGCGCCGCCTCCAGGTGGGAGGCGAGGGCCGAGAGCCACAGGCCGTAGCCATCGAGCTGGAAGTTGGACCACGGCTCCCGACCCTCGGTGCCGTCCACGCGGAACCGGGTGTGGAGGACCCGCCCGTCGTCGGGCCGTCCCGGGGCGGGAGGGTCGGCCTCGACCCGCTCCACCTTGCGGCGGTGGCGGAGGACGACCGCCGCCGTCCAGCGGTGGAAGGCCGCGGCCCGGCCGTGCTCCCCGACCGCGTCGAGCGCCTGCGCGCAGAACGACCCGTCCCGGATCCAGCAGTACCGGTACACGGGGAAGCCCGGGGCGGCGACGAAGGCGCCGCCGGGGTCCTGACCCCGGGCGAGGACCTCGAGCGAGGTCCGCACCGGATCCCGCATCCTGGCTACGATGCTGGCATGCCGCGGATCGTCCTCGTGCAGGGAGACATCACCGAGCAGCGGGTCGACGCGATCGTGAACGCCGCGAACCCCTCGCTCATGGGCGGCGGCGGCGTCGACGGCGCGATCCACCGCCGCGGCGGGCCCCGGATCCTCGAGGAGTGCAAGCGGATCCGCGAGACCCGCTACCCCGACGGGCTCCCCACCGGGGAGGCGGTCGCCACGACGGCCGGGGACCTCCCCGCGAAGTGGGTGATCCACACCGTGGGGCCGGTCTACTCGGAGCGCGAGGACCGCTCCCACCTCCTCGCGGCCTGCCACCGCAACGCGCTCCGGGTGGCCGACGAGCTCGGCGCCCGGACCGTCGCCTTCCCCGCCATCTCGACGGGCGTCTACGGCTACCCGCTCGAGGAGGCGGCGCCGGTGGCGGTGCGGGCGGTCCGGGAGGCCGAGACCCGGGTGGAGGAGGTGCGGTTCGTGCTCTTCGACCGCCGGGCCTACGAGGCCTTCGAGCGGGCCCTCGCCGAGGCGGGCTGAGCGGACCGTTCCCGACCCCGCTGGTAGAGTTCATGGTCGGGATGAGCGGGCACCTGACCGATCCGAGGGGCGTGTTCGAGCGCCTGGGCGAGATCCAGCTCGTCGACTGCCGCGAGCGGTACGAGTGGGACGCGGGGAGGATAGAGGGCGCGATCCACCTCCCGCTCAACCGCATCATGGCGGGCGACGAGGACGGCCTGGACCGGTCCCGGCCGGTGGTCGTGGTCTGCCGCTCGGGCAACCGGAGCGAGCTCGCGACGATGATGTTCCAGGCCCGGGGCTTCGAGGCCTACAACCTGGAGGGCGGGATGGAGGCCTGGGCCCGCGAGGGCCTGCCCTTCAGCGCGCCCGACGGCTCGCCCGGCCGCGTGGCCTGACCCCGGCGCCGCCCGGAGGCCCACCTCCTCCCGGCGGGCGCGGCAGTATATAGGCATGCGCGGAGCGACCGCGGCGGAGCGGGCCGGGTCGGGGGGACCCGACGTGGCGGCGGCCCGCCGGGAGCTCGAGGAAGCCCTGGGGCCGGAGGGCGTCCTCGCCGACCGCCTGGCCCTCCTCCTCTACTCCCGCGACGCCTCGATGGTCGAGGGGGGCTGCGCGCTGGTCGCGTTCCCCCGGAGCGTCGAGGAGGTGCAGGCCTGCGTCGGGGTCGCCGCGCGCCACGGGCTCCCGGTGGTCCCGCGGGGCTCGGGCACCGGCCTGGCGGGCGGGGCGACGCCGATCGGCGATGCCCTCGTGGTCTCCACCGCGAAGATGAACCGGATCCTCGAGGTCCGCCCCGAGGACCGCCTGGCCTGGGTCGAGCCCGGCGTGATCAACCTCGACCTCCAGCTGGCCCTGGCGCCCGCCGGCTTCACGTACGCCCCGGACCCCTCGTCGCAGCAGACCTGCTCCATCGGGGGGAACGTGAACACCAACGCGGGCGGGCCGCACTGCCTCGCGTACGGGGTCACCTCCAACCACGTCCTGGCCGTGGACGTCGTCCTGCCGGACGGCCGGCTCGAGCGGTTCGGCTCGGAGGGCCCGGAGTGGCCGGGGCTCGACCTCCGGGGGATCGTGGTGGGGAGCGAGGGGACCCTGGGGATCGTGGTCCGGGCCTGCGTCCGGCTCACCCCGCTCCCGGAGGCCGTGCGCACGATGCTGCTCGACTTCGCGACCGTCGAGGACTGCGCCCAGACCGTCTCGGACCTGATCGCCTCCGGCGTGATCCCCGCCGCCGTCGAGATGATGGACCACGGGATCGTGGTGGCCGCGGAGAACTTCGCCCACGCGGGCTACCCGACCGACGCCGCCGCGATCCTGATCGTGGAGGTCGACGGGTCCCCGGCGGCGGTCGAGGCGCAGGCCCGGGCGGTGGAGGCCGCGGCCCGGCGGAACCGCGTGCGCACCGTCCGGGTGGCGGCGGACGAGGCCGAGCGGGCACTCATCTGGAAGGGGCGGAAGACGGCGTTCGGGGCGGTGGCCCAGATCGCGCCCCACTACCACCTCCACGACTGCGTCGTCCCCCGGACGAAGCTCGTGGAGGTCCTCGCGGGCGTCTACGAGATCGCCCGCCGCCACGGGCTCATCGTGACCAACGTGTTCCACGCCGGCGACGGGAACCTCCACCCGCTCCTCTCGTTCGACCGCCGTGTCCCGGGGACCCTCGAGCGGGTCCTCCGGGCCTCGGAGGAGATCGTGCGCCTGTGCGTGGAGGCGGGCGGGGTGCTCTCCGGCGAGCACGGGATCGGCCTGGAGAAGCGGGACTTCATGCCGCTCGTGTTCTCCGCCGAGGACCTCGCGGCCCAGGACTGCCTGCGGGCGGCGTTCGACCCGGAGCGGCGGATGAACCCCGAGAAGGTGCTCCCCGCGGGCGCCCGGTGCGGGGACTTCGCGATGGCCCGGGGGCAGGACGTGGCCGAGGCGGTGGCCCGGATGCCCGAGGGCGCGTGGATCTAGCGGCGGTCGGGATGGACGAGGGAGCGTGACCGATGGCCCTCACCACGCTCCACCCGCACACGAAGGGCGACGTGGCCGCGATGCTCCGGGAGGCCTCGGAGCGGGGGACCCGGATCCTGGTCGCGGGCGGCCACCGCCACCTCGACAAGGGGAACCCCTGCGAGGTCGACGCGGAGCTCTGGACGACCCAGCTCGACCGGCTCGTCGCGTACGAGCCGGCGGACCTGGTCGCGGTGGTCGAGGCCGGGATGCGGGTGGGCGAGCTCCAGCGGATCCTCGCGGCGCATGGCCAGGAGTGGCCGGTGGACCAGCCGGCCGACGCCACCGTGGGCGGCGTGATCGCGGCCGGCGCATCCTCGCCCCGCCGGCTGCGGGTGGGGGCGGTGCGGGACACGGTCCTCGAGGTGGAGCTCGTGACCGGCGACGGGCGCCTGGTCCGGGGCGGCGGCCGCACCGTGAAGAACGTGACCGGGTACGACCTCCCCAGGCTCGCGACGGGCTCGCTCGGGACGCTCGGGGCGATCGTGCAGGTGGCGCTGAAGCTGCGGCCCCTGCCCCGCGCCAGGCGGACCATCGTGGCCCGGGGCGACGGCCTGGAGCTCGGCCAGCGGCTCCTCGACGCCGTGCGGCGCCCGGCGGCGGTCCTCGCCACCGAGGGCGCCGCGGAGCTCCTCCTCGAGGGGTGGCCGGCCGAGGTGGAGGAGCTGACGGCGGCGGCGCGTCGGGTGACCGCGGACCTCGCGGCCGTCGACGACGCCACGTTCCCGACCATCAGGCCCTGGGAGGGGCAGCCCGTGGTGGTCGAGGCGGCCGTCGTCCCCTCCCGGGCCGCCGAGCTCGCCCGGGCCGCCGGCAGGTCCTGGGGCGCGCTCCTCGGCGTCGGGATCGTGTGGGTCGGCCTGCCCTCGCCGGACGGGCCGCTGGCCGCCCTCCGGGAGCGGGTCGCGCGGCTCGGGGGGATCGCCCCGGTGATCCGCGGGCCGGGCGGCCTCGGCGGGCCCGAGCCCCCGGCGATGGACGTGCAGCGCCGCCTCAAGGCGGCCTTCGACCCCCGCGGGATCCTCGCGCCCGGGCGCGGCTGGGGAGGGCTCTAGCGTGCCCGGGCGGGAGGCGGAGGGCACCGGGCGGCCGGACCTCGGGGGCGCGGACGGGTCGAACCCCGGGGGCGCGGGCGGCGCCATCCTCGGGGCGGAGCTGCCGCGGGGCGTCCGCTTCGTCGGCCCCGAGGAGGCGGCGGTCCCCCGCTGGCCCCTCCCGGACGCCCCCGCCGACGACGACATCGCGACCTGCGTGGCCTGCGGGCTCTGCCTCCCGCACTGCCCCACCTACCGGCTCACCGGCGATGAGACGGCCTCTCCGCGGGGGAGGATCGCGGCGATGCGCGCGGTGGCCGAGGGGCGGGCCGACGTCGACCTCGCCTTCCGCTCCTACATGGACCTCTGCCTCGCCTGCCGGGCGTGCGAGGACGTGTGTCCGTCCCACGTGCCCTTCGGGCGGATGATCGAGCGGGCCCGGGTCCAGGCCGAGCCGCTCCAGCCCCTCGGGGTGCGCGCGCTCAAGCGCCTCGGGCTCGAGGTGGTGCTGCCGCGGCCGCGCCTGGTCGCCCTGGCGACGGCGATCGCCCCCCTCGCCCGGCCCTTCCTGCCCCGCCGCCTCCGGGCGCTCCTGCCCCGGGCCCGGCCCGGGACGCGCCTCCCCCGCTCGGTCGAGCCCGCCGGGGAGCCCCGCGGCACCGCCTGGCTCCTCACCGGCTGCGTCCAGGACCGCTGGTTCCGCGAGGTGCACCGGGCGACGATCCGGGTCCTCGCCCGGAACGGCTGGCGCGTGGTGGTGCCGCGCGGCCAGGTGTGCTGCGGGGCGCTCGCGGCCCACCACGGGAGGCTCGGGGCCGCGCGGCGGATGGCCAGGCGGAACCTGGCGGCCTTCGCCGGCGCTGAGCTCGTGGTCGCCAACGCCGCCGGGTGCGGGGCGCACCTCGCCGCGTACGGGGAGCTGGCCGGCGAGGAGGGCGAGGCGCTCGCCGGGCGGGTCCGGGACGTGCTCGAGCTGCTCCACGAGGGCGGGATCGAGCCGCCCCGGGCGAACCCCGGGGTCGCCCGGGTCGCCTACCACGACGCCTGCCACGCGCTCCGCGCGCAGAAGATCCGCGCGCAGCCCCGCGCCCTCCTCTCCACGATCCCCGGGCTCGAGGTCCTGGAGGTCCCCGAGGGCGACCGCTGCTGCGGGGCGGCCGGGCTCTACAACGTGCTCCAGCCTCGGATGGCGGACGAGCTGATGCGGCGGAAGGCCGAGGCCATCGCCTCGGTCCGGCCCGACGCCGTGGCCTCCGCCAACCCCGGGTGCACGATCCAGATCCGGGCCGGCCTACGGGCCCTCGGCGTGGAGGTCCCCGTGCTCCACCCGATCGAGCTGCTCGACCGGGCCTACCGCGCCGCCGGCTGACCGCCCTCGAGGCGGCGGGGCCGGCGTCCGCCGGCCCCGCACGGCTCCCGCGCCCCGGCCCGGCTACACGCCGAGCGCCTGCCGGGCCTTCGCGTTGTCGTCGGTCACGAGGACCCCTCGGTCGTGGGTGGCCACGTACGCTGCGCGGATGTTCACCCCGGCGTCGGCCACCTTCCGGGTCGCCTCCCCGAGCGCGCCGGGCCGGTCGGCATCGGCCGCCCAGTCGAGCACGATCGCGTCGGCCTCGCCCTCGACCTTGATCCCCGCCTCCTCGAGGGCCCGCCGCGCCGCGGCGGCGTCCGCCACCAGGAGGTGGATGATGCCCCGGCCCTCCACACCGAGCCCGGCGAAGCCCTCGATGTTCACCCCGGCGCGCCCGAGGGCCTCCCCGATGTCGGCGAGCCTGCCCGGCCGGTCCTCGACGGTCACCGTGAGGTCCACCATGGCCACGCCCTCCTTTCCTCGCCGCTGGCCACCGATGTACCGCCGGGGGACGCCGCCGGTCAAGGGGCGGCCTGGGTCGAAGGGCGGCCTCGGGTCAGGGGGCGGCCTCGGTCGACGGGCGCTCCGGGTGGAGGACCGCTCCGGGTGGAGGACCGGCGCCGGGCCCGGCGGCCGCTCAGGCCGCCCGCTGCTCGGCCCGGGCCGCCTGGACCTCGATCTCGACCTTGAGCTTCGGCCCCACGAGGACCCCGCCGGTCTCCAGGACCTGGTTCCAGGTGATCCCGAAGTCCTCCCGGTCGATCTCCCCGGTCGCGGTGAAGCCCACCTTCCGGTTCCCCCAGGGGTCGGTCACCGCCCCGAGGTACTCCGCCTCGAGCACCACGGGCCGGGTCACGCCGCGGATCGTGAGCTCCCCCGGGAGGCGGAACCTGGTCCCCTCGAGCGGCTCGAGCCCGGTGCTCCGGAACGTGATCCTCGGGTAGCGCTCGACGTCGAGGAAGTCGGGCGAGCGCAGGTGGGCGTCCCGCTCCGGGACCCTGGTGTCGATCGAGGCGGCGTCGATCTCCACCTCGACCCACGAGTCCTCCGGCCGCTCGGCGACGTGGATGGTCCCCGAGAAGCGCTCGAAGGTGCCCCGGACCTTCGTCACCATGAGGTGGCGCGCGACCGCGGTGATGCTCGAGTGCGCGGGATCGAACGCCCAGGTCCCCGGCTCGGGCAGCTCGACGCCGGCCACCGTCCGGCCGATCTCGGTGCGCTCGCTCATGCCGTTCCCTCCCCTCGTGCCGCGGGCCTCGCCGTCCGGCGAGCCCTTGCTTGGACAACGATTGTTTGGGCAACTATACTCAGGACACCGTTGCGGCGTCAACCTTCTTCGGTGTACGGTGCGGGGATGGAGCTCGTGGAGACGACGGACCGGCGGGCGGGGCTCGTCGCCTGGGTGGCGCTCCAGCGGGCGGCGGCGGTGCTGGCCGAGGGGGTGGGGGAGGAGCTGGAGCGGGAGGCGGGCCTCCCGCTCACCTGGTACGACGTCCTGGCCAGGCTCGACGCCGCGCCCGATGGCAGGCTGCCCATGCACGAGCTGGCGGATTCCGTCCTGTTCTCGAAGAGCGGGCTGACCCGGCTGGTCGATCGGATGGCGGAGGCCGGCCTGGTGCGCCGGGTCGCCTGCCCCACGGATCGGAGGGTCACCAACGCCGAGATCACCCCCCGGGGCCGGCGCCGCCTCACGGCCGCCACCCCCGTGCTGCTCGCGAGCCTGGAGCGCCGCCTGTGGCGCCACCTCCCGCGCGAGGACCTCGACGAGCTCCGCGCGGTGCTCCTCAGGGTGCTCGTCGCGAACGGCTACCCCGAGGAGGAGTGCACGCGCGGCCCGGCCGGGGCCTAGCCCGCGAGCACGCCGGCCAGCTCCTCCAGGCTCGCCAGGTTGTGGCCCGGGAGGAACACGTCGACCGAGGGGAGCGCGGCGACCATGCCCCGGGCCAGCGGCTCGTACCGGGGGCTCCCCTTGAGCGGGTTCACCCACACGACCCGGTGGGCCAGGCGGTGGAGCCGCTCCATCTGCCTGCGGAGGAGCTCGGGGTCCCCGCGCTCGAGGCCGTCGGAGCAGAGGACCACCACCGCGCCCCGGAGCGCCGCCCGCTGGCTCCAGCCGTCCAGGAGCGCCCGGAGCGACTCGCCGATCCTGGTCCCCCCCTCCCAGTCCTCGACGAGGCGCCCCACCTCCCGCAGGGCCCGGTCGGGGTCCCTGGTCCGGAGGGTGCGGGTCACCCGGGTGAGGCGGGTGCCGAAGCAGAACGCCTCCACCTTCCGCCCCGCGGCCATCGCGGCGAAGGCGAACTGGAGCAGGGCCCGGGAGTAGGGGGCCATCGACCCCGAGACGTCGAGGATCAGGACCAGGGGGCGCGTCCGGGTCCCCCGCGAGCGCCACGCCCGCCGGAACGGCTCGCCGTGGGTCCGGACCGCCCGGCGCAGGGTCCGGCGGATGTCGAACCGCCCGCCCTGGGGGTCGGGGCGGAGCCGCCGGGTCCGCCGCTCGGGCAGCCGGAGCTCGAGATCGCGGATCAGCCGGGCCGTGCGGGCCCGCTCCTCCTCGGTGAGCGCGTCGAAGGACTTGGTCCGCAGCACCTCCGCCGCGCTCGCCACGAGGCGGAGGGCGGCCTCCCCCTCGGGCTCCTCGCCCTCCCCCGCCGGACGCCACGACGCGGCGGCCCCGAGGGCCTCCGCCTCGAGGTCCGGGGGCTCCCCACGGGTCCCACCGTCGGGAGCGGGAGGGCCCGGGACCACGAGCCCCTCCTCCGCGAAGGCGGTCCCCGCGAACCACCGCTCGAAGGCCCGGTCGTAGACCTCGACGTCCTCGGGGCGCGAGATGAGCGACGCCCGTCCGGCCCAGTAGAGCGAGGCCCGGTCGAGGGGAGCCAGGGCCGCCGCGGCCCGGCAGAACGTGAGGATCCGCCCCGTCCCGACGGGCAGCCCCAGCCGGCGGAGCTCGCGCCCGAAGCTCACCAGGCGCGCGAGCACGTCGGCGTCAGCCATCCTCGCGGACCCTCGCCTCCTCGACGAGCTCGCCGAGCCTGGCCCGCGCGAGCTCCTGGTCCTCGTGGTCCTTGAGCACCGCGCCCAGCGTGGCCGCCGCCACCTCGCCGTCGAGGTGCTCGACCCCGAGGAACGCCAGGGCGTTCGCCCAGTCGATGGTCTCCGCCACCCCCGGCCGCTTCGTGACGTCCATCGCCCGGAGCCGGGCGACGGCCCGCGCGACCTCCCGCGCCAGGGTCCGCGAGACGCCGGGGGCGCGGAGCTCGATGATCTCGACCTCCCGCTCGAGGGAGGGGTGGTCGATCCAGTGGTACAGGCAGCGGCGCTTGAGGGCGTCGTGGAGCTCGCGGGTCCGGTTCGAGGTCACGACGACCGCGGGCGGCTCCTCGGCGACGACCGGCCCGATCTCGGGGATCGTCACGGCGAACTCCGAGAGGATCTCGAGGAGGAACGCCTCGAACTCGTCGTCCGCCCGGTCCAGCTCGTCGACGAGGAGCACGGCCTGGGAGCCCGCGCGGATCGCGGCGAGCAGCGGCCGCTCGACGAGGAACTCCGGGCCGAAGAGGTCCTCGACGTGGGCCTCGGCGCGTTCGGCCTCCATGGCCCGGGCGGCGATCAGCTGCCGGGAGTAGTTCCACTCGTAGAGCGCCTGGGAGGCGTCGATGCCCTCGTAGCACTGGAGGCGGATCAGCCGCCGGCCGAGGAGCGAGGCGAGGACCTTCGCGACCTCGGTCTTCCCCACTCCGGCCTCCCCCTCCAGCAGGAGCGGCTTGTCCAGGGAGACCGCGAGGAAGATGGCGGTCGCGAGCCCCCGGTCCGCGAGGTAGTGCTCCCGACGGAGCGCCTCCTGGAGCTCCTCCACGGTCGAGAACGGAAGACGTCCCATGATCGAAAGCGTACCGGGCACGGGGCGGGTAGCGTTGGGCCGTGGTGGTGCAGGAGGAGCGCCTGCTGGTCCGGCGCCTCCTCGAGGAGGTGGGGGGGCGACCGGACCTGGACCCGGAGGAGGAGCGCGCCCTCGCCCGGGCGGTGGCCGACGGCCTCGAGGCCCGGGCGCGGCTCGAGCGGGACGGGCAGCTCGACGCGGCGGCCCGGGCCGAGCTCGAGGAGCGCATCCGCCGGGGGACCGAGGCGAAGCGACGCCTGGTCGCGGCGCACCTGCCGCTCGTCGTCCGGATGCTCCACCGGTACCGCTGGTCGGGCCTCCCGGTCCTCGACCTGTTCCAGGAGGGCACCCTGGCCCTGCTCCGGGCGGCGGAGCGGTTCGACTGGCGCCGGGGGACGCCCTTCGGGGCGTACGCCGCCTGGTGGGTGCGACACGCCCTCTCCCGGGCGGTGCGGCAGCACGTGGGGGCGGTCCGCCTGCCCGAGGCCAAGCGTCGGCAGCTCCGGAGCCTCGCCGAGGCCCGCGCGGAGCGACCCTGGGCCTCGTGGGAGGAGATCGCCGAGCGGGCCGAGCTGAGCGCCGACGACGCGGCGGCCCTCGCGCCCCTCCTCGGGGGCCCGGTGCCGCTCGAGGCGCCGACCGGGGCCGACTCCGACCGCACGCTCGAGGACCTCCTGGCCGACCGCGAGGCCGAGGAGGAGCTCGAGGAGGTGCTGGTGGAGGCCGAGGTCGAGCGGCTGATCCGGGCCGCCGAACGGGTCCTCTCCCCGCGGGAGCGGGAGGTGCTCGAGGCCCGCTACGGCCTCGGGGGGCGCCGGCCCGAGACGCTCCGGGAGGTGGGCGAGCGGCTGGGGGTGAGCCTGCAACGGGTCGCGCAGATCGAGGCCGCGGCCCTGGCGAAGCTGCGCCGGGCCCTCGGGGTCGAGGCGAGCTGAGCGCGCGGGGCGTGGCGCGGCGGACCAGCGTCCCCGACCGGTAGCATCGGCCCATGCCCTGGCGGGTGTTCGGGGAGACCCTCGTCACGTTCGTGGTGATCTTCGACCCGATCGGCTCCGTGCCGTTCTTCCTCGCCCTCACCGAAGGGCGAGCGCCCCGCGACCGGCACCGCGCCGCCTACCTGGCCGTCCTCGCCGCGGCGGGGGTCCTCGCGGCCTTCGCCGCGTTCGGCCAGGCCCTCCTCGCCTACCTCTCGATCAGCCTGGAGAGCCTGATGGTGGCCGGGGGCCTCCTCCTGCTCCTCGTGGCCGCCGACATGCTCCGGGGCGGGGACCCGGCGGCCGGGGTCCCGGAGGACGCGAGCCTGGCCCTGGTCCCCCTCGGGACGCCCTGGCTCGCCGGCCCCGGGGCCATCGTCCAGACCGTGCTCGCGATGCGGCGCCACGAGGAGCTCCCCGAGCGGCTCGCCGTGGTGGGCGGGATCGCCTTCGCCCTCGGCCTCGTCCTCCTCGCGCTCCGCCTCGCGGCCTTCCTCGCCCGCGTCGTCCGGCCCAGCGCGATCCACTTCGTCACGAGGATCATGGGGCTGCTCCTCACGGCGATCGCCGTCCAGCTCATCGTGGACGCCGTGGCCAGGTGGGTCCGCGGCGGCCTCGCCTGACGGCGCCCGCGCCGGGGCCGCCTGACCTGGCGCGACCCGCCGAAC
>DATLZM010000078.1:0-1212 GCA_035573995.1 Actinomycetota bacterium | reverse complement strand
CGAGATCCTGGTCAGGTGGTCGGAGGTGGCGAGCGACGTCGGGTTGATCGGCTTCGACGAGGTGCGGTGGGGGTTCGAGCGGGCCATCGAGGCCTTCCGGGCCCGCGGCGACCACCGGCGAGCGGCCGACGCGATGGCCCGCTACTCGTACCCGCTGTGGGTCCACGGCGAGGGCGCCCGCGCGCTGGACCTCGCACGGCGGGCCGTCGAGCTCCTCGAGCGAGACGGCCCGAGCCACGACCTGGCGAGCGCGTGGGCAAGGCTCGCGCCCCGGCTCCTCTTCGCCGGCCGGACCCGGGCGAGCCTGGAGGCGGCGGAGCGGGCCCTCGAGCTCTGCCGCGAGCTCGACCTGCCGGCGGTGGCGGTGCGAGCCCTCAAGGTCCGGGGGTTGGCCCGGTGCGAGCTCAACGACCTCGGCGGCGTGGACGACCTCCGGGAGGCGCTCCGGGCCGTCCGCGACCTGGGCCTCGGGGCGAGCCTCACGACCTCGGCGCTCGTCAACCTCAGCGCGTGGGTGTGGCTCACGGAGGGACCGCTCCCCGCGATCGGGCTTCACCGCGAGGCCATCGCGGTCTGGGAGCGTCGGGGCCTGGGGAAGGATGTGTGGGTGACCGGGGAGCTGTGCTGGCTCCTGTTCGACGCGGGTCGGTGGGACGAGCTCCTCGAGGCGGCGACGACCGTCCTCGAGGAGGAGGAGCGGGCCGGGGAGGCGTCGCAGCCGGGGACCATGGCGCTCACGATGCGCTCGTTCGTCGAGGCGCACCGGGGGCGGGCGGTGGAGGCGCTGGCCCGCCTGCCCGAGCTCGCCGCCCGGGCCCGGCGGGTCGAGGACCCCCAGATCCTGGTCCCCGCGCTCACCGCCTGCGCGGTGGTGGAGCACCGAGCCGGCCGGGGGGCGATGGGGACGCTGTGGGAACTCGTCGATCGCCTGCGGGGCCTGGAGCCGACGTGGCGCGCCCACCACCTCACCGACCTCTCCCGGGTCGCGGTGGCCGAGGGCCACCCCGACATCGCCGCCCGCCTGTGCGACGGCCTCGAGGTCGTGGCCACCAGGGACCGGCTGTCGGTCGATCTTCGCCGGGCTCGGCGCGGAGCCCTACCTCGGGGAGGTCGACGCGCTCCTGGGACGGGTCAGCGCCTGAGGGTTATCCCACCGGGGTGAGCCAGTCCGCGTACCGCTCGAGCTCGCCCTTGGTCGCGGCGAAGAACGTG
>DATLZM010000077.1:0-4369 GCA_035573995.1 Actinomycetota bacterium | reverse complement strand
CGACCCGCCGGCCCTCCCGCGTGGGCCACGCCGTTCAGGCCGTGGCCCCGTGGCACTTCTTGAACTTCTTCCCCGAGCCGCACCAGCAGGGGGCGTTCCGGCCGATCTTCTGGGCCTTGGCCGGCTGCCCGCCGGCGGCCTCCGCCGCCCGCTCCCCGCGGTTCACCGTGACGCGCTGCGGGCGGGGCCGGGCGGGCTCGTCCTGGCGGACCAGCTCCACCCGGTAGATGTAGCGGACGAACTCCCGGCGGATCCCCTGGACCAGCTCCTCGAACATCGCGTAGGCCTCGCGCTGGTACTCCGAGAGCGGGTCGCGCTGCGCGTAGGCCCGGAGGTGTATCCCCTCCTGCAGGTAGTCCATCTCGTACAGGTGCTCCCGCCACTTCGTGTCGATGATCGAGAGGAGCACCATCCGCTCGAGCTGCCGCATCACATCCGGCCCCAGGGCCCGCTCCTTGGCCTCGTAGGCCTCCAGGGCCTCCTGGACCAGGCGGTCGGACACCAGGTCGGCCGAGCCCAGCGCGGCGAGGTCCGCCTTGGTCGACCGGACCGGGAAGATCTCCCCCAGCGCGGCGAGGAGGCCGTCCAGGTCCCACTCCTCGGGGAAGACGTCGGCGGGGACGTAGCGCTCGACGACCTCGCCCACCACCTCCGACACCATCTCGAGCGCCTCGGCCCGGAGGTCGTGGCCCTCGAGGATCTTGCGCCGCTCGCCGTAGATCACGGTGCGCTGGGTGTTCATCACGTCGTCGTACTTCAGCACGTTCTTGCGGCGCTCGAAGTTCAGCTCCTCGATCTGCTTCTGCGCGCTCTCCACCGCCCGCGTGACCATCCGGGCCTGGATCGGCTCGTCCTCGGGCCACTTCAGGCGCTCCATGATCGAGGCGATCCGGTCGCTCGCGAACATCCGCATCAGGTCGTCCTCGAGCGAGAGGTAGAAGCGGGACTCGCCGGGGTCGCCCTGGCGGCCCGAGCGGCCGCGGAGCTGGTTGTCGATCCGGCGCGACTCGTGCCGCTCGGTGCCGAGGACGTACAGCCCGCCGAGGGCCACCACCTCGTCGTGCTCGGCGTCGGTCTGCTCCTTGTACCTCCGGTAGATCGGCTCGAACTCGGCCTCGTAGGCCCGTCGCTCCTCCTCGTCCATCTCGAAGAGGAGGTAGCGGTCGTTGTCCCAGCCCTTGGCCGCCATCTCCTGCCGCGCCAGGTACTCGGGGTTGCCGCCCAGGAGGATGTCCACGCCCCGGCCGGCCATGTTCGTCGCCACCGTCACCGCGCCCTTCCGGCCCGCCTGGGCGACGATCATCGCCTCCTTCTCGTGGTGCTTCGCGTTGAGGACGTGGTGCGGGATCCCCCGCCGCTCGAGGTAGCGGGAGAGCTTCTCGGACTTCTCGATCGAGATCGTCCCCACGAGGACCGGCTGGCCGCGCGCGTGGCGCTCCGCGATGTCCTCGACCACCGCGCGCCACTTCGCCTCCTCGGTCTTGTAGATCACGTCCTGGTGGTCGACCCGGATCATCGGGCGGTTCGTGGGGATCTCCACGACGCCGAGGCCGTAGACCTGCTCGAACTCCGCCTGCTGGGTCTTGGCGGTGCCGGTCATCCCGGCGAGCTTCTCGTACATCTTGAAGTAGTTCTGGATCGTGATCGTGGCCAGGGTCTGGTTCTCCTCCTTGATCCGGACCCCCTCCTTCGCCTCGATCGCCTGGTGGAGGCCCTCGGAGTACCGCCGGCCCTCGAGGACCCGCCCGGTGAACTCGTCCACGATCTTCACCTCGCCGTCGCGGACGATGTAGTCGACGTCGCGCTTGTAGAGCTCCTTGGCGCGGATCGCGTTGTGGAGGTGGTGGACGAGGGGCGTGTTCACGTGGTCGTAGAGGTTCTCGATCCCGAGGTACTCCTCGACCTTGCGGACGCCCTCCTCGGTGACCGCGACCGTCCGCTTCGCCTCGTCGATCTCGTAGTCCTCGTCCCGGCGGAGCCGGGGGGCGATGCGCGCGAAGGTCTGGTACCACTTCGCCGAGTCGGCCACCATCCCGCTGATGATCAGCGGGGTGCGGGCCTCGTCGATCAGGATCGAGTCCACCTCGTCCACGATCGCGTAGTGGTGGCCGCGCTGCACGGTGTCCTCCAGGCGCATCGCCATGTTGTCCCGGAGGTAGTCGAACCCGAACTCGTTGTTGGTACCGTAGGTCACGTCCGCCGCGTACGCCGGCCGGCGCTGGGCCGGGGTCATCTGGGCCTGGATCAGCCCGACGGTGAGGCCCAGGGCCCGGTAGATGGGCCCCATCCACTCCGAGTCGCGCTTGGCCAGGTAGTCGTTCACGGTGACGATGTGCACGCCCTTGCCGGTGAGCGCGTTCAGGTACGCGGGCATCGTGGCGACCAGGGTCTTGCCCTCGCCGGTCTTCATCTCGGCGATGTTCCCCTCGTGGAGCACGATCGCCCCCATCACCTGGACGTCGAAGTGCCGCTGCCCGATCGTGCGGCGGGCGGCCTCCCGGACGCAGGCGAACGCCTCGGGCAGGAGGTCGTCGAGGGTCTCCCCGTCCGCCAGGCGCCGGCGGAACTCGTCGGTCTTCGCGGCGAGCTCGGCGTCGGAGAGCTCCTCGACCTCCGGCTCGAACGTGTTCACGATGCCGACGAGCTGCTCCAGGCGCCGCAGCTTGCGCCCCTCGCCGATGTTCGCGAGCTTGCTGATGACCACGGGGGGTCCTCCGGGGGGTCGGGGTTCCCCCCTATCCTAGCCCAGCTCCGCGCGGACCTCGGCCCGGGGCACCGGGGCCGAGGGGGTGGCGAGGGCCGGGCGGCGGAGCGGGTCACCCCGAGCGCGAGCGCGCGGGACCGGCCGGCTCCAGCACCGGTCCCTCAGGTGATCTCGATCATCTTCTCCCGGACCGCGTAGACGACGGCCTCCATCCGGGAGTGCAGGTGGAGCTTCTCCAGGATGTTCCGGATGTGGTTCTTGACCGTGTTCTCGGAGATGAAGAGCTGCTTGGCGATGTCGCGGTTGGCGAGCCCCTGGGCCACCAGCCGCAGCACCTCGAGCTCGCGCTCGGTGAGCCTGGGGCCCGGGACCTGGGGCCGGCCGCCCTGCCTGCTCACCTGCGCGAACTCGTTGAGGAGCTTGGACGCCATCGAGGGGGAGATCCGCGACTGCCCGGCCCACACGGACCGGATCGCGTCCGCCACCTCCTCGATCGGGATCTCCTTCAGGAGGTAGCCCGAGGCCCCGGCCTTTATCGCGTCGTAGAGGTCGGCCTCCTCGTCGGAGATCGTGAGCATCACGATCTTGCAGTGCGGGAGGAGGTCCTTGATCTCGCGGGTGGCCTCGATCCCCGACCGCTTGGGCATCCGGACGTCCATGAGGACGACGTCCGGCATGAGCTCCTGGGCCCGCTGGACCGCCTCGGCTCCGTCCGACGCCTCCCCCACGAGCTCGATGTCGGGCTCGTCGGCCAGGACCATCTCGAGGCCCCGCCGGAACAGGGCGTGGTCGTCCACGACCATCACCCGGAGCTTCTCGCCGTTCCCTTCCTCGCTCACTCGCCCTCGGCCGGAGCCCCCGCGCCGGCCGCCTCCCCGGGCCTGCCGGGCCTCGGCGATCGTAGCACGGCCGGGGACGCCGCCCGCCTCCGCCGGCGGTCGTGGTGGTCCCGGACCTGCCGCTCCAGCCGCTCCGCGAGGACGTCGAGCGCGCCGTCCACGTCCTTGGCCTCGGCCTCGGCGCGGAACGTCCTCCGCGGAAGGTGCAGCGCCCCCTCGACCCTGCGCGCGCCATCGAGCCTCGGGTTGCGCTCGGCGATCACCTCCACCTCGAGCCGGACGGCCCGCGGCTCCATCCTGGCGAGCCGCGAGAGCTTCCGCTCCGCGGCGCGCCGGAGCTGATCGGTCACCGGGACGCCGCGCCCCTTGAGCAACAGTTCCATCGGGACCTCCTCGGGACGGTGGCGGTGCGGCGCGGGCGAGGGCGGTGGGCTCCCGCCCGGCTGACCTGGTCTTTGCCCCCACACCCGCCTGCTGAGGGGATCGCCGCTCCCGCGGCTTAGCACCTTCTCCCGGTCCGGGCGGACCCGGCCGAGGCAGGGCTTACATCTAAACCGCACCATGCTCAGCGACCAAGGGTCACCTTACGTGGGTCGTTTCGCCTGCGGCTGGCATCGACTACCGGGGAGCCGTTCCCCGGGCAACCACAGACCCGGACGGGAGCCCACGGCCGGAGTATATCCGGGCCGGCGGCGGGGCCGGGAGGGCCCGGGCGGACGGCGTCGGCAGGGCCCGGGCGGACGGCGTCGGCAGGGCCCGGGCGGCGGTGAGCACCCCGACCTCCCGTGCCCCGGCCTCGACCAGGGCCCGCGCGCAGTCGGCCGCG
>DATLZM010000076.1:0-22981 GCA_035573995.1 Actinomycetota bacterium | reverse complement strand
GAGGCCCGGCTCCCGCCGGCCGCGGCGCCGCGCGGGGACGGATCCCGGGCCCGACGCCTTCGCCTACGGGTCCGCGCCCCTCCCCCCGCTCCGGATCCCGGCCCGCACGCGGCTCCTGGGGATCCTCGGGCTCATCGCCCTCGTGGTCCTCGCGGCGGCCCTCATCGCCATCGCCCTCTACCAGGCCGGCCACCTGATCCGGCTGCAGTTCGAGGGCTACCTCCGGTAGGGGCGGGGGACCGCACGAGCTGGAAGGAGGAGCGGTACTCGGCGAGCCGTTCCAGCATCCGGCCCGCCCCCACCGCCACCGTCTCGAGCGGCCGCTCCGCGACGTGGACCGGCACCTCGCACTCCTGGGCGAGGAGCACGTCGAGCCCCCGGAGGAGGGCCCCGCCCCCGGTCAGGAACATCCCGGTCTCGAGGACGTCGTGGGTGAGCTCGGGGGGCGCCTCGGCCAGGCACCGCCGGGCCCCCTCGACGATCCGCCGGACCGGGTCGGCCATGGCCCGCCGGACCTCGTCGTCCCCGAGCGACACCTCCACCGTGTTCCCCGTGGCCAGGTCCCGCCCGCGGACCACCGCCCGGCGCCCGCGCGCGGTGGGGAAGGCCGAGCCGACGGCGATCTTCACCTGCTCCGCGGCCCGCTCCCCGATCGCCACCCCGTACTCCCGCCGGACGTGCTCCTGGATCGCGCGGTCGAGGTCGAAGCCGCCCACCGGGACCGACCGCCCCGAGACCACGCCGCCCATCGAGAGCATCGCCATCTCCGAGCCGCCCCCGCCGACGTTCACGACCAGGTTGCCGACGGGTTCGTGGATCGGGAGGCCGGCGCCGACGGCGGCCGCCAGGGCCTCCTCGACGAGGACCACGTCCCTCCCGCCGGCCTCGGTCACGGCCTCCTCGACGGCCCGCCGCTCGACCGGCGAGCTCGCGGAGGGGATCACGACGAGGACCCGGGGCCGCGGGAAGCGCGACGCGCCGATCCGTCGGAAGATGGCCTGGAGCATCGCCGCGGCCACCTCGTACTCGGTCATCACGCCCTGCCGGAGCGGGCGGACGGCCACGACGCTCCCCGAGCGCCCGCCGATCTCGGCCCAGGCCCGCTCGCCGAGGGCCACGACGCGACCCGTGGCGACGTCCACCGCGACCACGGTGGGCTCGCGGAACACCACGCCGTCGCCCTGGCGGTAGACGAGCGTGTTCGCCGAGCCCAGGTCGATCGCGAGGTCCCGCCCCACCTAGCTCCCCATCACCCACCGGGACTCGCCGGAGACCAGGGCCTCCTTCTTCCAGATCGGGACGTCCTGCTTGAGGCGCTCGATCCCGTGGCGGCACGCCTCGAACGCGTCGGCGCGGTGCGGGGCCGAACACGCCACGACCACCGAGACCTCCCCCACCGCCAGGTCGCCGGTGCGGTGCAGGAGCGCGATGCGCTCGACGGGCCACTTCTCGAAGATCTCCCCGGCGATCTCCTCGAGGCGCCGGCGGGCGAGCTCGTCCCAGGCCTCGTACCGGAGCCCGGTGACCCGCCCCGCCTCCGAGCGCTCCCGCACCGTCCCCAGGAAGACGCAGGTGCCGCCGGCCAAGGGCGACGCGACGAAGCGGAGGGCCTCCCCGGGGTCGAGGGGCCCGGCGCTCACCCGGACCAGCAGGCGGTCCCCCGCGGACGGCGCCCGCTCCGACACGGCCCCAGCTTAGCCGAGGGCGGTCGTACGATGGGTCCCGTGGAGGAGCGACCGGAGGACCGCGGTCCCTTCGAGGTCCCGATGGGGGACGTCTTCGCCGACGTGCCCCTGTTCCGGGAGATCCAGCGGGTGCTGCTGTCGTCCCCGGGCCCGGTGAACTGGGAGCTCGCCCGGCAGGTCGGGATCGCCACGGCGCAGTGGGGGCGGGAGGACCCCCCGCCCGCCGCGGAGGACCAGCGCTCGTTCGAGGACGCCGTCCGCCTCGCCGAGCTGCACGTCGCGGAGGTCACGGGCCTCGCCCCGCCCCCCGACCTCCCGCGGGTCCGGGCCGTGCGGCGGGCGGAGTGGGTGCGGGCGAACGTCGAGTCGCTCCGCTCCCTCCTCGAGCCGGCCGCCGTCAAGATCGGGGAGGCGGTGGCCGCCGTCCGCCGCGAGCTCGCTCCCGCCGAACCCGGCGGCGAGCTCGCTGCCCAGGTCCTCTCGCAGCTCTCGCCGCTGCTCCTCGGGGCCCAGATCGGGGCGGTCCTGGGGATCCTGGCCCAGCGGGTCCTCGGGCAGTACGACGTCGCCGTGCCCCGCCCGGGGGCGGGGGACCTCCTCTTCGTGGTGCCCAACGTCCGGGCCTTCGAGCGGGACTGGAGCCTCCCGCCCACCGAGTTCCGCGCCTGGGTCGCGGTCCACGAGGTCGTCCACCGGTTCGAGTTCGCGCGCCCCTGGGTGCCGGGGCGGTTCCGCGAGGTCCTGGAGGACTTCCTCTCCACCCTCCGGATCGACGCGGCCAGCCTCCGGGAGCGCCTGGAGCGCCTGGACCCCGCGGACCCCGAGGCCCTCCAGGAGCTCCTCGGCTCGGAGGAGGGGCTGTTCGGCGCGGTGCTCGACGACGAGCAGCGCCTCAAGCTCGGCCGGATCCAGGCCTTCATGGCCGCCGCGGAGGGCTACGGGGACCACGTGACGGCGACCGTGGCCCGCCGGATCCTGCCCACCCACGCCCGGATCGCCGAGGCGCTGCGCCGGCACCGCGAGACCGAGGTGGGGGACCCGCTGTTCGAGCGGCTCCTCGGGATCGAGATGAAGCGCGAGCAGTACCGGCTGGGGGCGGCCTTCTGCGACCGGGTGGCCGAGCTCGCCGGCGAGGAGACCCTGGACCGGATGTGGGAGGCGGCGGAGGCGCTCCCGGCGCTGCCGGAGCTCGAGGAGCCCCGGCTCTGGCTGGCCCGGATGGGCTGAGCCCGACCCGGGCCCCCCGCGCCGGTCCGGGGGCCGGGATCCGGAGGCCCGCGCCGGGTCCGCTATCCTCATCGCCCGATGGCCATCGGTGAACTCGTCGCCGCCACGGTCGCGGACCAACGGGTGTTCGACGCCTACGGCGAGGACGCGCCCGCCGGCATCTACCTGCTGGCGCGGCCCGGCCGGGCCCTCCCCTTCACGGTCTTCCGCGCCTGGAAGGCGCCGACCGGCCTGGTGAACGAGGAGGTCCGCTTCTACGGGCCCTCGGGGAAGCTCGTGTGGCGCTGGGGGCCGCAGCCGCGACGGATGCTCGGCTCGATGGACCTCACGGTCGAGGCCGACCGCGTCGAGGACGGGTTCTTCGACGAGGTGGGCGTCCACCTCGCCTCGTTCATCCTGGACGAGGAGGTGGTGGGCGAGATCGAGGTCCCCGTCCACCTCCAGCAGGCCCCGGCCCGGCTGCCGAAGGAGATCGAGGACGGGCTGAAGCGGTCCGACGTGATCTGGGTCGGGGTGGAGGCGGACGGGCGGCGGCGCACCATCCCCGCCTGGTTCGTGTACCGCGACGGAAGGATCTACGTGCTCTCGCAGCGGGAGCCGGGGCCCGAGGAGCAGACCGTCCCCGGGGTGCCGGGGGCGCCCGAGGTCGTCGTGATCACCCGGCGGAAGGGCCGCGACACCGCCCTCGACGAGTTCCCGGCCGCGGTCCGGCTCCTGCGGGGCGCCGAGTGGGAGGAGGCCGCCAAGCTCCTCGCCGACCGCCGGCGCAGCCGCCCCGGCCCGCCGGGCGAGTCCATCGCCCGCTGGCGCACCACCTGCGAGATCGCCGAGCTCACCCCGATCGTCCCGGGGGCCTGACCGGGGCGCCTCAGGCCATCGGGCGCCCGAGGGCCTCGGCGAGCGCCCGGAGCTCGGCCGCGAGCCCCAGGAGGTCGGCGGGCGTGAGGGCCTGGGGGCCGTCGCAGAGCGCCTCCTCGGGGTTGGGGTGGACGTCGAGCATCACCCCGTCCGCCCCGGCCGCCACCGCGGCCCGCGCCATCGGCCCCACGAGGGCCCGCTTCCCGGTGGCGTGGGAGGGGTCCGCGATCACCGGGAGGTGGGTCTCCTGCTGGGCCACGGCCATCCCGGCGAGGTCGAGGGTGTTCCGCGTGGAGGGCTCGAAGGTCCGGATCCCGCGCTCGCAGAGGATGATCTCGGAGTTCCCGCGCTGGGCGATGTACTCCGCGGCCATCAGCCACTCGTCGACCGTGGCCGCGAGCCCCCGCTTCAGGAGCACGGGCTTGTGGATCTGCCCGACCTCCTTGAGCAGGGCGAAGTTCTGCATGTTCCGGGTGCCGATCTGGAGCGCGTCGGCCCACTCGGCCACGAGCTCCACGTCCCGGGTCTCGAGGACCTCGGTGACCACGGGGAGGCCGGTCTCGGCGCGGCACATGGCGAGGATCTCGAGCCCCCGCTCGCCGAGGCCCTGGAACGAGTAGGGCGAGGTCCGCGGCTTGTAGGCCCCGCCCCGAAGGATCGTCGCCCCGCTCGCCTTCGCCGCCCGGGCCGCGGCCAGGGCCTGCTCCTCGGTCTCCACGGCGCAGGGCCCGGCGATCAGGGTCACCGAGCCCCGGCCGACCTCGGCGGTCCCCACCTTGACCGTGCTGGGCCGCGGGTGGAGGTCGCGCGCCACCATCTTGTACGGCTTGCCGATCCTGATCACGCGCTCCACGCCGGGGAGCTGGAGGAGCGGGATCGCCTCGAACCGGGCCGTGTCCCCGACGAGCCCGATGATCGTGTGGACCCGTCCCCGGGAGACGAAGGCCTCGCCGCCCGCCTCGCGCACCCGCTCGGCGACGCGCTCGACGTCGGCGTCCGTCGCGTCCGGCCTCATCACCACGACCATCGCGTTCCCTCCTCCGCTCACGGGGCCCGGGGAACGGAAGACCCCGGGCCGCTGGCCCGGGGTCGCTGCGCCTCTCCGTCGGCTGGCAGGCAGCTACGCCGGGCCGGGCCCGCCGTAGAACCAGCCGAAGCCGAAGGAGCGCTGCACGCCCGGCATGTTGGCACGGCGTCCCCCGCTTGGCAACCGGGGCGGCCTCGCGGCGGAGCCCGACCCCCGCTAGGATGCGGCGCCGTGGCGCTCACGGTGGTCGACCACCCGCTCTCGCAGCACCTGCTCACGGCCCTGCGGGACCGGACCACCCCGCCCCCGGTCTTCCGCACGCTCACCAAGCGGCTCGCGCTCGCGCTCGTGCTCGAGGCGTCGCGGACCCTCCCCTGGGAGGAGGTGGAGGTGGAGACCCCGCTCGAGCGGACCACGGGCCGGGTGCTCTCCGGGGACCTCGTCGCGGTGCCGATCCTCCGCGCCGGCCTGGGGATGCTGGAGGCCGTCACCGAGCTGTTCCCCGAGGTGGCCGTGGGCTACGTCGGGCTGGAGCGGGACGAGGCCTCGCTCCTCCCCCAGTCGTACTACCGGAAGCTCCCGCCGGTGGAGGGCCGGCACGTGCTGGTCCTCGACCCGATGCTCGCCACGGGGGGCTCCGGCGCGGCGGCGTGCGCGGCGATCAAGGAGGGGCGGCCGGCGTCGATCCGGTTCGTCTGCGTGGTGGCGGCGCCCGAGGGGCTCGCGAGGATGGAGGCCGAGCACCCCGACGTCGAGATCTTCGCGGCCTCCCTGGACCGCCAGCTCAACGACCGCGGCTACATCCTGCCCGGGCTCGGCGACTTCGGGGACCGGCTGTTCGGCACGACCTGAGCGGGTCGGGCGGCGCATCCCCCGCCCGGCCGGCTGACGTAATGTTCGGTGGCGACGGAGAGGGAAGGAGGGGGTATGAAGCGAAGGCTCCGGATCCTCGCGGCCGTCACGGCGCTGGCCCTCGCGGCCGCGGCCTGCGGCGGCGCGGCGGAGGAGCAGCCACCCGAGGAGGGCGGCCTCCCGGGCGAGGGGATGAAGGCCTGCCAGGTCACCGACGTCGGCGGGATCGACGACAAGAGCTTCAACGCCACGGCCTGGGCGGGCGTGCAGCGGGCCCAGTCCGAGCTCGGCGTGGAGGCCAAGTTCCTCGAGTCCCAGACCCAGGACGACTACGCCCCGAACATCCAGGCGTTCCTCGACGAGGGCTGCGACATCATCATCACCGTCGGGTTCCTGCTGGGCGACGCGACGAAGGAGGCGGCGAACGCCAACCCGGACCAGCCCTTCGCGATCGTGGACTTCGCCTACGGCGAGGGCGAGATCCAGAACAACAACGTCCTCGGGCTCACCTTCGCCACCGACCAGGCGGCGTTCCTCGCCGGCTACCTGGCGGCGGGGATGACCAAGACGGGCAAGGTCGCGACCTACGGCGGGATCAACATCCCGCCGGTGTCGATCTTCATGAACGGGTTCTGGGCCGGCGTCCAGAAGTACAACGAGGACAACGGCACGAGCGTCGAGGTCCTGGGCTGGGACGCCGCGAAGCAGGACGGGACGTTCACCGGCGACTTCGAGGACCAGACCAAGGGCCGTCAGGTGACCGAGGACTTCCTGGCCGAGGGCGCGGACATCGTCCTGCCGGTGGCGGGCCCGGTGGGCTTCGGCACCACCGCCGCGCTCCAGGACTCGCCCCAGGACGACATGGCGATCTGGGTCGACACCGACGGGTGCGTCTCGGCCGCGGAGTTCTGCCCGCTGTTCCTCACGAGCGTGATGAAGAACATGGACGTCGCGGTGTTCGAGGCCATCAAGCAGGTGGTCGAGGGCACGTTCGAGGGCGGCGTCTACGTGGGCACGCTCGAGAACGGCGGCGTGGGCATCGCGCCCTACCACGAGTTCGAGGACGACGTGCCCCAGGAGCTCAAGGACCGGGTCGAGGAGCTCCGGCAGGGCGTCATCGACGGCTCGGTCTCCGCCGACTACAACGACTACCTGTAGGGAGCGGGCGATGCGGGGGGCGCGGGCGCAGATCCCGCGCCCCCCGTATGCTGCCCGCTGAGGGCGGTCGGATGCGCCTCGAGCTGCGCGGCATCACGAAGCGGTTCCCCGGGGTCGTGGCCAACGACCACGTGGACCTCGTCGTCGAGGAGGGGGAGATCCACGCCCTCCTCGGCGAGAACGGCGCCGGGAAGACGACGCTCGTGAACATCCTCTACGGGCTGTACCGGGCCGACGAGGGCGAGGTCCTGCTCGACGGGCGGCCGGTCCGGTTCGAGGGCCCGGGCGACGCGATCGCGGCCGGGCTGGGCATGGTCCATCAGCACTTCATGCTGATCCCGGTCTTCACGGTCACCGAGAACATCATCCTGGGCCAGGAGATCACCACCGGCCGGCTCGGCTTCCTCGACCTCCGTCGGGCCCGACGGAAGGTGGAGGAGCTGTCCGCCCGGTTCGGCCTCGAGGTCCCGCCGGACGCGCTCGTCGAGGAGCTCCCGGTGGGGATCCAGCAGCGGGTGGAGATCCTGAAGGCCCTCTACCGGGACGCCAAGGTCCTGATCCTGGACGAGCCGACGGCGGTGCTCACCCCCCAGGAGACCGAGGAGCTCTTCGAGGTGATGCGCGGGCTCAAGGCGTCGGGCCGCTCGATCATCTTCATCACCCACAAGCTCAAGGAGGTCCTGGCCGTCGCCGACCGGATCACGGTGCTCCGGCGGGGACGGGTCGTGGGGACCACCGCCCCCGCCGAGACCAGCGAGGAGGAGCTGGCCTCGATGATGGTCGGCCGCGCCGTCCAGCTCGTCGTGGAGAAGCCCCCGGCCCGTCCGGGCGAGCCGGTGCTCGAGGTCGAGGGGCTCGTGGTCCGCGACGACCGGGACCAGGTCGCGGTGGACGGGGTGTCGTTCGACGTGCGGGCCGGGGAGATCGTCTGCCTGGCCGGGGTCCAGGGCAACGGCCAGACCGAGCTGGTCGAGGCCCTCACCGGCCTCCGGCCGGCGGAGGCCGGCGCCGTGCGGGTGCTGGGGCGGGACGCCACCGGGTGGACGCCCCGGCGGGTGCTCCGTTCGGGGGTCGGGCACGTCCCCGAGGATCGGCAGAAGGACGGGCTGATCGTGACGTTCACGATCGCCGACAACCTCGTCCTCAACACCTACGACCTGCCCCCGTTCGCGCGGTGGATCGTCCGCGACGAGGAGGCCGTCCTCCGCGCGGCCGAGGAGCGGGCCCGGGCCTTCGACATCCGCACGCCCTCGGTCCGCCTCCCCGTCTCCACGCTGTCCGGGGGGAACCAGCAGAAGGTCATCGTGGCCCGGGAGTTCTCGCGCGAGGTCCGGCTCCTCGTGGCGAGCCAGCCCACCCGGGGCCTGGACGTCGGCTCCATCGAGTACATCCACCGCCGCCTGGTCGAGCAGCGCGACCGGGGCGTCGCCGTGCTGATCGTCTCCTCCGAGCTGGACGAGGTCCTGGCCCTCGCGGACCGGGTGGCCGTGATGTACCGGGGGAGGATCGTGGACGTGCTCCCCGCCGAGCGGGCCACCCGGGAGCGGGTGGGGCTCCTCATGGCGGGATCCCGGTTGGAGGAGGCGGCGGCCGGTGGCTGAGCCCGAGGCCCCCCGCCCCTCCGGCGGCGTCGAGGTCCTGCCCCAGGACGAGGCGCGGGCGGCCGGCCCGGTCCTCGCGCCGGAGCCCACCGGCTTCGTCCAGATCGTCACCGGCCGGGGCTTCCGGGAGACGGTCCTCGTGCCGGCCCTGGCGCTCCTCACCGCGCTCCTCGCGGGGGCCCTGCTCATCATCTTCACCGAGCCCGACGCCCTCGCCGCCTGGGGTCGGTTCCTCCGCGACCCCCTCGGCGCGCTCTCCGCCTCGGCCCGGGCCGTCGCCGACGCCTACCGCGCGCTCCTCACCGGGGCGTTCGGGGACCCCGCCCGCTACGCGGAGGCGTTCCGCAGCGGGGACGCCCGGGAGGTCGCCCGGGCCTTCAACCCGCTGTCCGAGACCCTCGTCGTGGCCACGCCCCTCGTCCTCACCGGCCTCGCGGTGGCCCTCCCGTTCCGGGCCGGGCTGTTCAACATCGGCGGGGAGGGCCAGCTCACCGCGGGGGCCGTGGCCGCGGCCGCCGCCGGGTTCTCGCTCCCGGGCCTGCCGGGCCCGCTCCGCCTGGGCGCGGTGGTGCTGGCCGGGGCCCTGGGCGGCGCCGCCTGGGGGGCGGTGCCGGGCTTCCTCAAGGCGAGGACCGGGGCCCACGAGGTCATCACGACGATCATGCTGAACTTCGTCGCCTCGTTCCTCGCGCTCTACCTGCTCTCGACCGAGTTCTACCGCCGGCCGGACCGCACCGACCCCATCTCGAAGCCGGTGGAGGCGGCCTACCCCCACCTGTTCGGCCCCTCCCTCCGGCTCCACGCGGGCCTCCTCGTGGCGCTCGCGCTGGCGGCGGGGGTGGCGTGGCTCCTCAACCGCACCACGGTGGGCTTCGAGTTCCAGGCGGTGGGCGCGGGCCCCGACGCCGCGCGCGCGGCGGGGATGGACCCCGCCCGCACCTACCTCGCGGTCATGGCCCTCGCCGGGGGCCTGGCCGGGCTGGCCGGGGCCAACCAGCTCCTCTCGGTGACGCCCAGCCTCACCCCCGGGTTCTCCTCGGGCTTCGGGTTCGACGGGATCACGCTGGCGCTCCTGGGGCGGGCCCGCCCGGCCGGCGTCGTGCTCGCCGCGCTCCTGTTCGGGGCGCTGCGGGCGGGCTCGCGCAGCATGCAGGCGGCCACCCAGACCCCGGTGGACATCATCGTGGTGATCCAGGCCCTCGTGGTCGTGTTCATCGCGGCCCCCGCGATCGTCCGGGGGATCTACCGGATCCGGACCCGCCCCGCCCCGGGCCCCGAGGGCGCCGGGCCCGCGTCGCGTCCGGCGGAGGACGCGCCGTGAGCGTGGCGGCGGCCGGCCGGGCCAGCTCCCCGGCCCGGGCCAGGGCCACCGGGCTGTTCTTCCTCGCCGTGGCCCTGGCCATCGGGCTCCTGTTCGGCGCGGGCTCCGGGCCGGGCGACGCCCGGTTCGGCCTGAACCTCGGGGGGCGGGAGACGTTCGTGACGCTCCCCGACCTCGTGGTGCCGGTCCGGGCCACCGCCTACCTCCTGGCCGCGGCCTGCGCCTTCCTGGGCGGGGTCCAGCTCACCCGGGGGTTCGGGGCCCGGACGAACCTCGTCCTCGGCCTGGTCATCGCGATGTTCGTGTTCGCCTTCCTGGCCTGGGCCGCCCGGGGCGACGAGATGAACCTGCTCGGGATGCTCAAGAGCACGCTCCTCCGCTCGGTCCCCATCACCTTCGGCGCCCTCTCCGGGGTCCTCTGCGAGCGGTCCGGCGTGATCAACATCGCGATCGAGGGGATGCTGCTCGCCGGGGCCCTCTCGGGGACCGTGGCGGCGAGCGTCACCGACGACCTGTGGGTGGGGCTCCTCGCGGGGGCCGCCGTGGGCGCCCTCATGGGGTGGATGCTGGGGGTCCTGGCGATCCGCTACCAGGTGGACCAGATCATCGCGGGGTTCTTCCTCTACCTCCTGGCCCTCGGCCTCACGAGCTTCCTCTCCGCCCGGTTCCTCCAGCGGAACCAGGCCCTGAACACCCCCGGGCGCTTCCAGGAGCTGCGGATCCCGGTGCTCTCCGACCTCCCGATCGTGGGCCCCGTGGTCTTCGACAACAACGTGTTCGTCTACCTGATGCTCGCGCTGATCGCGGCGATCCACGTCGGGTTGTTCCGGACGACCTGGGGCCTGCGGGTCCGGGCGGTCGGCGAGCACCCCCGGGCCGCCGACACCGTCGGGATCGGGGTGCTCGCCACGCGCTACCGGAACGTGATCCTCGGGGGGATCGTGGCCGGGATCGGCGGCGCCTTCTTCACGCTGGGCTCGGTTGGCCGGTTCGACGAGGGGATGACGGCGGGCAAGGGCTTCATCGGGCTCGCCGCCATGATCTTCGGGCGCTGGAACCCGATCGGCGCGTTCGGGGCGGCCCTGGTGTTCGGGTTCGCGGACTCCCTCCAGACGAAGCTCTCGATCCTGGGGGTCCCCATCCCCTCGGAGTTCCTCCTGATGGCGCCCTACCTCGCCACGATCCTGGTGGTGGCGGGGGTGGTCCGTCGGGCGCGGCCGCCCGCCGCCGACGGGAAGCCCTACGTGAAGGAATGACGGGCCCCGAGGACCTCGCCACCCGGGTCCGGCTCGGCCCCTACCACGAGCGGGCCGGGATCGAGCTCCTCCGCCTGGCCCCGGGGGAGGTCGACGTGGCCCTGACGGCGGCCGAGCACGACCTGAACGCGGCCGGGCTGGTCCACGGCGGGGTGATCGCCGGGCTCGCCGACACGGCCTGCGGGCTCGCGGTCCGGGCCGCGCTCGAGCCGGGGCTCCTGCAGGTGACGGCCCAGCTCTCGGTGGCCTACCTCGCCCCGGCCCCGCTCGGGCGGATCGTGGCGAGGGGACGGGCGCTCCGCGTGGGCCGACGCGCCGCCTACGCCGAGGCCGACGTCGAGGACGGGCGCGGGGCGCTCCTGGCCCGGGCGACCGCGACCTTCGTCGTCCTCCCGGAGGACCGCCGTCGGCGGGCCGGCGGTCGGTAGGGCCCGAGGCCGGGAGGGTCCGCTGGGCGATCGGGTCCGAGGCCCGGGAGGCTCCGAGGGGCGGCGGGGCTGGACCCGGGCGGGGTTCGACGCGCGGGCTGGCCCGGTGCGGCCCGTCAGTACTCGACGTCGAGCTCCCGCATCACCTCCGGGAGCTGAGAGAAGGGCCCGGCCAGGCCCATGAGGACCCCGATGTCGCCCGAGACCTTGAGCCGGCCGGTCATGAACGCCGTCACCGGCGAGAGCTCGCTCCGGGCCATGGCCACCGCGGTGCCGTAGTCCTGGGTGATCGTGGCGTGGGGGTCGGCGACGTCGCCCAGCCCGAGGTCGATCGTCCCGTCCTCGATCCGGATCCAGTAGCGGACCTCCCCCTCCGGGGTCAGGATCACCTGCTGGAGCCGGACGGCCTGGCCCAGGGTCCCCCGGCGGAAGGCCTCGTTCGCGTTCAGGGCCTCCTTCAGGGCCCGCGCCCACTCCTCGGACAGGAACCTCACGCGCGCCTCCTTCCCGGCGTGGGGGGCAGTATATGGGCCCGCCGGGCCCAGGGGCGGCACGGGCCGGGACGTCGCTCCGTGTTGCTCGTGTGGCTCCTGTAACCTCCTGCGCCCTCGCGTGGTCGGTCCTAGCGGAAGGAGGTGTCGGACGCATGTACGTGTTCGCGACCGTGCTGCTGCTCGGCCTCGCGGTGGCGAAGATCGTGGACCTGGTCCGCCACGCGTGGGACATGCCCCGCGGCATCCGCCTGCTGCTCGCGTTCGTCGCGGGGGTGCTGCTCACGTGGGTGACGGACTACTCCGCCTTCGCCGCCTGGAACCAGGCCTTCCGTGCCGCCTGGATGGGGCCGGTGGCCACGGGGCTCGTCCTCGGTGGCGTCGCCGCGTTCTGGCACGAGGTCCTGGACCTGATCGCCTCCACGGCTCGGCGGGTCCACGACCAGGCCACCGAGATCGAGACCCGCATCCCGCGGGCGGCCTGAGCCGACGCCCCGCCGGGAGCTGTCGCGAGAGGGCCGCGCTTCCCCGCGGCCCTCTCGCCGTCCCCGGCGCCCTCGACGGCCTCACCCGGTCCGGCCGCGGGCCGGGGTCCCCGCCGCCGACGCGTCGATGTGGAACAGGTGCGGGTCCGTGAGGTGGCGGACGTCGTTGAGGAACCGCACGCGGCGCCGATCGCCCTCGACGAACAGGGAGGACAGCGAGGCGTGGTCGGGCAGGAAGAACATCTCCTGCTCGAGGCCGAGGACGTGGCCGACGTACGCGTTGATCACCCCGCCGTGGGCGACCACCAGGACGTCGCCCCGCGGGTGGCGGGCGAGGATCCGCTCCACGGCGCGGACCACCCGCTCCCGGAGCGCGTCGGTGGGCTCCGCCCCCGGCGCCAGGCTCCACATCGGCTCCTGGTCCCGGAAGCGCCGGAGGAGGTCCTCGTCGGTCGCCAGGATCTCCTCGAACGAGCGGTTCTCCCACTCGCCCACGTAGGCCTCCCCGAGGTCCTCGTCGAGGCCGACCTCCACCCCCGCGGCCCGGGCGAAGGGCTCGATCGTCTCCCGCGCCCGCCGGAACGGGGAGCAGTAGACGGCGGTCGGGCGGGGGTCCATGAGCAGCAGGCGGCGGGCGAGGAGCTCGGCCTGTTCCCGTCCCCGAGCGGAGAGGGGCGGGTCCCACTGGAGCCCCCGCGGGGTCGTCCGCATGTCGTCGGAGGCCTGCTCGGCCTCGCCGTGGCGGACCAGGAACAGGAGGCGGGGACGCTCCGGGTGGCTCACCCGGCCGCCCCCCGCCGCCGACGGGTCGCGGCGAAGGCCTCCACGTCCTCCCGCCGCCAGATGCGCCCGGAGGCGAGGACCGCGACGGGTTCCGGGAAGGCGCCTCGCCGGACGTAGGTCGACACCCTCCGCTTGTCCCAGCCGAGGATCCGGGCGGCCTCGGCGACGCCCGCGAGCGGCGGGACGACCTCGACCGTGAGCGTGCCCTCCCCCGCCCGTCGCCTCAGCGCCGCCAGGCACTCGTCGCGGCTCGCCGCCGCGACCTCCTGGCCCTCGATCCGGCCGACCCAACGACCGTCGCGCTCCCACATGACGGCGCGGGCCTCGGGCGTCATGCGACCGATGATAGCCACGGCCGCGGGGCCCGCACCTACGCCCTGCCGAGGCCCCGGCGGCGGAGCTCCACCCGCCAGCACCCGGTGTGCCAGTGGCGGCGCTCCTCCGGCGCGTCCTCCGGCACCACCACCAGGTGCCAGACCCCGGGACGGATGGGGTGGTCGCAGCCGGGGCAGCGGTACTCCTTCTCGCCCCCCACCTGTCGGACCTCGTGGCCGGGGACCAGGGCCCAGGGCGGGGCCGCCCCGCGCGGGCGGGGCACCGGCGGCGGCCCCTCCGGGGCGCGGCGGTGGCGACGGGGCATCAGGCCACTCCCGCCACCCGCCGGACGAAGGGCGCCGCGAGCGCGGCGAGCGAGGCCCCGATCTCGCCGTCGTCGGCCCGCACCCCCCGGACCCGGAACGAGTGGTCGCCGCCCTCCACCGCCACGTGGGAGGCCCGCCCCCCGAGGCGCTCCAGGACGGCGGCGAGCAGCTCGGGCCGCGCGAAGGGGTCGCGGGTGCCCTGCAGGAACAGCATGGGGACCCGGATGCCGTCCAGGTGCTCGTCGCGGAGCCGCTCCGGCCTCCCGGGCGGGTGCAACGGGTAGCCCAGGAACACGAGCCCGGCCGCCGCCATCCCCTCCGCCACGCACATCGAGGCGATCCGGCCCCCCAGCGACTTCCCCCCGGCCAGCACGGGCAGGCCCGGGAACCGCTCGCGCGCCGCCTCGAAGGCCGCGCGCCACGCCGCCATGAGCACGCCCGGCGGGTCCGGCGACCGCCGGCCCTCCTCCGCGTAGGGGAAGTTGAACCGGAGCGTCCCCACCCCCGCCTCGTTCATCCCCCGGGCGAAGCCGACCAGGAACGGGTGATCCATCGGCGCGCCCGCCCCCGGGGCGAGGACGAGGGCCGCCACCGCCCCCGCCGGGGACGCCCAGGCCGCGCTCACCCGCCCGCCGGGGGCCCCCGCGCCGCGGAGCTCGATCGCGGACCGGTGCTCGGGCGTCCCCATCCCTGCCATGATGCACGCGTGGCGGGGCGCGTCTACCTCGGGACCTCCGGGTTCGCCTACGACGAGTGGGTCGGCCCCTTCTACCCCGACGGGACCCGGCGGGAGGACATGCTGGCCGTCTACGCGGAGCGGTTCCCGACGGTCGAGGTGAACTACACGTTCCGCCGCTACCCCTCGGAGCGCACCCTCCTCGCCTGGCGGGAGCGGGTCCCCGAGGGGTTCCGCTTCGCCCTCAAGGCGAACCAGCGGATCACCCACGCGCTCCGGCTCGAGGACGCCGACGAGGCCGTGGGCCTGTTCCTGGACCGCGCCCGGATCCTCGGGGACCGGCTCGGGCCGGTCCTGTTCCAGTGCCCGCCCTCGCTCCGCTACGACCGGGGGCTGCTCGAGCGGTTCCTCGGCGGGCTGCCGCCCATGCTCGCGGCGATGGAGTTCCGCCACCCCTCGTGGGAGGAGGCCCGGGAGCTCCTCGCCGAGCAGGGGGTGGCCTGGGTGGTGGCCGAGACCGACGACCGCCCGGCCCCCGACGGGGAGCTCCCCGCCGACCCCTTCGCCTACCTGCGGCTGCGGAGGACGACCTACGCGGAGGACGAGCTCCGGGCCTGGGCGGACCGGCTGCGGCCGGTCCTCGCCGCCGGCCGGGACGCCTACGTCTACTTCAAGCACGAGGAGCACGGCGACGCCCCCGCCTTCGCCCGCCGCCTGGGGGAGCTCCTCGCGGCCTAGCCCCGGACCTCACCCGGCGAGGCGCTCGACCAGGGCCCGCTCGAGGTCGGCGATCGCCCCGGGCTCCTCGAGCTTCCTCCCCAGGACGTCGCGCACGTAGAACGCGTCCACCACGCGGACCCCGTAGGTCGCGACCTTCGCGAGGTGGACGTCGAGGCCCTGCTCGGCGAGGGTCCGGGTGACGTCGAAGAGGAGGCCCAGGCGGTCCGGGGCGCCCACCTCGATCACCGTGAAGAAGTCGGAGGCGTCGTTGTCCACGACGACCCGGACCGGGACGTCGGCCCGCGGGCCCGGGTAGTGCCGGCGGCGCTCCTCGACGAGGTGGGCCAGGTCCAGGCGCCCCTCGATCGCCCGCCGGAGCGACCGGCGGAAGGCGCGCCAGCGCGCCTCGTCGACGTCCGGCTCGAACGCGCCCTCCACCTCGAACAGGTCCACGGCCGCCCCGTCCTCGGTGGTGAAGACCTGAGCGGTGAGGATCGAGAGCCCCGCCAGCGCGAGGGCGCCGGCGATCCAGGACAGGAGCCCCGGCCGGTCGGGCGCGACGACGGTGAGGGCGTGGGTCCCCGGCCGCGCCCCGGGCTCGACGAGGGTCCGGACCTCCGTGGCCCCGAGCGGCGCCCGGAGCAGCCGGAAGTGGAGCGCCGCGCGCTCGGGGGCCACGGCCGCCAGGTAGCCGCGGGGCACGCGCGCGAGGAACCGCTCCACCTCCGCCGGGTCCTCGTCCCGGAGGGAGCGCCGCAGCGCGGCCGCCCGGTCGGCCAGCCGCTCGGCGAGCTCGGGCCCCATCTCGCCCCGCTCGAGCACGTGCTGGACCTTGGCCACGAGCTCCCGGACCAGGGCCTGGCGCCACGGCGTCCAGGCCGCGGGCCCCGTGGCCCGGGCGTCGGCCACCGTGAGCAGGTACAGGGCGGCGAGCCGCCCCTGGTCGCCCACCCGGGCGGCCACGTCGAGGATCAGGTCGTCGTCCTCGAGGTCGCGGCGGGTGGCCGTGTCGGAGAGCAGGAGGTGGTGCTCCACGAGGAACAGCGCCAGGTCCCGGGCGGGGGCCGAAAGGCCCATCCGGTCCAGGGCCGACCGCGCCTGGCGGACCCCGGCGGCGACGTGCCCGCCGAACCCCACCTTCCCGACGTCGTGGAGGAGGGCCCCCAGGAGGAACCCGTCGGCGTCCGGCACGAGCGGGCGGGCCTCGCGCGCCACCGGGTCGTCCTCGTCGCCGGCGAGGAGCCGGGCCGCGGCGGCCAGGGTGTCGAGGAGGTGCACGTCGACCGGCGAGCGGTGGTAGGGGTCCCGCTGCGGCCGGCAGCGGACCGGCCCCCACTCCGGCAGGTACCGGACGAGGAGCCCCGAGCGGTCCAGGGCGTCCAGCGCCGCCGCGGCCCCCTCCCCCGCCCGCAGGAGCCGGAGGAAGGCCTCCCGGACCCCGTCGTCCCACGGCACCGGGTCCGGCACCCCGGCCCGCTCCACGGCGTCGAGGAGCCCGGGCGGGGGCGGCTCCGAACGGGCGGCGAGGTCCGCGAAGGCCCGGAGCACCCCGGCGGGGGTCGGCTCCAGCTGGACCCCCCCGACGGGCTGGCCCCGCCCGAGGAAGCGGTCGAGGGCCGCGCCGCCCACGTGCTCCACCTGGCGGGCGTGCTCGAAGACCGCCCGCATCAGCCCGTCGGGCGCCGTGAGCCCGGGCTCGTCCGCGAACCCCATGGCCGCGGCCACGGTGGGCTGGAGCTCGAGGACGAGCCGGTCGGTCCTCCGCCCGGTCTCGAGGTGGACCGCGCTCCGGGCCCGGGTGAGGAACTCCCAGGCGCCCTCGAGGGCCTCCCGCTCCCGCTCCCGCAGGAGGCCCTCGCCCACGAGCGCCCCGAGGTCGCCGTCGAAGGCCACGCGGGCCACCCAGGCCAGGGCCTGGAGGTCCCGGAGCCCCCCGCGCCCCTCCTTCAGGTCGGGCTCGAGGATCCGGGAGGCGGCGCCGGCGCGCTCCTCTCGCCGGCGGGCGTCCTCCGCGAGGCGCGCGGCGAACCCCCGCGGGTCCTCCCGCAGCCAGCTCCGCACCGCCCGGCGCGCGTCGTCGAAGACGCCGGGGTCCCCGGCGAGGAACCGCGCGTCCAGCATCGCCGTCGCCGCGTCCAGGCGGCCAACGGCGAGGGCCAGGCACTCCTCGGGGGTCCGGACCGCGTGGCCCACCGCGAAGCCCGCGTCCCAGAGCGGGTAGAGGAGCCGCTCGGCCAGGGCGCGGAGGTCCTCCGCGCGGCCCCGGTGGACGATCAGCAGGTCGAGGTCGGAGGCGGGGGCGAGCTCCCCCCGCCCGTAGCCGCCGAGGGCGGCGAGGGCGACGCCGGGCGGCGGCCCCGCCGAGGCGAACAGCTCCCGCACGCAGCGGTCGACGAGCTCGGCGCGCCGGCGCGCGGACCACCGGCCGTGGTGCCCGGGGGAGTAGGCGCGGTCAAGGGCCCGGAGCTCCCGGAGGAGCCGCCCCACCGGGGCCGGCGGCTCGGGCCGGCCCTCAACGGCCGCCCCAGGCCGCGCGCCCGTCACAGGGCGTCGGGCCCGCGCTCGCCGGTGCGGATCCGGACCACCTGCTCCACCGGGAGGACCCAGATCTTGCCGTCGCCGATCTTCCCGGTGCGCGCGGCCTTGGTGATCGCGTCCACCACGCCCTGGGCGTCGGCGTCGTCCACGAGCACCTCGACCTTCACCTTGGGGACGAAGTCCACCTGGTACTCGGCGCCCCGGTAGACCTCGGTGTGCCCGCGCTGGCGCCCGAACCCCTCCACGTCGCTCGTGGTGAGCCCCTGGACCCCGACGTCGCGGAGGGCCTCTTTCACCTCGTCCAGCTTGTGCGGCTTGATCACCGCGACCACGAGCTTCATCGGCCCACCCCGAGGCTACCCCGCGGCCGCCTTCTTGCGCGAGGCCGCCTTGCGGGGGCGGGCCGCCGGCTTCGCCCGCTCCTTGGCCGCCGCCACCGACCGCTTGAGGGCCTCCATCAGGTCCACGACCGGCTCCGAGGCCGGCGGGGCCGCCGCCACCGTGATCTCCTCGCCCGCGACCTTCCGCTCCACGATCTCGAGGAGCTTCTCCCGGTACTCGTCGCGGTAGGCGGCCGGCTCGAAGGGCCCCGACAGGCTCTCGATCAGCTGCCGGGCCATCTCGATCTCCTGGGGGCGCGCCTTCACCTCGACGTCCACGCCCTCCGCCTCGCGGATCTCGTCGGGCCAGAACATCGTCTCGAGCACGAAGGCCTTCCCCCGGAACCGGAGCGTCGCGAGGTGCTCCTTGTCGCGGAAGCTCACCTTGGCGATCCCCACCTTCCCGTCCCGGGACATCGCCTCGCGCAGGAGCGCGTAGGCGCGGGCCCCGACCTCCTCGGGGACGAGGTAGTAGGACTTCTTGAAGTAGATGGGGTCGATCTCCTCGAGGTCCACGAACCGCTCGATCGCGATGGTCCGGGAGCTCTCGACGGGGACCGCCGCGAGCTCGTCCTCGGTGAGGGTCACGTAGCGGTCCTTCTCGTACTCGTACCCCTTCACGATCTCCTCGAGGGGGACCTCCTCCCCGCACGTCGAGCAGACCCGCCGGTAGCGGATCCGGCCCCCGTCCTTCCCGTGCAGCTGGTGGAACCTGAGCGAGCGCTCCTCGGTGGCCGGGTACACGGCGACCGGGATCGTGACCAGGCCGAAGGAGATGGCTCCCTTCCACATCGCTCTGGGCATGGCGTCCTCCGGGGAAGTCCTACCCGCCCCGCGGCGGGGCATATCATCCTAGCCCCTCGCCGGCCCCCGTCTACCATCTCGGGGATGCCCAGGAAGCGCGCCCGCGCCGGGGACCCCTTCACCGTCCGGCTGCCCCGGCCCCTCCCGGCCGAGCGGCGGGGCGACGCCTGGTGGGTGGAGGCCGGGGGCCGGGAGCTCCGCCTCTCCAACCTGGACAAGGTGTTCTGGCCCCAGGAGGGCTACACGAAGGGGGACCTCCTCGCCTACTACTTCAACGTCGCCGACCTCCTCCTCCCCTACCTCCGCGAGCGGCCGCTCACGATGAAGCGGATGCCCGACGGCATCGCCGGCGACTTCTTCTACGAGAAGTCGGCGCCGTCGCATACCCCGGACTGGGTGCCCCGCTGCCGGATCCCGAGCGAGGAGGCGAAGGGCGGGGAGATCGACTACCTCATGGTCGCGGACCTCGCGCACCTCCTGTTCGTCGTGAACCTGGGCTGCATCGAGCTCCACCCGCTCCACTCGCGCTGCGGGAGCCACCGGAGCCCCGACTACCTGTTCTTCGACCTCGACCCCTTCGAGCCGATCTCGTTCGAGGACGTGCTGGTGGTGGCCCGGCACGTGCGGGTGGCCCTGGAGGGGCTCGGCCTCGCCGGCTACCCGAAGACGAGCGGCGCGACCGGCATCCAGATCTTCGTCCCGCTCGCGCCCGGGTTCTCCTACGAGGACGCCCGGGAGCTCGTGGGCCGGGTGGGCCGGATGATCGCGCGCGCCGATCCCGACCGGGTCACGATGGCCTGGGAGGTGCGGCGGCGGGCGGGCAAGGTATTCATCGACCACACGATGAACCGGGAGGGGGCGAACATCGCCGCCGTGTACTCGCTCCGCCCAGAGCCCGGCGCCCCCGTCTCCACCCCGCTCACGTGGGAGGAGGTCGAGGCGGGCGGGTTCACCCCGCGGGACTTCCGGATCGACAACATCTTCGAACGGCTGGGCCGGGTGGGCGACCTCTTCCGGGGGGTCCTGGACGCGCCCCAGGACATCTCCGCGGCCCTCGCCGCGCTCGGGATCGAGCGGACGCCGGCGCAAGGGGAGGAGGAGGGGGGCGGGGGGCGCGGCTCCGAGGGCCAGTCCCCACCCAACCCCCGCTCCGCCGCGCCCCCCGCCCCGCGCGCCGCCTCCCCGAGATCCCGTCCGTCCGAGCCCCGCTCCGCCGCCAGGTCCGACGAGGCGATCGCCCGCTCACGGGACCCGAAGCTCCGCGAGTACCTCGAGAAGCGGGACTTCGCCGGCACCCCCGAGCCGCCGCCCGGGGAGGCCGCGGGGGCCGGCGATTCCTTCGTGATCCAGAAGCACCGCGCGACCCGGCTCCACTACGACCTGCGCCTGGAGCGGGAGGGCGTGCTCGTCTCGTGGGCGGTGCCGCGCGGCCTCCCGACCCGCCCCGGCGACAAGCGGCTCGCGGTGCGGACCGAGGACCACCCGCTCGAGTACGGCTCGTTCGAGGGCACGATCCCCGAGGGGCACTACGGGGCCGGCGAGGTCCGCATCTTCGACCGGGGGACCTACGAGCTCCTCGAGTGGACCGAGGGCAAGGTCACGTTCCGGCTCCACGGGCGGCGCTACCCCGGGCTCGAGTACCACCTCGTGCGGACCCGGACCGATTGGCTCGTCTTCCTCGCGAGCCGCCAGGCGGCACGGCCCATCGCCTCCCCGCCCTCCCTCTCGCCGATGCTCGCCGAGCCCGGCGGGCGGGCCTTCGACGACCCGCGCTGGCGGTTCGAGCCGAAGCTCGACGGGATCCGGGCCCTCGCGTACCTCGCGACCGACGAGACCAGGCTGATCTCGCGGACCGGGCGGGACCTCACGAAGCAGTACCCGGAGCTCGACGACCTCCACGCCCTCGTGGATCAGGTGAACGCGGTGCTGGACGGCGAGATCGTGGCCGTCGACGAGTCCGGGCGGACCTCGTTCCAGCTGCTCCAGGAGCGGATGAACCTCACGAACGAGCGGGAGATCGAGCGGGCCCGGGCCCGTATCCCGGTCCGATTCGTCGCCTTCGACCTCCTGTTCCTCGACGGCCGGGACGTGACCTCCGCCCCCCTCGAGGAGCGCCGCGGGCTCCTCGAGGCCGTCGTCGAGCCCGAGCCCGGCCTCCTCGAGCTCACCTACTTCGAGGACGGGGCGGGGACCGCCTTCGTGGAGGCGGCCCGGGAGCTCGGGCTCGAGGGGGTCGTGGCCAAGCGGAAGGGGAGCCCCTACCGGCCCGGCCGGCGGAGCGACGACTGGCGGAAGATCAAGCTCGTCTCGCGGCAGGACTGCGTGATCCTGGGGTGGACGCCGGGCCGGGGCGGGAGGGCCGGGACCCTCGGCGCCCTCCTCGTCGGGGCCTACGTGGACGGCCGGCTGCGGTGGGTGGGCCAGGTGGGGACGGGGTTCACCGAGGCCACGCTCCGCCGGCTCCTCGAGGAGCTCGCCCCGCTCGAGCGCCCCGACCCCCCGATCCCGGACCCCGGGCTCCGGGCGGTGAAGGGGGCTCGGTTCGTCGAGCCCCGCCTGGTGTGCGAGGTGGAGTACCTCGAGCTCACGCGGAAGGCCCTCAGGATGCGGGCGCCCTCGTTCAAGGGCCTCCGCCCGGACAAGGCGCCCGAGGACTGCGTCCTCGAGCCCCCCGCGGCCGGCCCGGTCGGCTGAGCGGGACGGACCGCCCGGATCTCAGAACGGCTCGAAGCCGGCCCGGACGAGGATGGCCCGGACCTCCCGCTCGTCGAGGCCCCGGTCCACGAGCTCCCGGTACAGCCGGACGGCCCCGAGGGAGCGCCCGCAGCGGGGGCAGAACGCGAAGTGCTCCTCGAGGGGGGTCTCGCACCAGGGGCACCGGGTGACCTCGATCCGGCGGTCCGGCTCGAGGCCGTGGTCAGCGAGGGCGTCGATGTAGCCCTTCCCGTAGTCCCACTGGATGTACTCCTCCTCGCGGACCTCGAAGGCCGGCTCGTGCATCCGCGGCTCGCCGGTCTCCAGCATGTGCTCGAGGTTCTCCCTGAGGAGGTCCCACTCGTAGTAGTGGTTCGAGCCGCAGTCGGGGCAGGCGATCACCACGCCCTTCACGCCCTGCGGGCCGAACACCTCCCGCATCGCGTGGAGGTCCTCGAGGTCGGCCTCGATGTTCTCCCGCTCCTCGGCGTCGAGCTCGTAGGGCTCCTCGTCGCCGTAGGCGTCCTCGTCCCGCTCGTCGTGCTCCATCAGGCCTCGCTCCGGAGGTCGAAGGCCCGGAACGCCTCCGCGTACTCCACGCCGGCCCTCGCGCCGAGCTCCGCCGCGCGCTTGCGCACCCACTCCTCGACGTCCGGCTCGCCCCCGCCCTGGGAGGCGTGGCAGGCCAGGGCCCGGAGCTTGAGCTCGATGGTCCCGCCGACGTCCACGAACGTGTCCCCCTCCTCGCTGGACAGCCAGAGCCGGGGCACCTCGAAGGGCTCGAACCCCTCCTCGAGGAGCTCCGGGAACTGGGGCCGGGTCGGCGCGTCGGGCATCACCGCGCAGAGCGCGGCCTCCCCGACGACCCGGTGGTCGCGGTGGTTGATGTAGCCGCTGCTCGACCACAGGCGCGAGGGGTCCGGCGCGATCAGGACCTCGGGGCGGCGCCGGCGGACCTCCCGGGTCACGTCCCGGCGCAGGTCCCAGGTGAGCTCGAGCCGCCCGTCCAGGTAGCCGAGGAAGGTCACGCTCGCCACCCCCAGCAGCTCGGCCGCCGCCCGCTGCTCGGCCTCGCGCAGGGGCCGGAGGGCCTCCCGCGTCGCCCCCGGCTCGTTCGAGCCCGCCGACCCGTCGGTCACGCAGACGTAGTGGACCTCGGTCCCCTCCCGGGCCCACCGCGCGACGGTCCCCCCGCACATGAACTCGGCGTCGTCGGGGTGCGCGAACAGCACGAGCGCGCTCCGGAACGTCATCCGGGAGCAAGCGTACCCCACGGCCGCGCGAGCGACGGCCCGGCCGGCGGCCAGCCGGGGCCCGACCAGCGACCGGCCGCGGCGCCACGCGGCCCCGGCGGGC
>DATLZM010000075.1:0-2693 GCA_035573995.1 Actinomycetota bacterium | reverse complement strand
GCGGTTCTTCCTCGTCCCCGGGGTGAACGGGGCCGGGGAACGCGGCGCGCTCGGGATCGCCCTGCACCCCCGCTACCCGCGCCGGCCCTTCGTCTACGTCTACGCGACCCGGGAGGTCGGCGGCGAGCTCCGGAACCAGGTCCTCCGCCTCACCGACCTCGGGGGGCGGGGCGGGCGGATGCGGGTCCTGCTGTCGACGCCGGCCAGCGCGAGCCCCTACCACAACGGCGGACGGATCCTCTTCGGCCCGGACGGGATGCTGTACGTCGTGATCGGGGACGCCCACGACCCCGCCAACGCCCAGCAGCTCGGGGACCGGCGGGGGAAGGTGCTCAGGATGACGCCGGCCGGCCGGATCCCGCCGGACAACCCCCTCGGCGACCGCCCGGTCTACGCGTACGGCATCAGGAACTCGTTCGGGCTCGCCTTCGACCCGCGCACGGGGGTGCTCTGGGAGAGCGAGAACGGGCCCGAGTGCAACGACGAGCTGAACCGGATCCTCCCCGGGGAGAACTACGGCTGGGGGCCGAGCGAGACCTGCGCCGGGCAGGGGCCCGGGAACACCAACCGCGACGGGCCCTCGCCCGAGCTGCCGGTGCTCTGGTGGGAGGAGCCCTTCGCCCCCACCGGGATCGCCTTCTGCGAGGGGTGCCGGCTGGGCGCCCGGAGCGAGGGAGCGCTGTTCCTGGGGGCGGCCAACACCGGTGACCTGCGACGGGTGGAGCTCGACGCGGCCCGCGACGGGGCCGTCGCCCAGCGCGTCGTCTACACCCACCCGGGCCCGATCCTCTCGCTCGAGGCGGGCCCCGACGGGCGGATCTACCTCTCGGACTTCGGCGGGATCTACGTCCTCGTCCGCCGGTAGGGGACGATGCCCGCGCCTCCGCGGGTCGCCCGTCTCCGCCGGATGACGGGTATGCAGCGGGCCCGGGCCGGGGTACGCTCAAGGGGAACGCAGCACCGGGGAGGTGACGCCGCGGTGAACATCGGGGAACCGCGCCGGATCATCGAGGTCGAGCCGGTGACGCTGCCCGTGCCTGAGGTCCTGCCCGACGCGATGCCGGAGCCCGCCCCGCCCGAGCGGGCGCCGGAGCGGGCGCCCGAGCACGCGCCGTCGGAGCCCCGTCCGGCTCGATGAGCCTCGACCTGCTCGCGCCCCTCCAGGCGCTCCGGACCGTCGAGCCCGTCGTGGCCTGGCGGGCCTGGGCCCTCGGAGGCCGCCGCGACGGGTCGGAGCCCCGGCTCCGCCCCATCACCGGGCGCGGACGCCCGTGGCCCACCCGCCGACCCGCCGAGGCCACGTGCGGCCTGGCCCGGCTCCACGGCGCGCCGAACCTCCACTGCTCCTGTGGCCTCCACGCCGCGACCGACCCGGAGGCCCTCCGGCGGGCGAAGGACCCCGCCGTCGTGGGGACCGTGGCGATGTGGGGGACGGTGATCGAGCACGACCACGGCTACCGCGCCCGGTTCGCGTACCCGCAGCGCCTGCGGCTCGTGTGCACGTTCTGCTTCTGGCGCTGGGGCCTGGGCCGGTCGCGGCCCGAGGTCGTCGGGCTCCTCCCCCGGGGACGCCTGGTGCCGCTCTGTCGCGACCACGCCGCCCTGTCCCGGCGCTACGGCCTGGTCCCCCGGCACCTGCTCGACGCGCGCGCGGTCCAGCAGGACCTCCTCGCCGCCTACGCCGTCGACCCCCTCCCGGTCTGAGGGCGAGCCGGGTCCGGGGTCGCCGCCGCGACCGCGTCCCCCTCGGGGGGTTGCTCCGGCAGGGAAACCCGGAACGCCGTCCCCCCGCCCGGGCGCTCCTCGACCCACAGCCGGCCCCCGTGGAGCTCGGCCAGGCGCGCCGCGAGCGCGAGCTCCCCGGGGACGGAGGCGGGCGGGGCCCCGGCGTTCTCCACGGAGAGCGTGACGACCCCCTCGCCCGGGGCGAGGACGACGCGGATCGCCGACCCGGGCGCGCCGCGGGCGGCGACCGTGTCCAGGATCGCCTCCAGGATCTGCTCGACCCGACCCGCGTCCACCGTGGCCCTGGCCTGCCTCGTGTCGAGCTCGACCCCGCGCTGTTCGAGGCCCTCGGCCTCACCGACCACCCGGTGGACGAGGGCCTCGAGGTCGGTCCGACGACGACGGAGCGGGAGGCTCCCGTCGGCGAGCCTCGGCGCGTCCTGGAGGTCCGCCACGAGGCGGTCCAGCCGCCGGGTCGCCGCGTTGAGGTGGCGCAGCGCCTCCTGCCCCTCCGCGGTCCCGACCGCGGCCTTGAGCGTGAGGGAGGCGCCCAGGACCCGCGCGAGGGCCGAGCGGAGCTCCTGGGCGATCGCCCCGCGGATCGCGGCCTCCGGCTCCTGGGCCTCGTGCCGGTGCCGCGTCGACCCCGCGCGGGCCAGGCGCTCCCGCAGCTCGCCGGCCTCCGGAGGGAGGGACGCCGTGGACAGGGCCAGGTGCAGCTCCTCCAGCATCTCCTCGGCCCTCCGGGCCCGGGCCTCGGCCGCCTGCAGGCGCTCCTCGAGCGCGGCGAGCCCCGGCTCCGCCTCGCCGCCGGACGCACCACGCTCCCGTAGCCGCCGCTCCGCCTCCGCGAGACGGTCCCGCGCCTCCCGGAGGCTGGCGTCCAGCGCATCGGCCTGGCGGGCGCGCTCCTCGGCCTGGCGGGCGCGCTCCTCGGCCTGGCGGGCGCGCTCCTCGGCCTGGCGGGC
>DATLZM010000074.1:0-7594 GCA_035573995.1 Actinomycetota bacterium | reverse complement strand
CGAGGGGATGCGGTTCGACAAGGGCTACATCTCGCCCTACTTCATCACCGACCCCGAGCGGATGGAGGCGGTCCTCGAGGAGCCCTACATCCTGCTCGCGAACCAGAAGATCTCGGCGGTGAAGGACCTCCTGCCGGTCCTGGAGAAGGTCATGCAGACCGGCAAGCCGCTCGTCGTGATCGCCGAGGACGTGGAGGGCGAGGCCCTGGCCACCCTCGTCGTGAACAAGATCCGGGGGACGTTCAAGTCGGTCGCGGTGAAGGCGCCGGGGTTCGGTGACCGGCGGAAGGCGATGCTCCAGGACATGGCGATCCTCACCGGCGGCCAGGTGATCTCCGAGGAGGTCGGCCTCAAGCTCGAGAACACCACGCTCGACCTGCTCGGGCGGGCCCGCAAGGTCGTGGTCACCAAGGACGACACCACGATCGTGGAGGGCCAGGGGAACCCGGAGGAGATCAAGGGCCGGATCAACCAGATCAAGGCCGAGATCGAGAAGACCGACTCCGACTACGACCGCGAGAAGCTCCAGGAGCGCCTGGCCAAGCTCTCCGGCGGCGTCGCGGTGATCAAGGTCGGGGCGGCCACCGAGGTCGAGCTCAAGGAGAAGAAGCACCGCATCGAGGACGCCGTCCAGTCCACGAAGGCCGCGATCGAGGAGGGCATCGTCCCCGGCGGCGGCGTGGCCCTGCTCAACGCCCAGGCGGCCCTGGACAAGGTGGACCTCGAGGGCGACGAGCTCACGGGGGCCATGATCGTGAAGCGGGCCCTCGAGGAGCCGCTCAAGCAGATCGCCACGAACGCCGGGCTGGAGGGCGGCGTGGTGGTCGAGAAGGTCCGCTCGCTGGAGCCGGGCTGGGGGCTGAACGCCGAGACCGGCGAGTACGTGGACATGTTCAAGGCCGGGATCATCGACCCGGCCAAGGTCACCCGCTCGGCGCTCCAGAACGCCGCCTCGATCGCCGCGCTGTTCCTCACCACCGAGGCCGTGGTGGCGGAGAAGCCGGAGAAGGAGAAGACGCCGACGCCGGGCGCGGGCGGCATGGACGAGTTCTGATCCGGCGCGAACCGAGGGGCCCGCTCCGACGAAGGAAGGGCGGAGCCCCCTCCGAAGCGGGACCGGGGCCCCGGGGACGACCCGGGGCCCCGTCTCGTCCCTCGCCGCCGCCGCGCCGGTGTGGCACCATCGCTCCGTGGCCACGACGGTGGAGGCCAAGCTGGAGCGGCTCCGCGGCGTGCTCTCGTCGATGGACGGGGTCGTCGTGGCGTTCTCGGGCGGCGTGGACTCCACGCTCGTCGCCGCGGCGGCCGCCCGGGCGCTCCCGCGGCGCCACCTGGCGGTCACGGCCGTCTCCCCCTCCCTGCCGCCGGGCGAGCTCCGGGAGGCCCGCCGCCTGGCGCGGATCCTCGGCATCCGCCACCGGACGGTCCGGACCCGTGAGGTGGAGCTCGACGCCTACCGCGCCAACGGGACCGACCGGTGCTTCCACTGCAAGGCCGAGCTCTACGCCGTGCTGGCCGGGGTGGCGAGGGAGGAGGGGCTCGCGGTCGTGGCCTCCGGCGCCAACCTGGACGACCTCGGCGACTTCCGCCCCGGCCTGCGGGCGGCCGAGCTCCACGGGGTCCGCCACCCGCTGGTCGAGGCGGGCTTCGGGAAGCAGGATGTGCGGGAGGCGGCCCGCCGGCTCGGCATCCCGACCTGGGACAAGCCGTCGTCGGCCTGCCTGTCCTCGCGCATCGCGTTCGGGGTGAGGATCACGGTGGAGGAGCTCTCCAGGGTGGGGCGGGCGGAGCGGCTGCTCCGGGACCTGGGCTTCCGCCAGGTCCGGGTCCGCGTCCACGGCGACGTGGCCCGGATCGAGGTCGAGCCCCCCGACCTGCCGCGGCTGGCGGCCCCCGAGGTCCGGGAGCGCGTGGTGGCGGGGCTCAAGGCCCTCGGCTACCGGTTCGTGACCCTCGACCTCGAGGGGTTCCGCTCCGGGTCGATGAACCCGCCCGGGGCCCGGCCGTGACCAGGGCCCGGTTCCACCTCACGTTCCCCGAGCACCTGATCGAGGAGCCCATCCTGTACCGGGTCGGCCAGCGGTTCGGCGTCGTGACCAACATCCGACGCGCGAACATCGACGAGCGCTCGGCCTGGGTGATCCTGGAGATGGAGGGCGCGGAGGAGGAGATCGCGAAGGCCGTGCACTGGCTCGCGGAGCGGGGCGTGCAGGTGGACCGGATCGGGACGGGAGGGTGAGGTGCACGAGGAGCGGGTGCGGATCCGCTGGCGGGACCTCGACGCCTACGGGCACGTGAACAACGCGGTCTACCTCACCTACCTCGAGGAGAGCCGGGACGCCTGGGTCCGCGAGGTCCTGGGACCGGTCACCGACACGTGGGACTTCGTCCTGGCCCGGGTGGCGATCGACTACCGGGAGGAGCTCACCCAGGACGACGAGGAGGTGGTGGTGGCGTGCCGGCTGGAGCGGATCGGCCGCTCCAGCATCACCACCCGGGAGGAGATCCGGAAGCGGGACGGCACCCTCGCCGCCGAGGCCTCGTCGGTGATCGTGCCGCGCGACCCCTCCACGGGGCGCTCGCGGCCCCTCCGGGACGAGGAGCGGGCGGCCCTGGAGGCCGCGCTGGCCGCCGACGCCGGGGAGCGTCGGGCTCGACGCTAGGGCGAGGTCACGACCCGCCGGGCCCAGGCGAAGTGGTCCCGGAACCAACCCGTCGCCACGTCGCGGATGGTGACGCCCGCCGCGCCGCCCGAGGCGTCGAGGGCCCACCCCGCGCCGAGGTAGACGTTCACGTGGTCCACCCGGCCGTCGCCGTCGCCATCGTAGAAGAGGAGGTCGCCAGGGCGGGCCCGGTCGAACGCGAGCCGCGTGCCCACCGAGGCCATCTCGGCCGAGCTGCGCTCGCGGAGCTCCCAGCCCTCGTAGGGCCGGGGCGGGACGTTGTCCCAGGACCCGGTGGGCGCCTTGAGCGTCCACCACACGAGGCCCGAGCAGTCGAAGCCCCCGACGGGCTGCGCCCCGCAGCAGTAGCCGTCGCCGGTCGGCTCCGCCCACTCCCCGCCCCAGACGTAGGGGTAGCCGACGTAGCGGATCCCGAACCCCACCACCTCCCTGACCTCCTCCGTGAGCGGCGGGAGCTCGATCGTCGCGTACGGGGCGAGGGCGGCGATCCGCCACTCGGGCGCGGTGGCCGCCCGGGCCAGGGACCAGGCGACCTCCGCCCGGGTGAGGGGGGTGTCCGGGCCCACGTCGAGCGCGTCGTCGCGGTGGTCGTACCGGAGCCCCAGGAGCATGCCGAGGAGGAGCGTGCCGAAGCCCTCGGGGGTGTCGAAGGCGTAGCCGTCGGCCGTGTGGAGGGCGTCGAGCGCCGCCGCCTCCTCCCCCAGGCCGAGCGCCAGGACGAGCGCCCGGTGCACCTCCCGGGTGGTCACGGCGTCCCGCGGTCGGAAGCTCCCCCCCTCCGCCGTCATCCACCCGAGCTGCACCACGACGTTGGCGAACCGGGAGGCCCGGGTCGAGGGGTCGAGGTCGTCGAAGACGAGGTGGGGGTCGACCTCCAGCGGGGGCGCGAACGCCCGGACCAGCGCGCGTGCGAACAGTGCCCGCCGCTCCAGCCGCTCCGGCCGGAACGGGTAGGCGCCGTCGGGCCCGGGGCGGTAGTCGCGCATCCAGGGGTTGGCCCCCGCCACGAGATCGATCGCCGCCCGCGCCCAGTGGTCGGGCGAGACGTCGGACCAGACGACGACCGGCTGGGTCGCGCGGGTGCCGGCTCGCGGCCCCCACCCGGGCGCCGCGCTGGCGGGCGCCGTGGGCAGGACCGACGCGAGGACGACGAGGAGCGTGAGGCGTCGGAGGGGCCGCGACGTCATGCCTCCAGCCTCGGCGGCCGCCGCCCACCGCTTGAGGCCCTCCCCTGTCCCTCGTTCTCCCTACGCCCCGCGGCCCGCGGCGTGCGCTAGGCTGAGCGATCGCTGTGTTCGACTGGGCGTACCTGGACGGCGAGGGCAACGAGCTGGGTCGGTCGCCTCGGTTCTCCGACGCGGGGTCGGCCGAGGAGTGGCTCAGCACGAGCTGGCCCGACCTCCTCGAGATGGGGGTGGAGGAGGTACGGCTGCACGACCACGAGCGGCGTCGCAGCCTCTACCGGATGGCCCTGGGCGACCGCTAGCTCCGGCGCCGCGATGCGGACCGCCTCGTTCACCATCGACACGGCCGGCCGGCGGGTGGTCGACGTCACCGAGCGGGTCGTCGCGTTCGCCCGGGAGGCCCGCGGGAGCGGGTTGCTCCACGTCTTCCTCCCCCACGCCACCGCCGGCCTCGGGCTCATGGAGACCGGCTCGGGATCGGAGGCGGACCTCGAGGAGCTCCTCGATCGGCTCCTCCCCCGCGACGATCGCTACCGGCACCGGCACGGGTCGCGGGGGCACGGTGGGGACCACCTCCTGCCCCTCCTCATCTCGCCCTCGCTCGTCCTCCCGGTCGAGGACGGCGAGGTCGCGCTGGGCACCTGGCAGCGGGTGGTGGTCGTCGACCCGAACCGGGACAACGACCTCCGGACCGTGCGCCTCGCGTTCCTCGAGGGCTAGAGGTACTGGCCGGGGGCCCGCTCCTGGCCGTCGAGGGTGGTGGCGACGGCCTGGACGTCGCGCTCGCGGAGCACGAGGTACTCCTCGCCGTCGATCTCGGCCTCGAGGCCGGCCTGGGGCAGGAAGAGGATCCGGTCGCCGACCTTCACGTTGCGGACGTCGGGCCCGACCAGCACCACCTCGGCCCAGACCAGCCGCTTGGGGGCCTGGGCGGCCGTGGCCGGGATCAGGAGGCCGCCCCGGGAGCGGCGCTCGCCGTCCTGCGGCACCTTCACGACCAGCCGGTCGCCGGTGAGCCGGATCTCCTCCCGCGTCGCCTTGGGCTCGAGGACCTTGGCCATCACCTGGGATTCTACGGCCCGCCCCGGACCTCCGGCCGCGGGCCGCTAGGATGCCTCGGCGTGGAAGCCGGCGAGCTCCTGGAGCGGGCCGTCCGCCGCCTGGAGGCGTCGCGGGCGATCGACCACTGGCAGCGGGACCGGGAGCGGATCGAGGCCGAGGACCTCTTGGCGTTCGTCCTGGGGGGCGAGGAGCCGGAGCCCGACCGCGTCGTCCCCCCGGCCGCCCGCCGGCGGTTCGAGCGGCTCGTGGCCCGGCGGGCGAGGGGGGAGCCCCTCGCCTACCTCAAGGGGTTCACGGTGTTCCGGGGGCTCGAGATCCGCGTCCGTCCCGGGGTCTTCGTCCCGCGGGACTCGAGCGAGCACCTGGCGGGACTGGCGGTGCGCCGCCTCCGGGGCCGCCGGGGGCCGGTCGCCGTGGACCTCGCCACGGGGGCCGGGCCGGTGGCCCTCGCCGTGGCGAACGAGGTCCGGGGCGCCGAGGTGTACGGGACGGACCTCTCGGCCGAGGCGGTGGCCGTGGCCCGGGCGAACGCCCGCCGGCTCGGGCTCGGGGTCAGGTTCCTCCGGGGCGATCTGTACCGGCCGCTGCCGCGGGGGCTCGCCGGCCGGGTGGACGTGATCACCCTCCACCCGCCCTACGTGGGCCGGTCCGAGCTGCGCGACCTCCCCCTCGAGATCCGCCGGTTCGAGCCGGTCCACACGCTCACGGACCGGAGCCCCGACGGCCTCGGGCTCGTGGAGCGGGCCATCGCCGAGGGCAGGGCCTGGCTCGAGCGGGGCGGCTGGATCCTGATCGAGGTGAGCCCGGACCGGGCCCGGGCCGTCGCGGCGCGGCTGCGGCGGGCCGGGTACCGGGACGTCCGGAGCTCCACGGATCCCTCGTTCCGCGTGACGCGGGTCGTGGCCGGACGCCTCGGCTGAGCCGTCGCCCTCAGCCGCCGATCATCGACATGCTGCGGGCCGGCTGGACGAAGTCGGGGTGGTTGATGCGGTGCCCGGACCACTTCCGCCACACCGTCCGTCGGATGAGCGCCTCGAGCTCGCGGTCGTCGGCGCCCGCCCGCATCGGGCCGCGCAGGTCGGTCTCCTCGAGCGCGAACAGGCACGCGCGGAGCTGGCCCTCGGCGGTGAGGCGCAGCCGGTCGCAGGTGTCGCAGAACGGCTGGGTGACCGAGCCGATCACACCGATCCCGCCCGGCGCGCCGTCGGCGAACCGGTAGCTCGTCGCCGGCTCGTTGCCGTGGTGGACGGGCACGAGCGGGAAGGCCCGGTCGATCGCCTCCACGATCCGGGCCGAGGGGACGACCTTGGCCCGCTCCCACCGGCGCTCCGCGTCGAGGGGCATGTACTCGATGAACCGGACCTCGTAGCCCGTCTCGCGGGCCCAGCGGGCGAAGTCCACGACCTCGTCCTCGTTCCAGCCCGCGATCACCACGCAGTTGATCTTGATCGGGGTGAGGCCGGCCCGCTCGGCCGCTCGGATCCCGGCGAGCACGCGGTCCAGGGCGTCGCGGCGCGTCATCTCGGCGAACCGGTGACGGAGGAGGGAGTCGCAGGAGACCGTCACGCGGTCGAGGCCCGCCCGCGCGAGGGGCTCGGCCAGCCGATCGAGGAGCACGCCGTTCGTGGTCATCGAGAGGTCGGCGTCCGGCGCGACCTCGCGGAACATGCGGACGAGGGTCGGGAGGTCGGCCCGGACCGTGGGCTCGCCCCCCGTGATCTTCACGCTCCGGACGCCGAGCGAGACGAAGATCCGGAGCAGCCGCGTGAGCTCCTCGAACGTGAGCAGCTCCTCCTTGGGCAGCCAGGCGAGGCCCTCCGCCGGCATGCAGTACGTGCAGCGGAAGTTGCACCGGTCGGTGACGGAGATCCGGAGGTCGTCGGCCACCCGCCCGAACGTGTCCACGAGCGGGCCCGACGCCGGGGGATCGGTCTCGGGCGGACGCCAGGCTCCCATCGCTCCCTCCACGGTACGACGGATGGGCGAGGGAACGCTACCCGGGCGGAGATCCTCCCCCGGCCGGCGGGAGGAGGGAGCGGAGCACGGCCAGCGATCGCTCCAGGGCCTCGCGCCGGTCCTCGCCCGCCGCCAGGCCGCGGCCCACCGCGACCCCCAGGAGGAAGGTGGAGAGGGGGGTCACCCGCCGCTCCACCCGGTGGGCCACGTCGCGGGCCACCTCGAGCAGGGTCGCGGTCTCGCGTGGGTCGAGGGGTGCCTCCCCGAGCGCCGCAGCCAGGTCGTCGATCCATGCGGCCATGCCGATGCCTCCTCCCCGCGTCGTTCGCCCGGGCGAGCCTACCGCCCACGGTGGGGCGGCGAGGTTACGACGAAAGACTTCATGTAAAATCCGAGGCGGATGGCGGCGTCGGAAGCGGACCTCCTCACGCACCGGGCACTGGCGGGCGAGAGCCGGACGCGCGTGCTCGACGCGCTCCGGCGGGCGGGGCGGGGGCTCGCCGCGTCGGAGATCGCCCGAGCGGTGGGGCTCCACGTGAGCACCGTCCGCTTCCACCTCCGGGCCCTCGAGCGCGCGGGTCTCGTGGCCCGCCGCGTGGAGCGCGCGGGCCGGCCCGGCCGCCCCCGGATCGTGTACCGGGCGGCGCGGGACGGGCGGAGCGCCGGTCGGTACGTGGACCTCGCGCGGGCCCTCGTGGCCTCGCTCCG
>DATLZM010000073.1:0-2587 GCA_035573995.1 Actinomycetota bacterium | reverse complement strand
CGCGCTCTCGGCGGCCTCGCTCAAGGCGGCCCGGGCCCGGATGCGGAAGCAGACCGACATGAGCTCGGGCAAGCGGCTCGGGCTCGCGGCCCGCTACCTCTGGGTGCCGGTCGACCTCGAGGACGTGGCGTTCGAGATCCTCGAGGCGCCGGGCAAGCCCGGGACGGCCGACAACGACGCGAACTTCCTGCGCGGGCAGTTCCAGACGGTCGTCGTGGACTACTGGACCGACGCCAACAACTGGTTCCTCACGGCGTCGAAGGACCAGGTCCCGCTGATCGAGCTGGGCTTCTGGGGGCCGGAGGAGCCGGAGCTGTTCACCCAGGACCTGCCGACCGTGGGCGAGATGTTCTCGAACGACCGCCTGGTCTACAAGATTAGGCACACGTACGGGGGTGCCGTGATGGACTTCCGTGGGTTTGACGGCTCCATCGTCGCATAACCCCTGGTCAGAGGCATGGTGGCGGGGTACAATCCCCGGCATGTCTACGCGGAGTCGGGGCCCCGCCACCTGCCACCCCGAACGTGCCCTCTTCGCCCGGGGCCTGTGCCAGTCCTGCTACCGCAAGCTCCGCCAAGAGGAGCGGCCGATCGAGGAGGATCGCCGCCGCCGAGGCGTACGCCTCTGCTCCCGGTGCGGGCAGGAGAAGCTCCTGGACCAGTTCCCCAAGGAGCACGGGCGCTGCAAGCCCTGCTACGCCGCGGTGGTCCGCGAGTACGCGGAGGCCCACAAGGACGACCCGGCCTTCATCGAGGCTCGGAGGCGTCGCTCGCGCGAGTGGGCCCGGCGCAACCGGGCCTACGCCCGGAACGCCCATCTCCTGCGCAAGTACGGGATCACGGCCGAGGACTACGACCGACTGCTGGAGGAGCAGGGAGGCGTGTGCGCCATCTGCGGGCGCCGACCGAAGCAGCGGTACCTCGCGGTCGACCACGAGCACGGGACGGGGCGCGTGCGGGGGCTCCTCTGCGACCCCTGCAACCAGATGCTCGGCTTCGCAGAGGACGACCCGGAGAGGCTCCGGAAGGCCATCGCCTACCTGACGCGGTAGGACCCGCAGCCCCCGCCGGTCCGCCCCCCTCTGACCGGCGGGGTGAGACGGGGCTCGGTGGGCGCCCACCGGGCCCCCCGACCTCCAAGGAGGATCCATGCCCACCCCTTCGGACACGCACCACCAGGGCCGCGTGGTCGCCGGGACCGAGGACACTGAGCTCGCCGCGGCCGACGTGACCCTCGGCGGGGCCTGGGGGACCTCCCCCTCGGTCGCCGTCGCCGCTGGCTCGAAGGACCACCGGGGCCGGATCACGGTGACCTCGGGCTCCGGCACGCCGGGGGCGAACCCGACCGTGACCGTCACGTTCAAGCGGGCGTTCGCCTCCGCCCCGTTCGTCGTGGTCTCCAAGGGCGACACGGGGGCCGGCACCTGGGTGGTGACCTCGCGCTCGACGACCGCCTTCACGGCGACCTTCGTCGGGACGCCGGCCGCCTCCACGGCCTACGTCCTCGACTACATCTGCGAGGAGTGACGTGGCCCCCGTCGCCTGCGTCAACCGCACCGCGAGCGGCCTCGTCTCGCTCGACGGCTCGACGCCCCGGCGCTTCCACGGAGCCGGGCTCACGGCCGGCGCCGCCGCGGTGGTCGAGATCCGCGACGGCGGTGCCACCGGGACCATCCTGTGGGCGGGGCGCGTGGGCGCGGCCGGGGAGATCGACTCGCCGTTCTCCGACCGCGGAATCGCGACCGCGAACGGGGTCTACGTGAACATCGTCTCCGGCACGCCGACGGTCTGGATCTACGTGAGCTGATCCCGCCCCGCCCCGCTGGGCTGGCGACACCGCAGCCGGCGCGGACGCGTGGTGCCCGGGGGCGGGGCCTGCTCGACCACGAAGGGAGCATCGATGCCTCGGAACCGTCCTGCCGTCCCCGCTGGCGTGCTCGAGGAGAAGTCCACGTTCCGGATCCGCCGCCTCGCCGACAAGTCGGCGGGCGAGGGGCCGCCGTGGCCCTCGGTGGGGGTCACCGTGCTCGAGGCCCCGCCGGCCCATGAGTTCGATATGCGGTGGTGCCTCGACGCCGAGCGCGAGGGCTGGCTCGAGCTCACGAACAAGCGCGAGGTCGTCGTCTGGGCGGCGCCGGACGGCAGGCCCCACCCGACCCCGTACGTGTTCGTCGAGGCCGACGACATCAGGATCCGCGCGGAGGAGGGCGAGTACGTCTACCGCGTCCTCCGCCAGCCCGGCCAGCACCTTGGGCCGATCCACGACGAGGAGCGGTCCGGGCTCGAGGTCGAGTACCGGATCGACCACTTCTACCTCGCGGAGCTGGTGCGCGGTCCTCGGATCCCGCCGATCTCGGGCGCGGCGAACGGGATCTTCAACATCTCCCTCGGTCGGTTCGCCTACTACGCCACGCTGCCAGCCGCGGCGGACGCCATCGTGGTCGTGATCCTCCAGACCACGGGGCTTCAGGCCGACGCGACGCTCCGGGACCACGACGACCTCGCGGCGCTCCTCGCCGCCACGAACGACGAGCCGACGAACACCGGCTACGCCCGGAAGACGGTCACCTCCGTCACGGTCACGGTG
>DATLZM010000072.1:0-1227 GCA_035573995.1 Actinomycetota bacterium | reverse complement strand
GGTGGGGAGGAGACGGATACGGTCGGCGAACCTACCGGCTCGGATGGCCTGGGCAACGCGTCCGCGGAGCGGCCCGTCCCCGACGACCAGGTGGAACGCGCCGCGGTGCTGCTCCAGGACGAGCCCGGTCACGGCCAGGTGCCCGAGCGGATCCTTCTCCCACGTGAGGGCCCCCAGAGACAGGATCACCCGTGCCTCGCGGGGGAGCCCGAGGAGGTCCCTCGCCTCGTCCTTCGACGCGAGCCCCTCCAGCCGCCGCAGATCCACCCCGTTCGGGATGGTGAGGACCCGCGACGGGGGGACCCGGAACCGCTCGACGAGCTCACCCCGGAGCGCGTCGGCGACCGCGACCACCCGCGCCGCTCGACGCATCAGCCAGCCGTAGACCCACGTCCGGGGAGCTCCGCCGCGGAGCTGCCGGCGGTCCCCGATCCGCCGATACACGAGCGGCACGCGCCGATCGAGCCCGGCGGCGACCGCGTACTTCAGGGGCTCGCCACCGTGGAGCTGGACCACGTTCGGGCGGAACCGGCCGACCGCCCGGCGGAGCCCCCGGACGGCACGCGGAGCTACCCGGATGCCCGGGACGACGTCTCCCTCCCCACCGAGGTCCACGGCGGGGACCGGGAACTCAACGCTGGGAGGAAGTCCGTCCCGGAGGACGGCGACCTCCTGCTCGACGCCGAGGTCGGAAAGCGCAGCTACCAGGTCGGCGGCGAAGACCTCGGCGCCCCGTCGCTGGCTCGTGGCGACGACGTGCAGGACCTTCACGGGCGGGCCACCCGCCGGTATAGGTCGACCATCCGCTCGACGCTCCGTTCGAGCGTGAACCTCTCCTCGAAGATCTCCCGGCTCCTCGCCCCCATCGCCGCCCGGCGCGCGGGGTCGTCCACCAGCGACTCGATGGCCCCAGCCAGGTCCGACGGAGACGCAGGCGGCACGAGGATCGCGTTGCTCCCCTCCTCCACGACTTCCCGGATCGCAGGGAGGTCGGAGGCCACGATGGGGAGCCCCAGCGCCATCGCCTCGATCAGCGCGCCACCCAGCCCCTCGTAGAGCGAGGGGAACACGAAGATGTCGGCCGCAGCGAGGAGCTCGGGGACGTCGTCTCGTTGACCCAGCAAGCGGGCCGCCCCGTCGAGCCGGAGCCGACGAAGCGCCGCATCCAGCCTCCCGCTCGCGTGGCCTCGACGGCCCGCGATCAGCAGTCGCAGCCGGGGATCCCGG
>DATLZM010000071.1:0-4032 GCA_035573995.1 Actinomycetota bacterium | reverse complement strand
CCCAGGGTCATCCCGGGCAGGCGGAACACGACGGCCCCGACCCGCTCGCCGCGGGCGGGCGGGAACGCCGCGCCCGGGTCGATGCGCACCGAGGAGGTCGGGCCGCTCCCCGGCGCGGTCGGCACGAGCGCCTCCAGCGTGGCCCCGGCCGCCACCGGGACCCGGCCGCCCACGAGCTCCGCCCAGCCCAGGGGCTCCCCGGCACGGACCAGGACGCGACGGTCGTAGGCGAAGAACCCGTGGTCGAGCAGGGCGGCGGCGTCGGAGAAGGCCTCGCCCGAGGCCCCGAGCACCACGGCCACCAGGCGGAGCCCGTCCCGCTCGGCCGCGGCGACCACGCAGTAGCCGGCCGCCCGCGTGTACCCGGTCTTGACCCCGATCGCGCCCGGGTACAGCCAGAGCAACACGTTCCGGTTCTGGATCCGCCGGACGCCGCCGTCGGCCGACGGGATCTCGTGGACGCGCTCGGCGACGATCCGGGCGAACCTCGGGTCCCGGTACGCGGCCCGGGTGAGGCGCACGAGGTCCAGCGCCGTGGAGGTGCCCCGGTCGTCCAGGCCGCTCGGGGACCGGAACTCGGTCCCCCGCATCCCGAGGCGCCGCGCCCGGGCGTTCATCAGCCGGACGAACCGCTCCACGCTCCCGGCCACGTGCTCCGCGAGCGCGAGCGCCGCGTCGTTGGCCGACTGCAGGAGCAGCGCGTACAGGAGGTCGCCCACCCGGACCCGTTCGCCCGGCTCGAGCCCGAGCTCCGACTGGCCGAGGTCCCCGTCGGGCGAGGCGGCCCGCTCGCTCACCACCACCTGGTCCGAGAGGCGTGCCCGCTCGAGGACCAGGAGGGCCGTCATGATCTTCGTGAGGCTCGCGATCGGGCGTCGGATCCGACCCCCCTGCTCGAACAGGACCTGCCCGGTGTCGAGGTCGGCGAGGACCGCCGAGGGCGCCGAGATCGTCGGCGGCTCCGCGCCGGGCGAGGGGGTCGCCAGCCGCGAGACGAACGGCGACGGCGACCCGAACGGCGGCACCGGGGTGGGCGGGGGCGTCTGCGGCGGGGCGGCGTGGGCCCGCCGCCACCCCGGCATGGCCCCGGTCCCCTGGGCCAGGAGGAGGGCCACGAGCAGCCCTCCGAGGACGCGGGCGGCGGGGATCCGGCGCACGGTCCCGAAGGGTACCGTCCGGCCTACCCGGCCGTGAGGTACTTGCGGAGGTTGGCCCGCAGGAGCGCCTGCTTGAGCTTCCTCGACACCCGGGCGAGCTCGAGGAGCGTGTTCGCCGCCGCGCGACGGGCGTCGGGGTTCCGCTGGCGGAGCATCGGCATCACGATCGCCTCGAAGAACGCCCCCTCGCGCTCGGCGAAGTGCTTGTACATCGTGAGGTGCCGGGGCTCCACCCCGTGCTTGAAGAAGTCCCGCACCACCGACAGCACGACGTAGTCGTCCCCGTCGTAGTACCGGGCCCCGTCGGGGCCGTGGGAGCAGACCAGCCCGAAGCTCTCGAGCTCCTTGATCCGCTCCTTCTCGACGCCGGTCGCGGCCGCCATCTCCTCGAGGGACATCTGGAGCCCCGTGGGGGGCTCGGCGAGCTCGTCGACCGACCCGGGCTCGGCCTGGGGCGCGGCGGCCTGCGGCTCCTCGACCTCCCCCGCGTCCATCTTGGCGAGCCGCTCCTTGATGACCTTGAGCGGGAGGTACTCGTCGCGCTGCATCCGGAGGATCGCCTTGAGCCGCTCGACGTCCTTGTCGTAGAACTTCCGGTAGCCCGAGGGCGTCCGCTCCGGCTGGATCAGCCCCTCCGACTCGAGGAACCTGATCTTCGAGATCGTGATGTCGGGGAACTCGGCCTTCACCGAGACCAGGACCTCGCCGATGGACCGGTAGTTCCGCGTCGCCATCGCTCCCTCACTCCTCCGCCGCGAAGAACACCAGCCGGAACCTCCCGAGCTGGACCTCGTCCCCCGAGGCCAGCTTGGTCTCCTCGACCCGCTCCCGGTTCACGTAGGTGCCGTTCAGGCTGCCCAGGTCGCGGACGAAGAACCCGTCCTCCCGGCGGACGAACTCCGCGTGCCGGCGGGACACCGTGATGTCGTCCAGGAAGACGTCGCTCTCCGGGCTCCGGCCGGCCGTGGTCACGTCCTTGTCGAGGAGGAAGGTCGACCCCGCGTTGGGACCACGCTTGACGAGCAGGAGACCCTGCCCCGGCTCCAGCTCGTCGTGGGGGAAGGGGAACTCCTCCGGACCCTCCTCCTCCGCCTCGACCGGAGGCAGGCTGACGGTCGTGTCCTCCTCCAGGGCGGCGCCGCAGTTCGCGCAGAAGCGGGCCCCCTCCCGGTTCGGATGTCCACAACGGGTGCAGAACAAGGTTCCCTCCCCCGGGGGCTCAGCCTCATCCGCCGGTTGGCCCTTCGGCGGCGGCCTCAACCCTCCACGGATACTGGAAGCTAAACCAGCGATGGCCAGGGGTCAACCGCCGCTCGGCAACGGCCCCCCAGGGGAGCCGGAGCCCGGCGGCGGAGGACGGGGCGGCTCCGCGGGCGACGGCCTACCCGCCCCGCTGGAGCTCCTCCACGAAGGCGCGATACGCCTCGGCGTCCATCAGCGAGTCCAGCTGGGACGGATCGCGGACCTGGACCACCACCATCCAGCCCTGCCCGTACGGATCCTCGTTCACGAGCTCCGGCCGCTCCTCGAGGAGGCCGTTGCGCTCCACGACGGTCCCATCCACGGGGCTGTAGAGGTCCGAGACCGACTTCGTCGACTCCACCTCCCCGAAGCTCTCCATGGCCCGCACCTCGGCCCCCGGCTCGGGGAGCTCCACGTACACCACGTCGCCGAGCTTGTCCTGCGCGTAGTCGGTGATCCCGACCCGCACCCGGCCCTCCCCCTCGTCACGCGCCCACTCGTGCTCCCTCGTGTAGCGAAGCTCCGCGGGGAACTCCATCTCGCTCCTTTCCTCGCTCCTTCCGCGTCCGCCGCGGGCCTGCCGCCCGGGCCAGGCCCGCGGCCCGTCAATGACGGCAGAACCGCCCGCGACCGTCAAGTCGGCCCCGGCGGCCCGGGGCGCGCGGTCAGGCCGGCCGTCCGGCCCTCCCCGCCAGGGCTCGCCGCACGTCCCCCGCGTACAGGGCCGCGGCCGCGTACCCCATCGCGGTCCCCGACCAGAACGCCGCCCAGCCGAACCACCGCGCCACCACCGCAAGGGGGAGGCCGAGGTTGGCCCAGGCCACCGCGGGCACACCGAGCATGAGCGCCATCGTCGCGACCTTGCCGAGCCTGCGCACCTCGATGCGGACCTTCCGGAGGACGAGCAGCGCCGCCCCGGCGACGAGGAGCGCGCCGTCCCGCACGAGGATGAGTGCCGCCGCCCAGGCCGGGAACACCCCGCGCGCGAGGAGCGCCGCGAGCGCCGCCGCGATGACCAACCGGTCCGCCGTCGGGTCGAGGAGCTTCCCGAGCTGCGACACCCGGCCCGACCTGCGGGCGAGCCACCCATCGACCCAGTCGGTCGCGCTCACCACCCCGAACGCCACGAGCCCCAGGCCCTCCGTCCCGGGGCGCACCATCAGCCACGTGAAGAGGGGGATGGCGAGGATCCGCCCGAACGAGAGCGCGTTGGGCAGCGTGAGCACCGCGGACGAGGCGGCGTCCCTGGTCGCGCCCATCGGGGGGACGGTAGCACCCCCCGCCCCGCCCGGCCTCGAGCGACGACGCCGGGCCCGGCGAGGCCGCCACGCGCGGCCCCACGGGCGACCCGCGGGACGGCCGCGGTCGGGCCGGCCGGATTCGAACCGGCGACCTTCGGACCCCCAGTCCGACGCGCTAACCAAGCTGCGCCACGGCCCGTCGGAGCAAGCGTAGCAGCCGCTCAGGGGCGGAGGTCCCCGAGCCGCTCACCGCTCCGCCCGGGGGAGGGTCGGCCCGCCGCGGGCCCTCGTCCTGCGCTTGGGTCGGAAGGCGAGTCGGATCGGCACGCCCCGGAGCCCGAAGGCCTCCCGCAGACGGTTCTCGAGGAACCGCTGGTAGGCGGGCGGTGGCG
>DATLZM010000070.1:0-4330 GCA_035573995.1 Actinomycetota bacterium | reverse complement strand
CGGATCTCCCCGGGTGACGGGGAGCTGCGGTTCGAGGTGGAGGACGACGGGCGGGGGTTCGAGCCTGCCGCCACGCGCCGGGGGACGGGCCTGCAGAACATGTCGGACCGGATCGAGGCCCTGGGCGGCGTGCTCGAGGTCGACTCCGTCCCGGGCCGCGGAACGAGGATCCACGGACGGCTCCCCGCGGAGCGAGCACCGGGACGATGAGACGACGTTCGCGTCCTCGACGGCGGGCGGAACTCCCCGCGCGGCGGTGACCTGGTGACCAGGCGGACCGCCTCCCAGCTCGCGTGGTCGCTCGTGGCGCTCGCCGCGCTGATGCACGCGGCGGCGCTCGCGATCCTGGCGCGCTCCGGTCCGCCGACGGGCACGTTCGAGGTCGTCTCCCCGACGACGGTCGGGGCCCAGATCGCGATCGGCCTCGGGTTCCTGGTGTTCACGCTGATCGGCGCTCTGATCGTCTCGAAGCACCCGGAGCATCGGATCGGGTGGCTGTTCGGGGTGGCCGGCACCGCGCTCGCCCTCGCCAACCTCACGAGCTCCTACGCGTACCACGCGCTCGACACGGACCGCGGCTCGTTGCCCGGCGGTGCCGCGATGGGGGTCCTCGGGGACGCGCTCTGGCTCCCCGACCTCGCGTTCACCTCGGTCTTCCTGTTCCTGCTGTTCCCGAGCGGCCGCCTCACGACGCGGTGGGAGCGGGTCACGGCGCACGTGGCCGTGGCCGCCGTCGCGGCGAGCTTCCTGGGCGGCCTCACCGAACCGACCCTGTACGCAGCGCCGACGGTTCGGAACCCGCTCCCCTTCGCCACCCCGGAGTGGGTCACGGGGCTGCTCGAAAGCATCGGGTTCTTCTCGCTGATCCCCTGCGTCGCCTCTTCCGTGATCCTGCTCGTCAAGCGCTTCCGACGCTCGACCGGCGAGCTGCGCCAGCAGATGAAGTGGTTCGTCTACGCGGCCGCCCTCGTGTTCGTGTTCTTCGTCCCGTCGAACGTGCTCGACTCTCCGCCCCTCCTCCTTCAGCTCGCCGCCGGGCTATCGATCGTCTCCCTCCCGGTCTCGGTCGGCATCGCGATCCTGAAGCACCGTCTCTATGACATCGACGTCGTCATCCGAAGGACGGTCGTCGTGGGAGCCCTCGCCGGCTTCATCACGGTCGTCTACGTCGGGGTCGTGGTCGGCGCGGGGACACTGCTCGGCAGGACCCAGGCCGACCTCGCGCTGCAGGTCGCGGCCACCGCCCTCGTCGCGCTCGCCTTCCAGCCGGTCCGGGAGCGGGCCCGCCGCCTGGCGAACCGCCTCGTGTACGGCGAGCGGGCCGAGCCCTACGAGGTGCTGGCCCGCTTCGCGTCCAGGGCCGCGGGCACCTACGCCACCGAGGACGTGCTGCCTCGGGCGGCGCGCGTGATCGGGGAAGGGACGGGAGCGGTCCGGGCGGAGGTCTGGCTGCGCGTGGGGAACGAGCTCCGGGTGGGCGGGGCCTGGCCGGAGGACGCCGAGGGTGAGCGGCCGGGAACGCTCCCACTGGCCGATGCCAGGATCCCCGTGGTCCCCGGCGCCACCGAGCTCGTGCCGGTCCAGCACCGGGGCGACCTCCTGGGCGTGGTGGCGGTCGCCAAGCCGCCCGGGGAGCCGCTCACGCCCGCGGAGGACGCGCTCCTCCGGGACCTGGCGAAGCAGGCCGGCTTCGTCCTCCGTAACGTCCGGCTCACCGAGGAGCTGCAGGTCCGCCTGGAGCAGATCTCGGCCCAGGCCGAGCAGCTGCGGGCGTCCCGCCAGCGGATCGTCGCCGCGCACGACGCCGAGCGGCGGAGGCTCGAGCGGAACATCCACGACGGCGCGCAGCAGCACCTCGTCGCGCTCGCCGTGAAGCTCCGCCTGGCCCGGGACCTGCTGTCCCGGGACGCGGAGCGGGCCACCGGGCTCCTGCAGGAGCTCCGCGCCGAGATCGACCTGGCGCTCGAGACGCTCCGGGACCTGGCCAGGGGGATCTACCCCGCCGTGCTCGAGGAGCGGGGGATCGTGGCCGCCCTGCAGGCCCAGGCCGGGCTGGCCGGCGTGCCGGTACGGGTCGAGGCCGACGGGCTCGCCCGACGGCCGATCGAGACCGAGGCCGCGGTGTACTTCGCCTGCCTGGAGGCGCTCCAGAACGCCGTGAAGCACGCCCGGGCGCGCGAGGTCCGGATCCGGCTCGCCGAGGTCGCGGGCCGCCTGTCCTTCTCGGTCCGGGACGACGGGAGGGGGTTCGACCCGGCCGCGGTTCCCGGCGGGTCGGGCCTGCGCAACATGGCCGACCGGGTGGAGGCCTTGGGAGGACACCTCGAGGTGCGCTCCGCGCCGGGCCGCGGGACCACCGTGGAGGGAGAGGTCCCGATGAACGTTCCGGAGCGGGCCCCGTGAGGCCTCGGCCCGCCGCCGCGCTGGCCTGGGGGCTCTGGGGGCTCTTCGCCCTCGGGCTGGGCTGGAGCCTCGCGGTCGGCGGGGCCGCGGTGAGCGGCGACCTGCTCCAGGACGTCCCGCTCCTCCTGGCGTTCACGGCGTTCCCCACGGTCGGCGCCGTGGTCGCGTCGAGGCGCCCCCGCAACCCGATCGGCTGGCTGTTCATCGGCATCGGGACGCTGGTCGCCGTGGGAGCCGTGGGCGAGACCTACGCGGAGATGGCGTTCTCCAGCGCCGGTCCGATCTCCACCCTCGGCGTGCTCGCCGCCTGGACCCAGGCCTGGTTCTGGTACCCCCTCCTCGCGATGGCCACGGTGTTCACGCTCCTGCTCTTCCCCTCGGGCCTGCCCTCGCGCCGATGGCGCCCCGTCCTGTGGCTCGCCGTGCTCGCCACGGGCGCGATCACAATCGCCGCCGCGCTGCAGCCGACGCTCTCGGCCGCGGGCCGCACCGTTCAGAACCCCATCGGCATCGGCTGGCCCGACGTCCGGGACATCGAGCGGACGGCCCTCTTCCAGGCGTTCTCGATGGTCTTCGGCGGGACGCTGGTGGCCGCCGCGGTCTCGCTGTTCCTCCGGTTCCGGCGGTCGCGGGGCGACGAGCGCCTCCAGCTCAAGTGGTTCGTCTTCGCGGCGGGCGTCCTCGCCGCGTCCATCGCGCTCGCCACGGCGGTCCCGGCCTTCGACCGCTCGGACGCCGGCGGTCTGGCGACGTCCCTGGCCCTGGCCTTCATCCCGATCGCGTGCGGGATCGCGATCGTGCGGCACCGTCTCTACGACATCGACCTCGTGATCAACAAGGCCGTCGTCTTCGGCACGCTCGCCGCCTTCATCACCGCGGTCTACGTGGCGATCGTCGTGGGGCTCGGCTCCCTGCTGGGCGGCGTGGGAGAGCCCGGTCTCCTGCTCCAGATCGGAGCCACGGCGGTCGTGGCGGTGGCGCTCCACCCCATCCGGGAGCGTGTCCAGCGGGTCGCCAACCGACTGGTCTACGGGGAACGCGCCACGCCGTACGAGGTGATGGCCGGCTTCGCCCACCGCATGGCGGACACGCTCTCGGTGGAGGAGACCCTGCCCGCGATGGCGGAGGTCGCGGCCCGTGGCGCGGGTGCCGCCTGGGGGCGCGTGGCCCTCCGGCTCCGCGACGGGCGCGAGCGGAGCGCGACCTGGCCCCCGGAGGCACCGGAGCCGCCGGGCGCCGTGCTCGTCCCCGTGACGCACCGGGACGAGCCGGTGGGCGAGATCGCCGTGGCCAAGGTCCCCGGCGACCCGCTCACGCCCGGCGAGCGCCGGCTGCTGGAAGACCTCGCCTCGCAGGCGGGCCTGGCCCTCAGGAACGCAGGGCTCGCGGCCGAGCTGGAGGCCCGGCTGGAGGAGCTGGCGGCCCAGGCGACGGACCTCCGGCGCTCCCGGGAACGGCTCGTCACGGCCCGCGATGAGGAGCGCCGGCGCCTGGAGCGAGAGATCCGGGAGGGTCCCGAGCGGCAACTCCTCGAGATGCGGGCCACCGTCGACCGGGCGGCGCGCCTCGCCGGCGCCGAGCCGGGGGCGGCCGGCGCCGTGCTCGAGGAACTCGCCGGGTTGGCCACCGAGACGCTCGACGAGCTCCGCGACCTGGCCCGGGGGATCTACCCGCCGCTCCTCGCCGACCGGGGCCTCCCCGCCGCGCTCGGTGCCCAGGCCCGGAAGGCGCCCCTGCCGGTCCAGGTGGAGGCCGAGGGGATCGGCCGCTACCCCCAGGAGGTCGAGTCGGCCGTCTACTTCTGCGTGCTCGAGGCCCTCCAGAACGTGGCGAAGTACGCGGACGCGTCCCGGGCGACCGTCCGGCTCTGGGCCACGGCCGGGGAGCTGGGCTTCGAGGTCTCCGACGACGGGGTGGGGTTCGACCC
>DATLZM010000069.1:0-17145 GCA_035573995.1 Actinomycetota bacterium | reverse complement strand
AGGAGCTGCTGGCCCGGACCGCGGCCGACCCGGCCTGCCCGTCCTGCGGCAGCACCTCGGTCACACGGCTCATCTCGCCGTTCGCCACCTCGGCGGCCGGGGGCGGGGGCGGAGGCTGCGCCTGCGGCGGGCGGTGCGCGTGCGGCCGTCGGGCCTGAGGCGCGGGAGCGGTCAGCGGGGCGTCGACGGGCCGGGCGCGAAGGGCGCGCCGTGGCCGGGGATGATCCGGACGAGGTCCGGGAGCGCGAGGATCCGAGCCCTGCTCGCGTGCAGCGCGGCGGGGTCCTCGGCCAGGGGATCCTCCCGGGGTCCGTCCGCCGCCCACCAGAGGTGGGTGAACGCGACGACCCCCTCGTCGGTGCGCACGACGGTCGTGAGGTCCTCCCGGGTGTGCCCAGGGGTGGAGGCGAGCTCGACGTCCCGCGACACGTGGAACCCCTCCGCGCCTCGGTGCGTCCACAGGTCGCCGCGGTACCACGCCCAGTGGTCATGGACACGGGCCGCGGCGAACAGGCCGGCGTGGAGCGCGTGATCGGGGTGGTGGTGGGACAGGACGACGTCCGTGACCTCCTCGGGGCGGACGCCGAGCGCAGCGAGCGGATCGAGGATCGCGGCGGGGTCGGGGACCATGCCGGGATCGATCACGACGAGCGCGTCGTCGTCCCGGACCAGACCCACGGTCGACGCCACCCGCTCACCGCGGACGTAGCCCTCGTGCAGGACGTGGACCGTCGCCGTCGTGGCCTCCCCCCGCCCGACCCCCGACGAGCTTACGACGTCGCCGGACGCCGGGATCCATCGGCTGGGCGCGGTCGAGGGCCCGGGTGGACGACCCTCCGCGCTCGTGGGGAGGCGGGCACCCTCCTGGAGGCCGCCGCGTGCTCCCTCGCTGCGACCCATCCGACGAGGAGGGGATAGGAGACGACCCCGAGGGCGGTCCCGGCGAGCAGACCGAGGAGGAACGTGGCGAGCACCATCGACCCACCCGCGAGTCTCCCGCCGCGAGCGTCTGCGGGGCGTCAGCGGGCGGGGCGCGCGCATCAGGATCCTGTCAGGGAACGGAGGGGCCCGTTGCCCCACCCGGCCGCCCGTACCACCCTGTGGAGATGATGGACGCCGCGTGGTCCCGCGTTCGACGGGGCGGCGGGCGGACGCTCCTCGCGGGGGTGGGAGCGCCCCTCGCGGTCACCGCCCTCGCCTCCCTCCCTGGTGACGTCTCGCCGACCATCGCGGCCCTCCTGTACGTGCCGGCGGCGATGGGCGCGGCGGTGGTGGGTGGCGCGCCCGCCGGGGTGGTCGCCTCCGTGCTCTCGTTCCTCGGGCTGAACTTCTTCTTCACCGAGCCCGTCCACACGCTCCGGGTGGAGCGCGCCGAGGACCTCGTCGCGCTCGTCGTGTTCCTGGTCGTCTCGCTGGGGGCGGCGACCCTCTTGTCCTCGGCGCTCCGGGAGCGGGAGGCCGCGCTCAGGCGGGAACGGGAGGCCCGACTGCTCCAGGCGGCCGGGGAGCGGCTCCTCGCGGGCGAGGCGGTCGATGCCGTGCTGCAGGACGTGGCGCGCGCGTCCGTCGCCCTGTTCGACCTGGCCCGGTGCGAGGTCGAGGTGGAGGGCGGCCCCGCGGCGTTCGCGCAGGGGGAGACGCCGCAGGCCCGGGAGGTGACGACGGTCCCGGTGCGGACGAAGGAGCGACAGGTCGGGCTCATCAGGATGGTTCCCCGGGCCGGCCGACCCCAGGTCCCGGAGGCGGCCCAGGCCTTCGCGCGAGCGCTCGGTTCCCAGGTGGCCCTGGCGATCGAGGCGGCCCGGTTGGCCTCCGAGGCCAGCCGGGCCCAGGCCGACGCCGAGGCCAGCACCCTCCGTGCGGCGCTGTTCTCGGCGGTCACCCACGACCTCAGGACCCCGCTCGCCTCTATCACCGCGGCCGTGACCAACCTCCTCGACGGGTCGGCGACGTTCAGCGAGGCCGACCGCAAGGAGGCGCTCGAGACGATCCGTGAGGAGGCCGAGCGCCTGGACCGGCTGGTCGGCAACCTGATGCAGCTGGCCCGCGCCAGGGCCGGGGCCCTGGAGCCCCAGAAGCGGCCGGCCGCCATCGCCGACGTCGTCGAGGGCACCGTGGCCCGCCTCCAGCCGCTGCTCCGGGACCGGGTCGTCCGGCTCATGCTGCGGGACGACATCCCGGACGTGCCGATGGACGTCGGCCAGATCGACCAGGTGCTCGGGAACCTCCTGGAGAACGCCGCGCAGCACGCACCGGGCTCGGAGATCACGGTCTCCGCGGCCCGGTGGCAGCGGTGGGTGGAGGTGCGGGTCTCCGACCACGGGCCCGGGATCCCCCGCGGGGAGCGCGAGCGGGTCTTCGAGCCGTTCGTGCGCGGCGCGGGCCGCGACCGTGGGACGGGGCTGGGGCTGTCCATCGCGCGGGCGCTCGTGGAGGCCCACGGAGGCAGGATCTGGATCGAGGACGCGCCGGGGGGCGGGACCTGCGTCGCGTTCCAGCTGCCGCTCTCGAAGTGATGCCGGCCGACCGCGTGCTCGTGGTGGACGACGACCCCCAGATCCTCCGGGCGCTCCGGACGGGGCTGCGGACCCACGGCTACGAGGTGTTCACCGCGGGCAACGGGGAGACGGCGCTCGCCGTGCTCGCGGCGAACGCGGTCGACGCGGTCGTCCTCGATCTCGGGCTCCCCGGGATCGACGGGCACGAAGTGATCCGGCGGCTCCGGGCGTGGTCCGACGTTCCCGTGGTGGTGCTCTCGGTCCGGGACGCCCAGCAGGAGAAGGTGGCGGCGCTCGATGCCGGGGCCGACGACTACCTCGTGAAGCCCTTCGCGATGCCGGAGCTCCTGGCACGCCTGCGCGCGGTCCGGCGGCGCGTGCGGCCCACGGCCGACGGGCCCGCGCTCCGGTTCGGGCCCCTGGAGGTCGACCTCGCCCGCCGGCTGGTGCGGATCGACGGCGAGCCGGTGCACCTCACCGCCACCGAGCTCCGCCTGCTGGAGGTCATGGTCGCGAACCCGGGGAAGCTGCTCACCCACGCCTGGCTGCTCCGGAAGGTGTGGGGGCCCGCCTACGAGGGCGATCCGCACCTCCTCCGGGTGTACGTCCAGCAGCTGCGCAGGAAGCTCGGGGACGACCCCGCGCACCCCACGTACATCCTCACCGAGACCGGGCTCGGCTACCGGTGGATGCGGGAGCCCGAGCGGGCCTCCTAGCCATCGAGGATCGCGTCGTCCCGGAGGTCCCGGAAGGTGGCCGTCGCCTCGGCGCCGAGCCTGATCACGCTGGCGCCGCCGATCGTGGTGCCGGTCCCCGAGACGACCCGCACGCGCACCCGCGCCGGTTCGATCGTCGGGGCCGCGAGCAGGAGGTCGAGCGCCTCGCGCAGGGAGAGGTCGGTTCGGAGGAAGCGGGCCGCCACCAGGGCCCACCGAAGGAGCGTGCGCGGGTCGCGCCGCAGGTCGGCCCGGAACCCCCGGAGGGCGGCGAGGATAAGCCGGCCCTGGTTGAGCGACCTCCCCACGGCCCCACCCGGAGGGTCGTGCCGGTCCCGCGAGAACGCGAGCGCCTCTCGCCCGGACAGCCGGGTCACCCCTGGGCGGAAGGAGGCCCGGGAGAAGGGGTCATCCATCGCGTAGGGGATGCGGAGCTGGATGCCGCCGATCGAGTCCACCGCGCGGCGGAACCCGTCGAAGCCCGTGAGGACCCAGGCGTCGATCCGGATCCCGGTGAGGGCCTCCACCGTGCGCACCAGGAGCTCGGGCCCGCCGATCGTGGTGGCCGCGTTGATCCTCCCGAGGCCGGCCCCCGGGATCTGGACGAGCGAGTCCCGGGGGATCCCGACGATCGAGGCTCGCCGCTGGGCGGGGTTCACGCCGACGATGTGGATCGAGTCCGCCCGGCTCCGCTCGATCGACCAGCCCGGCCGCGCATCGGTGCCGATCACGAGGACGAACAGCGGTCCTCCGCGGAGGGCCGGCCAGGACCCGGCCCGTGGGCGGCGCGCCTGGCGGTCGCCCGGCACCCTGGCCCGCACGTCGTAGGCGACGATCCGCCATCCCCGGGGGGTCTTCCTGAGCGTGTAGTCGCCCTGGTGCCGGACGGGAACCTCGGTGCCGTCCTCGGCGAGGCCGGTCGCCGCGAACCGCGCCGAGGCCACCGCGGACAGGGGCCGTCCGCGCCGGTCGACGAGGAAGGAAACGCGGAGGCGGGCCCGCCGCGGCTCGACCGCCGATAGGTGTCGGACCGCGCGCCCGAGCGTGAGGCGAGCGAGGTCCCGGCGAGCCTCCTCCCGAGCCGGCCCGACGAAGAACCGCTCGATCCCGGGGAACCGGCCGCCGGCCCAGGCCGATGGGTCCACGAACCCCAGTTCGTACAGGCCGGCGACGAGCCTCGCCACGGCCCGCGCGGGACGGCGCAGCTGCCGGGGACGCACCCCGTCCAGGGGGCCGAGCCCCCGGACCCTGCCGAGCTCGAAGCGGACGCGAGGGCCGGCCGGAGGCGGGGGGGAGGGGGAGGGGCCGGTGGAGGGCGACGGCGGCGGTTGGGGGCCCGGGATCAGGAGGAACGCGCCGGCGAGGATGGCGAGGATGCCGGCCGCGGCGGCGATCAGCGCACCGCGCGACGCCTTCACCGCCCCGAGGTCCCCCGGCCCAGCATCCGGATCGAGCCTACCCTTTGCGGTCGACGTGACTCACGTCGGGATCGTCGGGTGTCGGAAGGGAGGCGATCGCCGTGCTCAGGTTCGGGTTGCAGCTCCCGAGCTTCTCGTTCCCGGGCCTCCCCGACGAGCGGTTGTTCGAGCGGGTGTCCGAGCTCGCCCGGACGGCCGAGGCGTCGGGGTTCGACGCGTTCTTCGTGATGGACCACTTCCAGCAGATCCCGAGCGTCGGGGCGGCCGAGGAGCCGATGCTCGAGTGCTACACGCTGCTCGGCGGGGTGGCCGCCCGCACGTCGAGGATCCGGCTGGGGGCGCTCGTGACGGGCGTGGTCTACCGCAACCCGGCGCTCCTCGCGAAGATCGCGACCACCCTCGACGTGGTCTCGGCGGGCCGGGCGATCCTGGGCATCGGCGCGGCCTGGAACGAGGACGAGGCGGTCCGCTACGGCTACGACTGGCCGTCCACCCGCGAGCGGTTCGACCGGCTGGAGGACGCCCTCCGGATCTGCCGGGCGATGTTCGCCGAGCCGGAGGCGACCGTGGAGGGCCGCGTCCACCGCGTGCGGGGCGCGCGGAACCTCCCCCGGCCGATCCAGCCCGGCGGCCCCCCGATCCTGGTCGGGGGGGGCGGGGAGCGGCGGACGCTCCAGCTGGTGGCCCGCTACGCCGACGGCTGCAACCTCTTCGGGAGCGCGGGGGAGGTGCGGGCCAAGCTGGACGTGCTCGCGCGGCACTGCGAGGAGGTCGGCCGGGACCCGGCGACGATCACGAAGACCCGCCTCGGGACCCTCGTGCTGGCCCCGACCATGGAGGAGGCGCGGCGCCGTCAGCGGGAGCGGGCCCGGCGGCTCGGCGTGGAGGAGGAGACGCTGCGGGCGCGGAGCACGGTCGGCGACCCCGACGCCGTGGCCGAGGAGGTCCAGGCGTTCTTCGACGCCGGCCTCGACGGGCTGATCTTCAACCTGCCCGCGGGGTCCCCTCCCGAGGACGTGGCGTTCGCCGGCCAGGTCCTGGTCGGCCGGTTCGGGGCGGGGCCGGCGGCGCGTGCGGGGTAGGTCAGCATGGGCCGGCGGGCCGGAACGTCGCCGGGCGGGCCGGACGCGTCGGGACGCGGGTAGCCTGGGCCCGTGCCACGGATCGGGGGCCTCCTCCCCCACGAGACCTGGTTCACGTCGGCGCGACCTCCGTACGACTGGGGGTTCGCGGCCCGGCCCGCGACGATCGGGCTGATCGCCGCGGCGGTCCTCGGCGCCGTGGCCTGGCGGCTGGTCGGGCGACGCCTCCCCCGCCCCGAGCTCGCCTTCCTCTCGCCCCTGGGCCGGCTCTCCCCCTGGGTCCCCAGGCTCCTCGCGGTCCACGCCGGCGTCTCGCTCCTCGCCCAGGCCGCCCGGGACACCTACCTGGCCCCGGCCCTGGCCCTGCCGGAGAGCCCGTCCGGCGCGGCCCTCCGCATCGCCGAGGGCGTCCTCGGGGTGTGGCTGATCAGCGGGTTCCGGGTCCGGGGGGCCGCGTTCGCCGTGGTCGCCGCCGGGCCCCTCGGGATGCTCCGCTACGGCGTCGTCGCGATCCTCGAGCGGATGGACCTCCTCGGGATCGCGCTGTTCCTGGCGCTCCTCCCCCCGGGGGCCGACCGTTGGGGGGCCGCCCCGGTGGCGGAGGCGCTCGTCGAGCGGGCGGTGTCCTGGCTCCGGCTGCTCGTCGGCGCGGCGCTCGTGGTGCTGGCCTTCACGGAGAAGCTCGCCCGTCCCGCGCTCGCCCTGGCGTTCCTGGACCGGTTCCCGGCGTTCAACATCCTGCGCACGCTCGGGCTCGACGTGGGGGACGTGGCGTTCGTCCGGATCGCCGGCGCGGTGGAGCTGCTGTTCGGCCTGCTCGTGATCTCCGGCACCCTGCCCCAGCTCGCGGTCATCGCCGCGGGGATACCGTTCAACGCGACCCTCTTCTTCCTCGGCGCCGAGGAGCTGATCGGGCACCTCCCGATCTACGGGGCGATGCTCGCCCTGCTGGTCTACGGGTCCGACCCGGCCCTCGCGGGGGTCGTGGACCGCCTCCCGGGCCGCCGCGGCCCGGTCACGGCGGGCCGATCGGGCCCCGGCTCGTGAGCGGCGGCGTCCCAAGCCCGGGGCCGGCGGGCCCCCTTCGGTACACTGCCCGGGTTCCTACGACCGCACCTCGGGGGCGCGCGCATGGGTCGAGTGCTGCTGATCGGGTGGGACGGCGCCGACTGGCGAATCCTGGACCCGCTGCTCGAGCGGGGGGACCTGCCGAACCTGCAGGCGCTGATCGACCGCGGGCAGCGGGCCGTGCTCCGCTCCACGGTCCCCACCCACTCCTGGGCGGCGTGGCCCTCGTTCCTCACCGGCGTGGACCCCGCCGACCACGGCGTCTACGACATCCTGGAGCGGGTCCCGGGGAGCACGAAGCAGTTCCCGGTCACCTACCGGTCGATCGGGGAGCGGACCTTCGCCGAGGACCTTTCGGCCGCGGGGAGGACGGCGATCTACGCCGACGTGCCGCTCATGTTCCCGCCCCCCGCGGTGCGGGGGAAGGTGATCGCCGGCGGCGTCCTGCCCAAGGGCCGCGCGTTCACCCACCCGCCGGAGCTCGCGGCCGAGCTCGAGGCCGCCGGGGTGCTCTGGCCGATCAACGGGATGTCGTGGACGACGTTCCGCCACCGGCCGGAGGCCTACCTCGAGGAGGCCCTCGAGGTGACCGGCCGGCGGATCCGCGCGTGCGAGCGGCTCCTCGACGAGACCGAGTGGGACCTGTTCTGCTCGGTCTGGGTCTCGGTGGACCGGACCCAGCACTGCCTCTCGCAGTACGTCTCGCCCGACCACCCCGACTACCCCGAGCTCCGCGCGAGCGCCCTGGCGGCCAAGGTCCGGGCCGTGTACCGCCAGCTCGACGAGGCCCTCGGGTCGTTCCTCTCGCGGGCCCGGGACGACGACCTCGTGATCTTCATGTCCGACCACGGGTTCCAGTCCTGCACCCGGGCGCTCCACATGGACCACGTGCTCCACGAGCTCGGCTACCTCGAGTTCTCCGCCTCGAACCTCGTGTTCGGGCCGATGCAGTGGGGGGTCGTCCGGCAGATCGCGCGGAAGGTGTACGACGTCCTCGGGCTCCACGGGAAGGTCTCGCTCCCCCAGGCCGTCAACTGGCGCCGGACCCGCGCGTACACCTCGATCCGATCGACCGGCGAGGGGGTCTCGATCAACCTCGCGGGGAGGGAGCCGGCGGGGATCGTGGACCCGGCCGACTACGAGCGGCTCCGGGACGAGGTGGCCGAGCGGCTCGCGTCGTTCCGGGACCCCGCCACCGGCCGCTCGCCGTTCAAGGCGGTGCGCCTCCGGGAGGAGGTCTTCAAGGGGCGCTACGCGGACCGGGCGCCCGACATCCTCCTCGAGCCGGCCGAGGGCTACTCGCTCACCCACGCGAAGAGCGCGATCGAGGACGCCGACTGGGTCTCCGGCGACCACCGCCCGGAGGGCGTGATCGTCGCGGCGGGGCCCCAGGTCCGGCCGTTCGAGGGCGAGCCGCGGCTCGTGGACCTCGCGCCGACGATCCTCGCGGCCCTCGGCGCGCCGTCCACCGTCGAGCGCAGGGGACGCGTGCTCCACGAGCTGGTCGGGGCCGGGGCGAGCCTGGCGGCGGGGGAGCGGGCCGCGGCCGCGGCGACCCCCGACGGCCCCACGGTGTCGGACACCGAGGCGGACGAGATGGAGGAGCACCTCCGGGGGCTCGGCTACCTCGAGTAGCCGGGCGCGGCGAGCGCCGGTGGAGCCCGTCCCGTGGGGGCGGGCGCCCTTCGCGACCCCCTCTGCGCGACGGCGCGGGCCCGGGCCGCGGTGGCGGTACCATCCGGCAGAGGAGGGCCATGGGCGCGCGGCTCCACGCGGTGATCCTCCGCTCGCGCGACCTCGAGCGCGCGAAGCGCTTCTACGGGGGATCCCTCGGCCTGGAGCTCCGTTACGAGGAGCCGGGGCACGTCGCGGGCTTCGACGCCGGCGGCGGCGTGATGCTCCTCCTCCACGCGGCGGAGGACGACGAGCGCCCGCCCCGCGAGAGGGGAGCCCAGGTGGCGCTCCCGGTGTTCGCGGTGGCGGACGTGGACGCGGCCGTGGAGGGGCTCCGCGGGGCTGGGTGGGTGGTCGCGGAGGAGCCCACGGATCGGCCGTGGGGTGAGCGGGAGGCCTGCGTGCTGGACCCCGACGGCCACCGGATCCGCCTCGTCCAGCCGCTCGGGCGCGGCGGCCCGTTGACGGAGCCGGAGGCCCGGGAGATCGAGGACCGCCTCCGGTCCCTCGGCTACATCGACTAGGGGCTCCCTCAGGGCGTGTGAACGACGACGAGGCCGGAGCGGAGGACGATCCGCAGGGCCGCGATCGGCCCGGCGACGTCCAGCTTCCGGTAGATCCGCTGGAGGCCCTCCCGGACGGTGCGCTCGGCCAGGCCGAGGCGTCGGCCGATCTCCGGGAGCGACAGGCCCTGGGCCGCGCCGGTGAGCACGCCGAGCTCGCTGATCGTGAGCGTGCGCTCGAGCTCCTCCCGGAGGGGAGGGCGCTCCCGCGCCCGGCGCGGCCGCTGGCCCGGGCCGAGGAGCACGACCCCCCCGTCCGCGGCCGCCCGCAGCGCCTCGAGGAAGTCCCTCGGGGAGACGCCCTCGTCGACGTAGCCGTCGGCCCCGACGAACAGCGCCCTCGAGATCGTCTCGGGGTCGACGTTCCCCCCGCAGGCGATGATCGTGGCCCCGGGGAACCGCTCCCGGAGGGAGCGGATCAACCAGAACGATCCTCGGTCGTCCGCGAGCCCCAGCGAGATCACGAAGACGAGGCGGCTGCGTCGGATCGGCCGGACCGCCGAGACGGCCTCGCCGACCGAGCCCACCGCCGCCAGGAGCTCCATGTCGGGCTGGTCCTCGGCGAGGCGAGCGAGCTCGGCGCGGATCACGGGGAGCGGCTCCACGATCACGACACCGAGGGGCCGCGTCGCCCCCTGGGACCCGGGACCCGGAGGGCCGTTCGAGGTCGGACGATCGTCCATCCGGCGAGACCGCCTTACCGAACCTTACCCCGGCGGCCCCTGCCCGCGCCAGGGGTCCCGCTCGGGATCATGGGCGGCGGCGGCGCGCGATGCCGCCGTGGCCCCCCCGGCCCCTCGGCGCCGGAAGGGATGGGGTCGGGGGCCGTGCGCTCGGCGATACTGGTCGCCCGTGGAGCCAGGCGCGCCGCCCGAGGGGTCGCCCACCCCGGAGTTCGACCGTGGGGTCGGCGCGGGCGCCCCGAGGCGCTCGGACCGGGCGCGGATCCTCGCGGGGACCGGCCAGAACATCCTCGGGCTCTCGGTCTACGTCCTCCTCACGTTCGGGATGAACGTGCTGATCGCCCGGGCCTTCGGGGAGGAGGGGCGACGCGCCCTCGGCGTCGTCACGCTCGCCACGCAGCTCGCGTTCGTCGCGGGGGCGGGGACCCGGTTCGGCATGGACCACGCCGCCGTCCGGCGGGTCGCGATCGACGTCGGCAAGGGGGAGGCCGGGAGGATCGGGGGCGTGGTGGCCCGGGCCGCGGCCGTCGCGGCCGTCGCGAGCATCCCGGTCGCGGCGGCCATCGCGGTCGGGGCCGACGCGCTGTCGGGGCGGTTCGTGGGCGTGCCGCGGGCGTCGTTCCTGGCGGTGGCGGCGGCCATCCCCTTCGTCGCGCTCTCCCAGGTCTACCTGGGGGCCACCCGAGGCCTGAAGCGCATGGGCCCGACGCTCGCCGTGCAGTGGACGGGCCAGCCGGTCTCGTGGCTCGTCCTCACCCTCCTGGCGTGGGCGTTCTCGAGGACCGTCACCGCCACCGTGGCGGCGTACGCCCTCTCGTGGGTGGTGGCCACGGCGGCCGCGGCGCTCGTCTGGCGGCGGGCGGCGCGCCCCCACGGCTCCCTCCCGCCCGAGCCCGGGGAGCTCCGGGCCCTGATCCGCTACGGGGCGCCCCGGGCGCCGGCCGCGCTCCTCTCGCAGCTCCTCTTCCGCGCCGACTACTTCGTGGCCTACCCGTACCTCGCCCCGGACGAGCGTGGCGTCTACGCCGCGGCGGTCCAGCTCGGCTTCGCCCTCGTCCTGTTCCTCACCGCCGTGAGCTACATGTTCAGCCCCTACGTGGCCGACCTCCACGCGCGGGGCCGGACCGAGGAGCTCGACGGGCTGTACAAGACCGTGACCCGCTGGACCGTGGCCGCCACCATCCCCGTGCTGCTCGTCCTGCTGGTGGCGCCGGCCGAGGCCCTCCACGTGTTCGGGGCGAGGTTCGAGACCGGAACCGCCGCGCTCCGGATCCTCGCGGTGGGCCAGGCCGTGAACGTGGCGGTGGGCGCCGCTGGCTTCATCCTGATCATGGTCGGGAGGACGGGCTGGGACCTCGCGATCTACGCGGGCTCGGTCGCGCTCGACGTCGGCCTGGCGCTGGTCCTCGCCCCCCGCCTGGGGATCGAGGGCGCGGCGATCGCCCAGGCGACGACGCTCGTCGCCTCGAACCTCGCCCGTCTGCTCCTCGTGCGCCGCTTCGTGGGCATCCAGCCCTACGACCGGCGCTACCTCCGCCTGCTCGCCCCGGCCGCCCTCGGGGGCGTCGCGATGGCCGCCGTCGAGGCGATCCTGCCCGACGGCCGGTGGCTCCTGCACCTCTCCGCGATGATCGTCGTGGGCGGCGGCGCCTTCCTCGCGGCCCTCCTCGCCGTCGGCCTCGAGCCGGGCGAGCGGCGGGCGGCGCTCGGGCTCGCCCGGCGGCTCCTCGCCTAGGCCTGGGGGCGGCTCGGGGCCAGCTCGAGGGCCCTGGCCACGGCCTCGGCCGGGGAGTCGACCCGCACCACGGCCTCGACCGGCGCGCCCGCCTTGGAGAGCTCCCAGGTGCGGAGGCCGACCACGGGCCGGCCGATCTTCCGGGCCAGGGCGATCTCCGAGAGCGTGCCGAACTCGCCCGAGATCGCGATGACCACGTCCGCCGTCCGGACGATCAGCGCGTTCCTGGCCTCGCCCATCCCGGTGGCCACGGCCACCGTGAGGTGCGGGCTCCCGCTCCGCCGGTCCTCCCCGGGGAGTATCCCCACCGAGGTCCCGCCCTCGGCCTGGCAGCCGCGGGCCGCCGCGTGCATCACGCCCCCGAGCCCGCCGCACACGAGCACGGCCCCGGCCCTCGCCAGGAGCCGACCGACCTCCTCGGCCCAGGCGAGCTCCTCCTCGCTGGCCGCGGACGGTCCGCACACCGCGACGTAGGGACGCACGCCCGAAGGGTATCCGCGCGGCGGGCGGTCCGTGGGGCGGCTACCCGTTCCCGCCGGGCTGCGCCGGCTCCCCCGCCGCGGCGTCCCCGCCCGCGACCTCGGGGGTCGACACCACGCCGCCGCGCTGCGCCAGGCGGAGGGCCGCCCGCCGTCGCTCGAGCCGATCGTCGAGGTCCGCGAGCTCCGCCTCGAGATCGCGCTTGCGCGCCTCGAGCTCCGCCCGGGTCCGCTCCAGGACCTCCACCCGCTCCTCGAGGAACGCGACGCGCTCGCGGAGGAGGCGGGCCCGGGCCTCCAGGCTCGCGCTGTCCCCGGAGATCCGTCGGATCAGCTCGGAGCGGGAGCGGTGGAAGGCGGCGACGAAGAGCCCGGTGGCCAGGGCGAGCAGGAGCGACGTGGCCGCGGTGGCGGCCGCCAGGGCCACCGGGACCCAGGGCTCGGCGATCGCGACCTCCGGCAGCTCGCCGAGGCTCAGGCGGAGCGCACCCTCCACCACCGGCGTCCTCGCGATCAGGATCGCGAGGGCTCCCGAGGCCGCCCCCAGCACGGCCAGGATGGCTCCGAGGAACACCATCGCCCCCTCCCGGGCCCCCGCCGAAGCGTCCATCGGACGCGCTGCGCAGTCAACCCGCCGTTGGTCCCCTCCCGGTTCCCTGGGAGCGCAACCCTATCCCCAGCGCCGGCCGAGGATCGCCGCGAGGAGGGCGACGGCGCCCTGCTTGTCGAGGGGCTCGTTCCCGTTCCCGCACTTCGGGGACTGGACGCAGGAGGGGCACCCCCGGGCGCAGGGGCAGCTCCGCACGGCCTCCAGGGTGGCCTCGAGCCACCGCTCGCGGGCGCGGAAGCCGCGCTCCGCGATCCCGGCTCCGCCCGGGTACCCGTCGTAGACGAAGATCGCGCAGGTCCCGGTGTCGGGGTGGAGCGGGGTCGAGACCCCGCCCACGTCCCAGCGGTCGCAGGTCGCGACCAGCGGGAGGAGCCCGATGGCCGCGTGCTCGGCGGCGTGGGCGGCCCCCGGGAGCACGGCCGGGGTGATGCCGGCGCGCTCCACGACGGCGTCCGGGATCGCCCACCACACGGCGCGGGTCTCGAGCTCCCGAGGGGGGAGCTCGAGCGGGACCATGTCCAGGAGCTCGCCGGTCGCCACGAGCACCCGCCGGAACCCCACGACCCGGTCCGTCACCCGGACCCGCCCGTAGGATGTCGGGACGTCGCCGGTCATCGCCTCGTCGATCGCCTCCACGACCTCGAGGTCGGTGACGTCGGCGGCCTGCGTGAAGTACTGGGGGTCGGCCCGCTCGACGACCGCGACGGCCGCCTCGAGGTCGAGCTCGCGCACCACGTACTGCTCGCCCTGGTGGAGGTACACGGCCCCCGGGTGCACCTGCCAGAAGGCCCGGGCCTCGTCCACGGTCCCGAGGAGCTCGCCGGTGTCCTCGACGACGATCGCGAAGGTGCGCCCGGACGCCGAGCGCATGTCCACGGCCCGGTGGGGCGAGCCGCGGCCGCGGTGGTGGTAGCGCCCGCCCCGGCGGACCACCTCCCCCCGCTCCTCCAGCCGGGCCAGCGCCGCGGGGGCTCCCTCCCCGAAGAACGACACCTCCTCGTCGGCGAGCGGCTGCTCCCGGGCGGCGCAGGCCAGGTGGGGCTCGAGGACGAACGGGTTCCCCGGGTCGATCACCGCGTCCTCGGGCGGCCGGTCGAAGAGGTCCTCCGGGTGGGTCACGAGGTACTGGTCGAGGGGGTCGTCCTGGGCCACGAGGACCGCGAGGGAGGCCTCCTCCCGCCGGCCGGCGCGCCCCGCCTGCTGCCACATCGAGGCCCGGGTCCCCGGGTAGCCCACGAGCACCGCGGCGTCCAGGGAGCCGATGTCGATCCCGAGCTCGAGGGCGGTCGTGGAGGCGACGGCGAGGAGCTCCCCCGTGCCGAGCGCGCGCTCGAGCTCGCGGCGGAGCTCGGGCAGGTAGCCGGCCCGGTACGCGCGGACGCGGCCCCGCAGGTCGGGGGGGACCTCGCGCCGGGCGAACTCGGCGAGGAGCTCCGCCGCGCGCCGGGAGCGGGCGAAGGCGATCGTCCGGACCCCGCGCTCCACGAGGCGCGCCAGGAGCCACGAGCCCTCCGAGAGCGCGGAGCGGCGGGCCCCCGACTCCTCGTCCACCACCGGCGGGTTCCAGAGCGCGAACAGCTTCTCCCCCCGGGGCGAGGCGTCCTCGGTCACCGCCTCGAACGGGAGGCCCGTGAGCCGCTCGGCGAGCTCGCCGGGGTTCCCCACGGTGGCGGAGGCCGCCGCGAAGCGCGGCCTCCCGCCGTAGCGGGCCACCAGCCGGCGGAGCCGGCGGAGCACGAGCCCGACGTGGCTGCCGAAGACCCCGCGGGCGACGTGGGCCTCGTCCACCACCACGAGCGAGAGCCGGAGGAAGAAGTCGGCCCACCGCGCGTGGTCCGGGAGGATCCCGGCGTGGAGCATGTCGGGGTTGGTCATGACGAGGTTCGCGTTCCGGCGGATCAGGGGTCGCTCGGCCCGGGGCGTGTCGCCGTCGTAGACCGCCGCCCTGACCTGCGGGAGCCTGAGCTCCCGGACCTGGCGGAGCTGGTCGCGGGCGAGCGCCTTCGTGGGGAAGAGGTAGAGCGCGGTCCGCCTGGGGTCCTCGAGCGCGAGCGTGGCGAAGGCCAGGTTGTAGGCGAGGGTCTTCCCGGAGGCGGTCCCGGTGGCCAGGACGACGTTGCGGCCCGCGAGGAGGGCGTCCAGGGCCCGGCGCTGGTGCGGGTAGAGCCCCTCGATCCCGAGGAGGCGGAGCCGGTCCGCGACGAGGTCGGGGAGCCCCTCGAGGGGGGCGAGCCGAGGCTCCCGGGCCGGCAGCTCCCGCAGGTGCGCCAGGCAGGCCCGCCCCTCCTCCTCCCCGAGGAGCTCGTCGAGGAGGCCACGGACGTCCACGGTCGGATGCTAGCCGGGCGGCGCCCCGGCCCCTCAGCGGGCCGGGCGTTCCTCGGACAGCTCGGCGTAGGAGGTCCGGAACCCGTCGCGGATCAGCGCGGGGATCCGCCCCCGGTCGCGCAGCAGGATCGCGGCGCCGAGCGCGAGGTACATCGCCGACACGACGATCCGTTCCACGCCGTGGGCCGACTCGGGGACGAGGGCCCCGATGATGAACTGGGCCCAGAACAGGACGAACAGGAGCCACGCCTCCCGGGCCGAGATCGAGAGGTTCGCGAGGATCGCCACGGCGAAGAACGACTGGGCCGCGGTGAGGAGGATCTCCTCGCGCTGGACGACGTCGATGGGGAGCCCGTGGGCGCTCCCCGAGGCCACGGCGAACACGATCGGCAGCGTCCCGACGAGCAGCGTCCACTGGTTCACCTTGGACGAGACGAGCGTCCCGAGCCCGGAGTCGGTGTTCAGGCGCCAGGCGAAGAGCGTCGCCACGAGCAGCTCCGGCGCCTCCGAGGCGAGCGGGGCCAGCCACTGGACGAGCAGGAACTCGCTCACCCCCAGGGCCTCCCCGGTCCCCACGAGGGCCTCGGCGAACCGCTCCGCGACCAGGAGGATCACGAGGCCCGACACGAGGAACAGGCCGGCCACCGAGGCGCGTCGCCCGGCCGTGGAGAACGTGCCCAGGTACCGGGCCGGGCCCACGAGGTGGGGGGCCTCCGCCGGCGCCCGGGCGACGCGGTAGGTGTAGGCGGCGAAGATCCCGACGAGGACCGCGGCGTCGACGAGGGTGACCGAGCGCTTGAGCGGCAGGAGGAGCGAGTACGCGGTGGCCAGGGCCAGGTAGGAGAGCTCCACCGCGTGGGGGCGGGAGAGCGTGATCCCGGGGATCGGGCGGGCCACGCGCCGCGCGCGGTACCAGGCGATGAACACGACGAGCGACCACCCGACGCCGATCAGGAGCCGGTTGGCCCCGGTCATGTTGGCGAGCGCGAGCGAGCAGTTCGACTCCCGGGCCACCCCGGCCGCCTTGCAGGCCTCCCCGTACAGCTCGAAGTCGTTGCCCCCCTTCCAGGCGAAGACGAAGTCCACGGCGTACTCGGGGAGGACCGCGATGAGGGCGAGGAGCGCGATGGCGAGGCCGGCCGAGATGTCGAGCTGCGCCACCTCGGCCGCCCAGGAGAGCAGGAACGCGGCCCCCACGATCGCCAGGCCGAACAGGAGGGCGGCCAGGGGGTCCGCGACGTGGGCGCCCGAGAGCCGGAGCGCCACCCCCGGCGCGGCGGCGGCCAGGGCCAGCGCGATCGCCGCCCGCGCCCTGGCCGGATGGACGTCGAGCAGCTCCTCGCGGAGCTCGGTCAACGGGCGGTCCTCTCCTCCAGGCCTCCGAGCAACGCTACCAGAGCCCGGCCCGGCCCTACCCGAGCTCGGGGGACGGCGGGACGTTGGGCTTCGAGACGAACCCGTCGTCGGCCAGGTCGCGGTAGATCGCGACCGCGGCGCTCGAGAGGAACACCACGCTCTGCCCGCCCTCCATCCCCACGGAGCCGGGGACCACCATGTTCTCGACCCGCTTCGGGTCGATCCCGGAGGCGGTGAACGCGAGGTCCAGGACCTCTCCGATCCCGAGGTCGGTCCCCACGTGGCGGAGGCCCGCCGCCACCCAGGTCAGGAGGCGGCTGGGATCCTTCGCGAACTCCCTCCGGAACTGGGCCAGGGCGGCGAGGAGGAGCCGACCCTGGTTCTCGGAGCGCCCGAAGTCGCCGGAGGCCAGGCTGTGGCGATCCCGGGCGAAGGCGAGGGCGTCGTGGCCATCCAGCCGCTGCACCCCCGGCTGGAAGTCGGAGCGCGCGTAGGGGTCGGACATCGGGAAGGGCACGTCCACCACGAGCCCCCCGACGCCGTTCACCATGGCCTGGAACCCCTGGAACGACGTGAGGGCCCAGTAGTCGACGGTGATCCCGGTGAGCGCCTCCACGGTCGCCACCACCCCCTCGGGCCCCCCGTAGACCATCGACGCGTTGATCTTGTCGGTCCCGTGCCCGGGGATCTCGACCCACGCGTCGCGGGGGAACCCGAGGATCGCGGCCCGCCGCTTGGCCGGGTCGATCGCGACGAGGTGGATGGAGTCCGCGCGCGACCGGTCCACCGGCTCGCCAGGCCGGGCGTCGCTCCCGATGAACAGGATGAAGATGGGCCGGCTCCCGTCCAGGGCCGGCGTGAACTCGGCGTGGGCCCGGCCGACCTGGAGGAAGGCGGGCGCCGCGACCGCCCGGGGGGCCGCCGGCGCGGCGCCC
>DATLZM010000068.1:0-4334 GCA_035573995.1 Actinomycetota bacterium | reverse complement strand
GGCAGCCGCCCGGGCCGATCGGGAGGATGGCCGCGTGCCCGCGGGTGGCCGCCGCCGACGAGCGGACGGTGGCCCGGGGGAGGGTCGACGGTCGAGGAGGAGGGTGACGGGTTGAGCCGCGCGGCGGACCTCGCGTTCGTGGACGGCGCGGTGTACACGGTGGACGCCGCCGGATCGTGGGCCCGGGCGGTGGCGATCCGCGACGGCCGGATCGTGGCCGTGGGGAGCGACGAGGACGTCCGCGGGCACGTCGGCCCGCGGACGGAGGTCGTGGACCTCGGGGGGAAGATGCTGCTCCCGGGGTTCCAGGACGCCCACGTCCACGCGGCGGCGGGCGGGATGGACCGCCTCCGGGTCGACCTCAGCGGGGTCCACGACCTCGAGGCCTACGCGCGCCTGATCCGGGACTACGCGGAGCGGAACCCTGACGCGGGGTGGATCCTCGGCGGCGGCTGGGCGATGGACGTGTTCCCGGGCGGGACCCCGGGCCGGCGCGAGCTGGACCGGATCGTCCCCGACCGCCCGGCGTTCCTCTCCAACCGCGACAACCACGCGGCGTGGGTGAACACCCGCGCCCTCGAGCTCGCCGGGATCGACGCCCGCACCCCGGATCCGCCCGACGGACGGATCGAGCGGGAGGAGGACGGCAGCCCCCAGGGGACGCTCCACGAGGGGGCGATGGCGCTCGTGCGCCGGCTGATCCCGCCCCCCTCGGAGGAGGACGTTGGCCGCGCGATCCTGGTGGCCCAGGCCCACCTCCACTCCCTCGGCATCACCGCGTGGCAGGAGGCGATCGTGGGCGAGTACCCCACGATGCCGAACTGCCGGCAGGCCTACCCGGCCCTCGCCGGGCGGGGGGAGCTCACGGCCCGGGTCGTGGGGGCGCTGTGGCTCGAGCGAGGGCGCGGCGTCGAGCAGGTCGAGGAGCTCGTCGGCTACCGCCAGGCGACCACCGTCGGGAACTACCGGGCGACCGCCGTGAAGATCATGCTGGACGGCGTCTGCGAGAACTTCACCGCCGCCCTCTCCGAGCCCTACCTCGACCGCGCGGGCCGCCCCACCGGGAACACCGGCCTCGAGTACTTCGACCCCGCGATCCTCCGCGAGGTCGTGGTCCGCCTCGACGCCCTCGGGTTCCAGGTCCACGTGCACGCGATCGGGGACCGGGCCTGCCGCGACGCGCTCGACGCGTTCGAGGCCGCCCGCAGGGCGAACGGCTGGAACGACAACCGCCACCACATCGCGCACATCCAGGTGGTCCACCCCCACGACGTCCCCCGGTTCCGGGCGCTCGGGGTGGCGGCCAACGCCCAGATGCTCTGGGCGGCGCACGACCCGCAGATGGACGAGCTCACGATCCCGTTCCTCGGGCCCGAGCGGTCCGGGTGGCAGTACCCGTTCGGCTCGCTCGTGGCCTCCGGCGCGGTCCTCTGCGCGGGGAGCGACTGGCCGGTCTCGAGCCCCGACCCGCTCGAGGAGATCCACGTGGGGGTCCACCGGACCACGCCCCCCGGCTACCTCTACGGCGTGGCGAGCGAGGAGCCGTTCCTGCCCGAGCAGCGGCTCACCCTGGCCCAGGCCATCCGGGCCTTCACGATGGGCTCGGCCTACGTGAACCACCTCGAGCGGGAGACCGGCTCGATCGAGGTCGGGAAGCTCGCGGACCTCGTGGTGCTGTCCGCGAACCTGTTCGAGGTCGGGACGCCGACGGACGCCCGGGTGCTGCTCACGCTGGTGGGGGGGCGGAAGGTGTACGAGGCGCCGGGGTCCGACCTCTAGGCCCGCCCCGGCCGCGTCGCGGGCTCGCGGTGACGTTCGGCCACCGGTCGGGTGCGAGAGGGGGGACTCGAACCCCCACGGCCTCGCGGCCACCGGAGCCTAAGTCCGGCGCGTCTACCGGGTTCCGCCACTCTCGCGCCGACCCGATGGTAGCCGGCGACGGGAGGACCGCCCTCGCGGCGGAGGCGCGCAGGGTGTAGCGTGGGGCCGACGGCGGCCGGGGTCCCCGAGCGGCGCGCCCCGCCCGGGGCATCCCGAGGGAGGGGGGTCCGGTGGGGGCGCAGGGACATGGCGCGGTCGCGGGCGGGCGGACCGGGTAGCCCCTTGCCGGCCGACGTCTACGTCGCCGCCTTCCGCGGGAGCTCCGACCTCCTCGCGGTGGTCCGCCTCTCCGACCGCACGGTGGTGGACGTGAACGACGCGTTCCTCGGCGCCTTCGGCTACCGCCGCGAGGAGGTGATCGGGCGGACCACGTCGGACCTCGGCCTCGTCGTGGATCCCGAGGCACGCGAGGGCTTCTACGCGAGGCTCGAGGACGAGGGCGGCGTCGCGTCGTGGGAGTCCCGGCTCCGGACCCGCCGGGGCGACGTGCGGATCCTCCGCTCCTCGGCCACCGTGGTGGAGCACGGGCGGGATCGCTACGCGTTCGTGGCGGCGCGCGACGTGACCCGGCTGGTCGAGCTGGAGGAGGAGCTCCGGGAGGCGGAGGCCCGCTACCGGGGGATCTTCGAGCGGGCGCAGGAGGGGCTGTTCAGGACCGCCCTGGACGGGACGCTCCTCGAGGCCAACCCGGCCCTGGCGCGGATCGCCGGGTACGGGTCGGTCGAGGAGCTGCTCCGGGAGGCCCCCAACGTGGAGGTCTTCTACCAGGACCTCGGCCAGCGCCGGGAGCTGATCCGGGCCGTGGCCGAGCGGGGGAGCGTGGAGGGGATCGAGCTGCGGATGCGCCGGCCCCGGGACGGGCGCGAGGTGTGGATCTCGGTGAGCGCCACGGCGATCCGGGACGAGCAGGGCAGGCTGGTGGGCCTGGAGGGGAGCGTCGTGGACGTGACCGACCGTGTGCGCTACGAGCGGCACAGGAGCGAGCTGGCGGCCGAGATCGTGCGGGTCCTGGAGGCCGAACGGGCCGCCATCGCCGCGGGGATCCACGACGACCCGATCCAGAAGATGACGGCGGTGCTGCTCCGGCTCGGCGCCCTCCGGCAGCGGCTGGAGGGGAGCGATGAGGCCCTCCGGAAGCTCGAGGAAGACGTGCGGACGGCGATCGACCGCCTGCGCCACCTGATCTTCGACCTCCACCCCGCCGTCCTGGAGCGGGAGGGCCTGGCGGCCGCGCTCCGGGAGCTGATCGCGAGCATGCGGGAGGACTGGGGCATCCGGGTGGAGCTCCGCGACCGGCTGCACGTCGAGCCTCCGCCCGAGGTCGGGATCCTCGCCTACCGCGTCGCGAAGGAGGCCCTGGTGAACGCCCGCAAGCACGCCCGGGCCGGCCGGGTCGGCGTGACCCTCGAGGACGTGGACGGGGGCCTCCGCGTCGTCGTGGAGGACGACGGCGTGGGCTTCGACCCCGGGGCGGCGGCCCGTCCCCGCCCCGGCCACCTGGGCCTCGAGGCGATGCGGGAGCGCGTCCGGCTCGCCGGCGGTCGGTGGGAGGTCCACAGCCGGTCGGGGGAGGGCACCAGGGTGGAGTTCGTGATCCCCTTCAGCGCCGGGGACGCGACCGGACCGGCTGCGCGTTGACCATCGGTCGAGCGGCACGATGGGTGCGATGACGCGTGGAGCCGTGGCCCTGTGGCTCGCGCTGCTCGTGGCGGGCTGCGCGGGACCCGACGCCCCGGCCGGGGACGCCCAGCCGGGGGAGCCCGCCGCCGGGACCGAGATCGGCGCGTTCGTCGACCCGGAGCTCCGCCGGCCGCTCCCGGCGCCCGCGCCCGCGCCCGGACCGCTCGCCGCGCGGCCCCTCGGACGCTACGTCGCGGTCTACCCGCGCCCCGGGGCCCCCGCCCCCGGCTTCGTGCTCGACGTCCGGAACCCGACGGGGGAGCTCGCTCCGCTGCTGGTCCGCGACGTGCGGCCCGGCGGGTGGGTGGAGGTGCTCCTCCCCCTCCGGCCCAACGGGACCACGGGGTGGGTGCGGGCCGAGGACGCCCGCCTCTTCCGCCCGCGCCTCCGGATCGAGGTCGACCTCTCCGAGCGCACGCTCCTGCTCGAGCGGGGCGGGCGGGTCCTGCGCCGGATCCGGGTCGGGATCGGCCGCCCGACCACGCCGACGCCCACCGGGCGCTTCTACGTCTGGGTGAAGGTGCCCCAGCGGAACCCGCGCGGCCCCTACGGATCCCTCGCCCTCGGGCTGTCGGGCTTCTCCGAGGTCCTCGAGCGGTGGCCGGGGGAGGGGAGGCTCGCCATCCACGGCACCGTGGATCCCGGCGATCGGGGCGCTCGGGTATCGGCCGGGTGCATCCGGGTCTACAACCCGGACCTCCGGGCGCTGCGCCGGGTGCCGCTCGGGACGCCCGTCGTGATCCACCGCTGACGGAGGGGCCCGTGCCCGAGCG
>DATLZM010000067.1:0-4160 GCA_035573995.1 Actinomycetota bacterium | reverse complement strand
GGCGTTCGGCCACGCCCTCCAGGCCCTGGACCTCTGGGTCGGGCCGGCCCACGAGGTGGCGATCGTCGGCGACCCCGCCGCCCCCGACACCCGGGCGCTGGTGGAGGAGGTCACGGTCCGCCGGTTCCTCCCGAACCGGGTCCTCGCGGTGGCGGCCCCCGACGACGAGGCCGCGCGCCGGGCGGTTCCGCTCCTCGAGGGGCGGGTCCCGGTGGACGGGCGGGCGACCGCCTACGTGTGTCGGCGGTTCGTGTGCCAGCTGCCGGTGACCGAGCCCGCGGCCCTCGCGGCGCAGCTCACGGGAGGGGTCTGATGTATAGAACCCGAACACTGATGTATAGTTGGGGCGGCGTGAAGCGCACCCAGATCTACCTCGACGAAGACCTCGACCGTCGCCTGCGGGCAGCGGCCCGGGCCGAAGGGCGCTCAGCGGCCGCCCTCATCCGCGACGCCGTCCGCGCGTACCTGGCTCGCAAGCGGGTGCCCACCGCAGACCCGTTCCTGGAGATCGCCGGAGCCTTCGCCGGCCCGCCCGACGGCGCCGAGGAACACGACCGGTACCTCTACGGCGGAGACGAACCCCTCTGAGGACCATCTTCGGCGACAGCGGCGGGTGGATCGCGCTGGTCAACCGGGAGGATCCGAGGCACCCGACCGCCCTCGCGTACTACGAGCGCAGGGTCGCCGCCAGGGACCGGTTCGTCACCACGAACTACGTCATCGACGAGACCGCGACCCACCTGCGATACACGCTCGGGCTTCCTGCCGCCCTCGCCTTCCACCGTGCCGTGGAGCGGGCCGTCGCCGAAGGACTCCTCCGCCTGCGGTGGGTAGATCCGCGGATCGAGCGGGAGGCGTGGGAGCTGCTCGAGCGGTACCGGGACGTCCCGCTGAGCCTGACCGACGCCACCAGCGCCGCGGTGGCCCGGAGGGCGAAGGTTCGGGAGGTATTCGGGTTCGACTCGGACTTCCGCGCCCTCGGGTTCGACGTCCAGCCCCTCGCGTGACGCTGGATTCTCGTGCCCCCACTTGACCCGCCTCCGCGTGCAGATATAGTTCGGACTCCGAAGTTTTCGTCCCCGGATCGGAGACGGGAGCTCGGCGATGAGCGCGTCCGCCGTGGAGATCCCCGGCTACACCTACGGCAGCCCCGAGGTCGCCCGTTCCCCGGTCACCGAAGAAGACCTGGAGAGGCTCCGGGCGGCGACCCTGTTCTCGGAGGAGGACGCCCGGTACCTGCGGATGGCCGCAGAGGTCCTGGCCGACCAGGTCGAGGACGTCCTCGACCTCTGGTACGGCTTCGTGGGCTCGCACCCGTTCCTCGTCCACTACTTCTCGGGCCCCGATGGGCAGCCCGACGCGGGGTACCTGGCCGCGGTCCGCCGCCGCTTCGGGCGTTGGATCCTGGACACCTGCGAGCGACCGCACGACCGGGCCTGGCTCGACTACGCGGAGGAGATCGGCCTCCGCCACCACCGGTCGAAGAAGAACCGGACCGACGGGGTGTCCTCGGTGCCCCACATCCCCCTCCGCTACGTGGTCGCGTTCATCGCCCCCATCGCGCTCACGATCCGGGGCTTCCTGGCGAAGAAGGGGCACAGCGCCGAGGACGTGGACCGGATGCACCAGGCCTGGCTGAAGGCGGTGGTGCTCCAGGTGGCCCTGTGGAGCCGGCCCTACGCGGGCGAGGACTGGTGAGGGCTCGGGCCCGGGCGTTCGAGGAGGAGAGCGGCCCGCTCGAGGCCCGCCTCGTGACCGGGCTCGCCAAGATCGGGCTCGCGCTCAAGCACGGGGCGCGGCGGGAGGCCGGGGCGCGCGGCCTCTCCCCCACCCAGGCCGAGATCCTCGTGCTCCTCCGTCGGCCGGGCGGCCCGGGGACGCCGGGGGAGGTGGCCCAAGAGCTCGGGGTCGGCCTGCCCACCGTGAGCGAGGCGCTCTCGCCGCTCGTGGCGAAGGGGTTGGTGCGGAAGGGACGCTCGTCGACCGACGGACGGTCCGTGCGGCTGGCGCTCACCGCGGAGGGACAGGCGGAGGCCGAACGCCTCGCGGGCTGGCCCGACTTCCTCCTGGAGGGCGTCGCGGCGCTCTCCGCCGAGGAGCAGGCGGTGCTGCTCCGCGCGGTGGTGAAGCTCGTCCGTTCGCTCCAGGAGCAGGGGCGGATCTCGGTCGCGCGGATGTGCCCGACCTGCCGGTTCTTCCGGCCGAACGCGCACCCCGACGACCCCGAGCGGCCCCACCACTGCGCGTTCGTGGACGCGCCCTTCGGGGAGCGGTCGATCCGGATCGACTGCCCGGACCACGTCCCGGCGGCCTCCTGAGGGGGCCCACGCGGGCGCGGTCGGTGACGGGGGCCGTGCCGGGGAGCCTACGCAGGCGCGCGGTCGGTGACCGGGGCCGGGCCGGAGGGTCGGACGGACCCGCGGTCGGTGACCCAGGCCTCAAGGGGGTGCGGCCGTCCCAGGAGGAACCCCTGGCCGAGGGGGATGCCCAGGGCGCGGAGGACGCCGAGCTCGGCGGGGGTCTCGATCCCCTCGGCGATCACGCTGGCGCCCATCGCGGTGGCGAGCGAGGCGAGGGCGGAGACGAGGGTCTCCCGCACGGGGTCGGCGTCGATCCCCCGGACCAGGCTGATGTCGAGCTTCACGAGGTCGGGGCGGAGCAGCGCGAGGGTCTCGAGCGCCCCGCGGTCGGAGGCGAGGTCGTCGATGGCCACCCGGACGCCTTCCCGGCGGAGCCCCTCCAGCGCCTCGGCGAGGGCGGCGAGGTCGCGCCCCTCGGCACGCTCGGTGAGCTCGACGACCACCCGGTCGGTGCGCCCGGCCGCCCGCAGCGTCTCAGCGAAGGCGGGCGAGCGGATCGTGTGGGGCGACGCGTTCACGGCCAGGAACAGGTGGTCGGGGAGCTCGAGCAGGCGGGAGAGGGCGCGCCGGGCCGCGGCCAGCTCCAGCTCGACGAGGGACCCGAGCCGGGCCGCCGCGCCGAACCAGGCGTCGGGGCGCGAGAGCGTCCCGGAGAACCGGGCCAGGGCCTCGAAGCCGACGGCCTCCCGGGTCCGCAGGTCCACGATGGGCTGGAAGGCGATCGCCGGCCCGCCCCGGGCGATGACCCCACGGATCCGCCGGGCCCAGCGACGGTCCTCCATCGCCCGCCGCTCCTCGGCGTGGAAGCGGGCGGCCCACCCGTCGAGCTCCGCCGGCTCGACGTTCCCGTTCGCCCCCCGGAGGACGGCGAGGAGCTCGTCGGCGGGGCTCCCCTTCGGCAGGTACCCGACCGCCCCGGCGCGGAGCATCCCGAGGACGCTCCCCGGGTCGCCGTAGGCCGAGAGCGCGACCACCCGGACCATCGGGAGGCGGCGGAGGATCTCGCGGGCGGCGCGCGGCCCCCCTCCGGCCGGCATCCGGACGTCGAGGAGGGCGACGTCGGGACGGCGCTCCCGCGCGAGGTCGATGGCCTCGGTGGCGTCGGCCGCGAGCCCCACGACCTCGAGCCCCGGGCTCCGGGAGAGGAGCTCGGCGAGCGCCTCCCGCACGTCGGGTTCGTCGTCCGCGATCAGCACCCGCAGCCGTTCGACCATCCCACCTCCCGGGCTACCCAGGTTCGGGTATCGGCGGCGGCGACCCCGACGCGCACCGCCCCGGCGGATCATCCCGGGGTCCCCCGAGGCGTCACGGGGGTTGGGGAGCGGGAGGGACGAGGCGCACGGGCCGGGGGAGGTCGAAGGGCGGCCGATGGAGGGGCGAAGGGCCGGGTGTCGGCTCGCACGGGACCGGCCGGGCGCCGGCCGCTACCCGGCCCGGTGCTGCTGGAGGTGGGCGTCGATCCTCGCCGAGAGCGCGTCGATCCGGGCGTCCAGGCGAGCGCCGAGGGCGTCGATCCGGCCGCCGAGGCCGTCGATGCGGGCGTTCAGGCCGTCGATGCGGACGGCGAGCTGGTCGATCCGTGCGTCGAGGCCGTCGATCCGGGCGCCGAGGGCGTCGATGCGGCCGCCGAGGTGCCAGAGCGTCCCTAGCAGGGTCGCCGCGAGCAGCGCGATCGCCGTCCAGGCCACGCCGACCATCCCGGTGCGAACGCTACCACGGTGGTCCGACACGTCGGCCCGGGCCCCCGACGACGTCGTCGACGGGTGGACATGGACATCGCCCGGGCCGAGCCGCGCGGCT
>DATLZM010000066.1:0-1239 GCA_035573995.1 Actinomycetota bacterium | reverse complement strand
ATCGCCGCGAGCTGCCCGCTCTTGATCAGCCGGTACACGGTCATGTTCGAGACCCGCATGGTGGCGGCCACCTCGCCCACGGTGAGGAGCCGATCACCCACGAACGGCCGCCGCTTGCCCATCGCCTACACCTTCCCGTCGGGTCGCTGCCCCATGTTCCTCATCCTCAACATCTGTCACACTCGTCACTTCTTTCACAAGTTCCACATCTTCCACATCGTCCCCGACTTCCCCAGGAAGTTCGAGGGGTGCGAACCGTAACTCCCGCCACAGACGTTGTCAATCCCCTCTTTCTCCTACTTTCGGCACGGGAGGCTAAGTTACATAGATGTGATTTACTGTGAACTCAGGAGCCACACCAGCAACAGCTGCTGCTCGCCTCGAGGGCGGCGCGGCGCCAGGCACCGCGAGCCCGGGGCCGCGCGCCGTGCCGTGGCGGCGGCGGGCTACAGGACGAGGCGGAGGTAGAGGCGGGCCAGGGGGCCTCCCAGGAGGACCGCGGCCGCGGCGCCCGCGGCGAGGAACGGCCCGAAGGGGATCGCCTCCTTCCGCCCCCGCCCGGCGAGGAGCGCGGCGACGGCGGCGATCCCACCGAGGAGGATCCCGGCGCCGGCGGCGACCAGGACCCGCGACGCGCCGAGGCTCCCGACCACGAGCCCGATCAGCGCGGCGAGCTTCACGTCCCCCATCCCCATCCCACGGGGGGACACGAGGGCCACGAGCAGGAGCCCGCCGCCGTACCCGAGGAAGCCGACCAGGGCGCCGCGGAGGTCGAACCCCTCCCCCGCCAGGGCCCCCGCGGCGATCAGGATCGCGAACGCGGGGACGGAGGGGTAGACGATCCGGTTCGGGAGGATCCGGTGTCGGAGGTCGATCAGGGAGAGGGCCAGGAGGACCGCCAGGAACGCCGCCATCACGGCGGCGACGTAGGGCTCGCGGAACGCGGTCGCGGCCGCCACGAACAGGGCCCCGGTCGCCGCCTCGAGGAGCGGGTAGCTCGCGGGGATCCGCGCGCCGCACGACCGGCAGCGGCCCCGGAGCAGGAGGTAGGAGACGAGCGGGACGTTGTCCCGGGCCCGGAGCTGGGTCCCGCAGGCCGGGCACCGCGACCGCGGCCGCACGACGGACTCCCGCCTGGGCACCCGGTGGACCACGACCGAGAGGAAGCTCCCGATCACGAGGCCCAGGAGGCCGAACGCGACGACCCAGGGGGCGGACACCGGACCGGGAGCCTACCGC
>DATLZM010000065.1:0-1683 GCA_035573995.1 Actinomycetota bacterium | reverse complement strand
AAGTGCCTGACCCGGCTGCTTACGGGGGGAGGAACCGTCTGGCCGCCCTCATCAGGCGCCGTCGACCGCTTGTAGGTCCGATCCAGGATGTCCAGGAACCCCCGAGGAGGTGGGCCACCCCACGGCCTGGGCGGCCAACGTTCGCGGCCGAGGACCTCGCGCGCTCCGCGCCCGATGGCTACCTGCGGTGGTCGTCGCGGCCGGGCCAGACGATGCGGAGCCTGCCGCCCGAGGGGATGGCGGGTCGCTGCCCAGGAGACGCCGCGCCACCGCGAGGTCTTCGCGAGCACGCTCGAGCCACCCTCGGGTCTCGGCCACCAGCTCGGGGTCAAGCCGCATAGACGAGCTCGCCCTCGCGGAGCACGGTGGCGGGCAGGGAGCAGGCGACCCGGGCGCGCCGCTCGAAGGCGGACCGCCGCCACACCACGACATCCACGGCCGCCCCCGTCCCCCAGAAGACCTGGTAGGCCAGCCCGCTCTGGCGGCGCTCCGGGGCGGCGTCGTCCGGGACCACCACGAGCAGGTCGTGGTCGCTCTCCGGCCCCGCCTCCCCCCGCGCCGCCGAGCCGAACAGGTAGATCCGCTCGGGGCGGTAGGCCGGGACGAGCCGGCGGACGACCTCGGCCAGCCGGTCGTCCCGTTCGAGGAGGGACCGGCCCGGGGGGACGCCCCCGCGTCCGCGCCCCGCCGGCGCGCCTTGGGTTCCCTCCCGGTTCCTCCCGCCACGCTCCGAGCATATCCCGGTCCGCGCCCCCGCCCCGCCCCGGCCCTGGACGAGGTGGAGGAAGCCCACCCCCACGCGTTCGACCTCCTCCCCCAGCTCCTCGACGAGGGGAGGCTCCCCGACGGGCAGGGCAAGGACCCCGCCGATCGGCCGGCCACGACGCTGCTTCTCGGCCCAGGTCTCGGAGGGCGACGAGGTCGGGTACGGGCATCTTCCGCTGCGATCTTCCCGGCGGAACGAACAACTGCCCGAGCGGAACCGTCTGACTAGGTGGGATGGAGGAGCGCTGTCGGGCCCACCGCCCGGCGTCGAGGACGGCGCCGATGGAGCAGGTCGCTCGGGCCATGGCCCCCGCGAACCTGGGTAACGTCGTCCGCCGGACGCGGCGCCTGCGGGTGCGCCGGCGGGTCGCGGCCCTCGTGGCGGGCGCGGCCGTCCTCGCGCTGTTCGCGGCATCCGTCGGCGCGCTCCTCCCGCTCCTCGGCGGATCGGGGCGGCTGGGGGCGGGCTCGGGCGAGGAGCCCTCCCCCGCGGGGTCCCCCTCCCCGACCTCCGCGTTCTCGCCCTTCGCCCCGCCCACCTTCGAGCCGGCCCCCGACTGGTACACGCTCACGACGACGACCGACCCGGCGGGCCTGGCGGCCTACGACCCCGAGGAGGTGGGCCATCCCACGGCCTGGGTGGCCAACGTCCCGTTCGCGGCCGAGGACCTCGCGCGCTCCGCGCCCGATGGCTACCTGCGGTGGGAGTCGAGGCCGGGCGAGACGATGCGGAGCCTGCCGCCCGAGGGGATCGTGATCGTCGTGACGCTCTTCCCGCCGACCGAGGCCACGCCGAGCCCCGTGTTCCCCGCCCGGGAGCTCCCGCTCCAGCTCTCGGACTTCGAGGTCCGACCCTCCTGGGAGGGCCAGGTCGCCCCCAACGTCCCGGAGTACCGGCTCTGGGCCTCGGTGGGGGGT
>DATLZM010000064.1:0-3238 GCA_035573995.1 Actinomycetota bacterium | reverse complement strand
GCGGCGCGTGGCGGGGCCAGGGGCGCAGCTCCTCGCCCTGGCGGGCGAGGGAGAGCAGCAGGCCCTCGCCGCCCGCGGCCGCCACGAGCTGGGCGCCGATCGGCGTCCCGGTGGGGTGCCGGCCGGCGGGGAGCGCGAGGGCCGGGTAGCCCGCGAGGTTCCAGGGCGCCGCGAACGGCGACCGCCGCGCGTTGGCGAGGACGTTCGGGAGCCAGCCGCGCCGGTGCCAGGGGAGGGCCGGGAGCGGGGGCCCCGACAGGACCGGGGTGAGCAGGACGTCGTGCGCGCGGAAGAACGGGGCCAGGCGCGCCCGCCAGGCCTCGCGGTCGGCCTCGGTGGGCGGCCGGAGGAGCCGCCCGAGGGCCCTCCCGATCCGGGCGTGGCGACGCGTCCGGGGCTCGAGGCGCGCGGGGTCCACCGCCGGGATCGCGGCGTCGGGGGCCGCGATCCACCGCGCCACGATGACCCTGGCGAAGCGGGCGGCGTAGGGGGGGTCGGCGAGCTCCACCCGGTGCCCGGCCCCCACCAGGACGTCCGCGAGGCCCAGCACCGCCCGCCGGACCTCGGGGTCCACCCGGACCCCGGCGAGGGGAGGGCGGATCGAGACCGCGACCCGGAGGGGCCGAGCGGGCGGCTCCGGGTCCCGGAGGTCCTCCCGCCCCGACATCGCCGAGAGCAGGAGGGCGACGTCGCCCACCGTGGTCGCGAGCGCCCCGTTCTCCGTGAACCCGGCCCACGCCGAGAGGCCGGGGCCCGCGGGGACCACGCCCGCGCCGGGCTTGATCCCGACGACGCCGCAGCAGGCCGCGGGGATGCGGATCGACCCCAGCCCGTCGTTCCCCTGCGCCGCCGGGACCATCGCCGCGGCGACCGCGGCGGCGCTCCCCCCCGACGAGCCGCCCGCGGTCCGCGTCGGGTCCCAGGGGTTCCGCGTGACGCCCCACGGGCCGTCGGTCGTCCCCCACAGGCCGAACTCGGGCATCCGCGTGACGCCGACGATCACGGCCCCCGCGGCCCGGAGGCGCCGGACCAGCTCCTCGTCCTCCGCCGCGGGCTCGCCGGAAGTGGCCTCCGACCCCTGCCGGGCGGCCTCGCCGGCCACCGAGACGTTGTCCTTCACCGCGATGGGCACCCCGGCGAGCGGCAGCGAGGGCAGGTCCTCCCGGCCGCGGATCGCCTCGGCCTCCGCCAGCGCCCGCTCGGCCCGGACGACCCGGAACGCGCCGACCGCCGGCTCGAGGCGGGAGATCTGCTCGAGGTGCTCCCGGACCACCTCGACCGGGTCGGCCTCGCCCGACCGCACCAGGGCGGCGAGCTCGGCGGCGCTCCGGCCCACGGATCCCCGAGCCATGGGCCGCCAGCGTAGCCCAGGCCCGCGACCCGCGCTCGGCGCGCGCCCCGTCGGTCGAACGTCCGACCTCCGCCTGGATTGACCGACCCCGACCGGGCGCGGGAAACTGTGGGCGACAACCGAGATCCCCATGGCCATCACCGAGCCTCGTCGAGAGGACGACGCGACGCTGTCGGTGCGCGTGTCCGGGGCCGGGGCGGAGCTCCGGGAGGCCCGCGAGCGGCGCGGCCTCAGCATCGAGGAGGTCGCCGAGGCGACCCGGATCCCCTCCCGCTACCTGCGGGCCCTCGAGGAGGACGCCCCGGTCGAGCGGTTCCCGGCCCCGGTCTACGCGCGGTTCTTCCTGCGCGAGTACGCGCGGTTCCTGGGGGTCGACGACCGGCCCCTCGTGGCCCGGTTCGACGAGGAGCACGCGGAGGAGCTCGAGCCCCGGCTCGAGGAGATCCCCACGGACCGGACGGAGCCGCCGCGGCGAGGGCGGCTCCTGGCGGGCGTCTCGGCCCTCGCCCTCGTCGCGCTCGCCGTCGTCTCCCTCACGCGCGGCGGCGCGCCGGTCCCCAGGGCCCTCCCGACCACGACGGGCGCCCCCGCCCAGGGCGGCGCGCCGAGCCCGTCCGTTCCCCCGACCCAGGCGCCGCCCCCGGTCCGGCACATCCGGGTGGTCCTGGAGGCCTCCGAGCCCGCGTGGGTCCACGTCGTGGCCGACGGGGCAATCGTCCGGAGCGAGACCCTGGCCCCGGGGGAGGTCGTCCGGGTCCGGGCCGACCGCTCGGTCGGGATCCGCCTCGGGAACCCGGGCGGCGTGGCGCTCGAGGTCAACGGGAAGGAGGTGGACCTGGAGCGGATGATGGAGCGCCACGGCTCGGTGTTCGACGTGATCCTCCGCCTCCGGGACGGCGTCCTGGAGCGGCGGGTCGGCCCGGACCTCGGCGTCCTGCCCTCGCCCTGAGCGGGGTTGCGGCCTTCGAACGTACGTTCTATCTTCCTGGCGTGGACCGCGAGCGCCTCTTCGAGCTCCGCCGGCGGACGATCGACGCGCCGGGGTTCCGGGGCATCACGTTCATCGAGGTCGAGGCCAAGACCATCATCAACCCGGTCCCCGGCTCGTTCCTCCCGTTCCGCTGGACGGTGAACCCCTACCGGGGCTGCACGCACGCCTGCAGCTACTGCTTCGCCCGGGTGACCCACACGTACCTCGACATGGACGCGGGGCGGGACTTCGAGACGAAGATCGTCGTGAAGGTGAACGCCCCGGAGGTGCTGCGGGCGCAGCTCGCCTCGAGGCGGTGGAAGGGGGAGCCCATCGCGATGGGGACCGCCACCGATCCCTACCAGCGGGCGGAGGGTCGGTACCGGCTGATGCGCGGCATCCTCGAGGCGCTCATCGCCTACCGGAACCCGTTCTCCATCCTCACCAAGGGGACCCTGATCCTCCGCGACCTCGACCTCCTGGTCCGGGCGGCCCGGGTGACCGAGGTGGCGACCGCCCTCTCGATCGGGACCCTCGACGAGGAGGCGTGGCGGCGGAGCGAGCCCGGCACCCCCCACCCGCGGGCGCGCCTCGAGGCGGTCCGGGCCCTGAACCAGGCCGGGGTCCCCTGCGGCGTGCTCGTCGCCCCCGTCCTCCCCGGCATCACCGACCACCCCGGGCAGCTCCGGGCGGTGGTGGAGGGCGCCATCGAGGCGGGCGCCACCCACGTCTCACCGATCCTGCTGCACCTGCGTCCGGGGGTGCGCGAGGTGTTCCTCCCGTGGCTCGAGCGGAACTACCCGGACCTCGTGCCCCGGTACGCGGAGCTCTACCGGGGGTCCCCCTACGGGCCGGCGGGGGCCCGGCGGGACCTCGCCCGACGGGTGCGGGGCCTGGCGCGGGCGCTCGGCGGCCTC
>DATLZM010000063.1:0-23076 GCA_035573995.1 Actinomycetota bacterium | reverse complement strand
GGAGTGACTACCCTCGGGTCCCCCGCCGGTACCGGCCCAGGGTCCGTTCGGCCAGCGCGCGGACCCGGTCCCGGAGCTCCATCGGCGCGAGCACCTCGGCGTCGGGGCCGAGGCGGAGCAGGAGGCCGGCGAGCCAGTCCAGCCGGGCCGTGGGCAGCACGACCTCGACGCTCCCGTCCTCCCGCTCCACCTCCCGCTCGACCGCGTAGTACTCGGCGACCCACCGGGCGGCGGGGCGGAGCAGCAGGTGGACCCGGACGTCGCGCTCGGTGGGCGTGTAGAGGGCGCGTCCCGCCCCCGCGAGCCCCCGGGGCTCGAAGCGCTCCCCGGTCGGCGTGGCCCGTCGGATCCGGTCGGCGCGGAAGAGCCGCTCGGCCCCGGACCGGTGGTCCCAGGCCACCACGTACCAGTTCCCGATGGCCTGGAACACCTCCTCGGGGTCGACCCGCCGCACCGTGGTCTCGCCGGTGGAGGCGGCGTGGTACTCGATCTCCAGCCGCTCGTGCCCGGCCACGGCCCGGCGGAGGACGTCGAGGACCTCCACCGGCCTCGCCTCGTCGGCCACCTCCACGCGGTCCGCGAGGGGCCCCAGCACGTCCGGGCCCAGCCCCTGCCGGAGCTTGGCGAGGGCCGAGGCGAGGGCCGGGGCCTCGGGGAGCCCGCGGGCCGCGGCGAGCTGGCGGCCGCGGAGGTAGAGCGCGAGCGCCTCGGCCCGGGTGAGGCGGAGGGGCCGGGCGAAGTGGTCGGCCATCCGCACCCACACCCGCCCCTCCTGGATCTCCACGTCGACCAGGTCGCCGGGCCCGTAGGGCGGGAGCCCGGTCATGAACAGCAGCTCGAGGTCCTGGAGGAGCCGGTCCTCGGTGGTCCCGAACAGGGCGGCGGCGTCGGCGATCCGGGTCCCGGGGTTCGCGACGAGGTAGGGGACGATCTCGAGGAGGCGGCGGAGGCGCTCGGGGGCGCGGGGCTGGCGGGTCTCACGCGCCACGGGCCGCCTCCAGGCGGCGGATCACCTCGTCCCGGAGGGACCGCGGCGAGCGGACCTCGGCGTCGGGCCCGAAGCCGAGCACCCACGAGGCCAGCGCGTCCCCGGCGCCGAGCGGCACCCGGAACTCGACCCAGCCGTCGGGCCGCTCCCGGACCCGCTCGGCCTCGGGGATCCCGGCCGTCGCCCACCAGGCCACCTCCGGGGAGAACGCGACGACCGCGTGGCGCTCCGGCTCGCCCGGGCCCCACGGCCCGGCCCGGACGTGCTCGGCGGCGCGGAAGCCCTCGGGAGGCGCGCTCCCCTCCCCCGCCTCGCGCACCTCCGAGACGATCCGCGAGAGGCGGAACGCGCGGAGCTCGCCGCGGCCGTGGTCGAGCCCGACGACGTACCAGTGCCCCGCCCGCCACACGAGCCCGTAGGGATCCACCTCCCGCTGCGAGGCCTGGCCGGTGGCCGTCCGGTAGCCGAACCGCACGCGCCGGGACCGATCGATGGCGTCGGCCAGGGCCGAGAGCCGCGACCCGTCGCCCGGGTCGAGCACGAGGGGGACGGCCGAGAAGCCGCCCAGCCCGCCCCGGGCACCGGCGAGGAGCTTCCGCACCGCCTCCTCGGCCAGGGGGTCGTCGGTCGCGCTCCGGGCCGCGACGAGGAGCGCGGACAGCTCCTCCGGCGTGAACGAGATCTCCGGGAGGTAGTAGCGGTCCTTGGGGATCCGGTACCCGACCTCGGCCTCCCAGGGGTCGGTCGGGACGGTCTCCACCGGGATCCCGAGGTCCCGGAGCACGTCCTTGTCGCGCTCGAACATCCGTTTGGCGGTGTGGAGGTCGTCCTGCCCGTAGCCCTCGTGGAGCCGACGGCGGATCTCCTCGAACGTGAGCGGGCGGGGGGTCTCGAGGAGGAGGGCGACGAGGTTCAGGAGCCGCTCGACCGGGTGCATCCTGCGCGATGATACCCGGGCCATGGAGCGAGGCCGGGGAGGCCCCGCCGTCCGGATCCGCCGCGGCACCGTGGTCGGGGTCGAGGGCGAACGCCGGGGCGCCGTCGTGGTCTCGGTGCGCCTGCGCCCCGACGGGCCCCTGGTGGAGGCCCTGGCCTACCCGGGGCTCGTGGGTCCGGTGGCCGTGGGCGACGAGGTCGTCCTGAACACGACGGCGCGCGCGCTCGGCCTGGGGACCGGGGGGTTCGACCTCGTGATGGCGGTGGTCGGGGGGCCGGACACGGAGCCCGGCCACCCCGGCCGGACCATGAAGCTCCGCTACACGCCGGTCCAGGCCGCCGTGTGCAGCGTCGAGGAGACCCACCGGGACGTCCTCGAGGGCTCCCGGGGCCTGGAGGGCACGCCGGTCGTGGCCGCGCCGCTCCACTCGATGATCGCCCACGCCGCCGCCGGGGCGAAGGCGGCGGGCGCCGCGCGCGTGGTGTACGTGATGACCGACGGCGCCGCCCTGGTCGGCGGGCTCTCCGAGCTGGTCCCCCGCCTCCGCGAGGCCGGCGTGCTCGACGGGTTCGTGACCTGCGGGCAGGCCCTGGGGGGCGAGCTCGAGGCCGTGAGCCTCTGGACCGGCCTGCTCGCGGCCAAGGAGGTCCTGGGGGCCGACGCGATCGTGGTGGCCGACGGGCCCGGGAACCTCGGCACCGACACCCGCTGGGGCGTGAGCGCGCTCGCGAGCGGCCACGCGCTGAACGCCGCCGAGGCCCTGGGGGGACGGCCGGTGGCCGCCCTCCGGGTGAGCTTCGCCGACCCCAGGGAGCGGCACCGCGGCGTCTCCCACCACTCGCTCACGATCCTCGCCCACGTGGCCCTGGTCCGGGCGAGCGTCGCCGTCCCGGCCCTGGAGGGGGCGGAGCGGGAGGCCGTCTGGGCCGCCCTCCGCGGGGCGAGGCTCGAGGAGCGCCACCAGCTCGTGGAGGTCGAGGGCCGCCCGGCCCTCGATCGCCTGGCGGAGGCCGGGGTGACCGTGCGGTCCATGGGGAGGACCGCCGCCGACGACCCGGCCTTCTTCCTCTCGGCGGGCGCGGCGGGGGTCCTCGCGGGGCGGATGGCCGCGGCGAACCGTCGCTGGCGGGGGTGATCGCCCGGGCGGGGGTGGCCTCGGGGCGCCCCGGCCCGTCGAGGCTCACATGTGGGCGATCAGTTGCTCGACGCGCTCGTCCACCGAGCGGAAGGGGTCCTTGCAGAGCACCGTCCGCTGGGCCTGGTCGTTCAGCTTGAGGTGGACCCAGTCCACGGTGTAGTCGCGGCGCTTCTGCTTCGCGTGGCGGATGAAGTCGCCCCGGAGCTTGGCGCGGGTCGTCTGCGGCGGCTCCCGCATGGCCCGGCTCACGGCGCGGTCGTCCACCACCCGCTCCGCCTTCCCCTGCCGCTCCAGGAGGTAGTAGAGGCCGCGGGCCCGGTTCACGTCGTGGTAGGCGAGGTCGAGGAGGGCCACCTTCGGGCTCCCGAGCGGGAGCCCGTGCCTGGCCCGGTAGCGGTCGATCAGGAGCTGCTTGGCGACCCAGTCCACCCGCGACGCGAGCCGCTCGGGCTCCCCCGCCGCGAGCGCCTCCAGGGCCTCCCGCCACGCGTCGAGCAGGAGCCGGGCCGTCGCGTCGGCCCCGTGCCGGTCGAGGAACCGGGCCGTCTTCTCCAGGTACTCCGCCTGGATCTCGACCGCGGTGAGCTCCCGGCCGTTGGCGAGCCGCACCCGCCGCCGGCAGGCGGGGTCGTGGGAGATCTCCCGGATCGCGCGGATCGGGTTCTCGAGCGAGAGGTCCCGCATCACCGTGTTGGCCTCGACCATCCGGAGGACGAGGTCGGTGACGCCGACCTTGAGGAAGGTGGTCCACTCGTTCATGTTCGAGTCGCCCACGATCACGTGGAGCCGGCGGAACCGCTCGGCGTCGGCGTGGGGCTCGTCCCGGGTGTTGATGATCGGGCGGGACCGGGTGGTGGCCGAGGACACGCCCTCCCAGATGTGCTCGGCCCGCTGGGAGATGCAGAACTGGGCCCCGCGCGGGCCCGCGAGCACCTTCCCCGCGCCGCAGAAGACCTGCCGGGTCACGAAGAACGGGATCAGCACGTCCGCCATCCGGGCGAACTCGCCCTGGCGGGCCACGAGGTAGTTCTCGTGGCACCCGTAGGAGTTGCCGGCGGAGTCGGTGTTGTTCTTGAACAGGTACACCTGGCCGGCGATGCCCTCCTCGTGCAGGCGGACCTCGGCCGCCGAGAGCAGCGCCTCCAGGATCCGCTCCCCGGCCTTGTCGTGGGCCACGAGGTCGCGGACCGAGTCGCACTCCGGCGTCGCGTACTCCGGGTGGGAGCCGACGTCGAGGTAGAGGCGGGCGCCGTTCTCCAGGAACACGTTGGAGGATCGCCCCCAGTGCACCACGCGGCGGAAGAGGTAGCGGGCGACCTCGTCCGGGGAGAGCCGCCGCTGCCCGCGGAACGTGCACGTGACGCCGTACTCGTTCTCGAGGCCGAAGATCCTGCGCTCCACGGGTCCAGTGTAGGCCCGGTCCGGCTCGGGAGCGTGGCGGCTCGCTCCGATGACCGGGCGGGCGGAGCGGCCCGGTGCCCGGCTACGCCGGATGCGGGTTGACAGGCCCAGGGGAGCGGAGAAGGGTGGCGAGGTGGCTGCCGGGATCTCACCTGCGGCCGGCCTCCAGCGGACCCAGGCCGCCACGGCCCGCGCTCCACCTCCCTGCCCGTCCACGGCGATCACGCGGCGGACCCTAGGAGGTGGTCCCCATGAGGAAGCGTGTGCTGGCCCTGTTCGCGTTCTCCGCGCTGGCCGCGGCGGTCGTGGTCGTCCCCAGCGCCGGGGCGGTCTCGTCGAAGTTCGACTGGCACGTGGCGGACGCGTTCATCCAGGAGGGGACCGGCCTCGCGCAGTCCGGTGCGACGGCCGGAGCGGACAACGGAGACGTCGCGCGTGTCTCCGGCAGCGGGACGTTCAACCCCTCGTCCGGTACCGCGACGGGCGGGGGCGTGTTCGCCCACACCGACGCCGACGGGGACCTCGTCGGGTTCGGAACCTGGACCGCCACCGGGGTCGAGAGCTTCGAGTTGTTCGGCTGCGGGGGGGACTTCCCGCCGAACTTCTGCGGTGGCGTGCTCGTGCTCGACGTGACCCTGGATGGGGTGAGCGTCGCCGCCGGCCAGGTGTCCGGTGTCGCCGGGGTCCTGACGATCACCTGCCTGATCGGCGAGGGGGCCACCGGTGAGGAAGGGATCACCCTCGAGATCCCGGGGGTGATCGACTTCGATGAGACGCTGGTGGGCGAGCCCAGCGGGCTCACGCTGTTCGTCTCCAGGAGCAAGTCCTGAGCGTGGGCGAGGATCGACGCGACGATCCGACGGCCGGAGGGGCCTCGGGGATACGCCCGGGGCCCCTCCGCCGTCCGCGGACGACCCCTTCCAGGGCCGCCGCCCATCGGAGCCGGCGAGCGTCCCGAGCGCGGCGCGCTCACGAGAGGATCGAGGCGACCTCCTCGTCGCTGAGGCGGCGGAACTTCCGGCGGCCGCGGAGCGTCCGGTCCAGGACGGCGGCCTCGATGTCACGCGGGGGGATCTCGCGCTCCTCCACCGCCGACAGCGCCCGGACCCCCTCCCGGACCGCCGTGGCCAGGTCCCAGCCCTCGGCGTAGGCCTCCCTCAGCCGGGCGGCGAGGGCGTCGGCCTTGCCGCCCATCGCCACCGAGCCGTGCTCGTCGGTGATGCTGCCGTCGAACTTGATCCGGTAGATCTCGTTGCCGCCCGGCTGCTCCCCCACCTCGCCCACGAGGATCTCGACCTCGTAGGGCTTCATCTGCTGGGTGAAGATCGTCGAGAGGCTCTGGGAGTAGGCGTTGGCCAGGTCGCGGGCCGTGACGTCCTCCCGGCCGTAGGCGTAGCCCCGGAGGTCCGCCAGGCGGATCCCCGCGATCCGGAGATCCTCGAACTCGCTGTACTTCCCGACGCCGGCGAACGCGATCCGGTCGTAGATCTCGGAGATCTTGTGGAGCGTGGCGCTCGGGTTCTCGGCGAGGAACAGGATCCCGTCGGCGTACTCGATCCCCACGACCGACTTGCCCCGGGCGATGCCCTTCTGGGCGTACTCGGAGCGGTCCTTCATGAGCTGCTCAGGCGGGACGTAGGGCATGAACGCCACTAGAGGCCCTCCCCTCCCGCCGAGCCCTGACCCCGCCGGGCCGCGACCACGGCCTCGTACGCCGCCCGGATCTCGTCCTCCGTGGCCTCCTCGACGCCGTCGCGGGTCACGACGTGGACCGTGGGGTAGATGCCCCGCGCGGGATCGACCCCCAGGGTGGCCGCGTCCTCCTCGGAGGCGTCCACCAGGGCCTCGACCGCCACCCGGACCGCCTCCTCCCGGGGCATGCCCGGGCGCCAGCGCTTCTTGAGGGACGCCTTCGCCGGCCGTCCGCCGGAGCCCGTGGCGTGGAAGTCCTCCTCCTCCCACCGCCCGCCGGTGGCGTCGTAGTAGAAGAGGCGTCCCTGGCCCCGCCGCTCGTCGAACCCGCCGAACAGCGGCACCACGACGAGCCCCTGGAGGGCCATGGGGAAGTTGCCCCTGATCATCTGGGCCAGGCGGTTCGCCTTGCCCTCGAGCGAGAGGCGGCTGCCGGTGATCTTCTCGTAGTGCTCGAGCTCGAGCTGGAAGAGCTTCACGATCTCGACCGCCTGACCCGCGGCGCCGGCGATCGCGATCGCGGAGTACGCGTCGGCCGGGAAGACCTTCTCCATCCGGTCGTCCGCGATCGCGTACCCCTCGGTGGCCCGGCGGTCCCCCGCCATCACCACCCCGCCCTCGAACTTCAGGCCGAGGACCGTCGTGCCGTGGGGCCCCCCCGGCACCGCCGCGCCCCCCGCGGCCGGGCCCCGGGGGAGGGCCTCGGGGCGCATCCGTGCCAGGAGGTCGAGGAAGCTGGGGTTGGCGCCGATGGGCTGGCCGGGGTCGGCCGGGAGGAGCGGCGGGCTCCCCGTCATTCCCCGCCCTTCTGGACGTAGCTCTTCACGAACTCCTCGGCGTTCTCCTCGAGGACCTCGTCGATCTCGTCGAGGAGCTCGTCGATCTCCTCCTTGAGCTTCTCCCCGCGCTGGGCGGCGGTCGTCCGGCCGCCCTCCTCGGCGGGCTCCCCGCCCCGGCGCTGGGTCCGTCTCTGCTCCTGCTCCTGCTGCACGTCGACTCCTTCCCGGACCGGGTACCGATTCTATCGGCTCCCGGGGACACGGCCGGCAGCCCCCGTCGCGGCCCGCCCACGGGGTCGCGGCCGGAGGGGTCAGGCCTGGAGCAGCGCGACCAGCGTCGCCGCGTCCGGGGCCTCCTCCAGGAGCCGCTCGACGTGGCGGCGGGTCCCCCGGAGGGGCTCGCGCATCGGGACCCGTTGGAGGGCCTCGGCGCCGGTGTCGAAGATCATCGAGTCCCACGACGCGGCGGCGATCGCGTCGGGGAACCGCGCGATGCACCGGCCCCGGAAGTAGGCGCGGGTGTCCTCGGGGGGGTGCATCACCGCGTGCTCGATCTCCTCCTCGGAGACCAGGCGCTCCACCTTCCCGCCCGCGGCGAGGCGGTGGTAGAGGCCCCGCTCCCGCCGGACGTCGTGGTACTGGAGGTCGATCAGGCGGAGCTTGGGGTCGGTCCAGGCCAGGCCGTCCCGTTCCCGGTACCCCTCGAGGAGCCGGTACTTCGCCACCCAGTCCAGCTCCCGGTGGAGCGAGAGCGGGTCCTCCTCCAGCGCGGCGAGGATCGCCTCCCACCGCCGGACGATGTCGAGGTTCTCGGGGGTCGCGTCCTCCTGCTCGACGTACTTCCGGGCCCGCTCCAGGTACTCCCACTGGAGCTGCACGGGGGAGAGCCGGCGCCCGTCGGCCAGGCCGAGCTGGACCGAGCAGGTGAGGTCCCGTGAGACCTGGTGGAGGGCGGCCACGGGGTTCGCGAGCGTGAGGTCGGGGAGGAACTCGTCCTCGATCATCTTGAGCACGAGGGCCGTGGTCCCCACCTTCAGGTAGATCTGGACCTCCGAGAGGTTCGCGTCGCCCACGATCACGTGGAGCCGGCGGTACTTGTCGGGGTCGGCGTGGGGCTCGTCCCGGGTGTTGATGATGGGCCGCTTCAGCGTGGTCTCGAGCCCCACCTCGGTCTCGAAGAAGTCGGCCCGCTGCGAGATCTGGTACAGGATCTTCCCCCGCTCGTCCCACGGCGCCTCGGCCCCGAGCTTCCCGGCCCCGGTGAACACCTGGCGGGACACGAGGAACGGGGTGAGGTCCCGCACGATGCTCGAGAAGGGGGTCCGACGGTCCACGAGGTAGTTCTCGTGGGTGCCGTAGGAGTTCCCCTTCCCGTCCGAGTTGTTCTTGTAGATCGCGATCCGCTGCCCGGGCGGGAGGATCCGCTCGAGCTCCCGGAGGGACCGCTCCAGGACCCGCTCCCCGGCCTTGTCGTGGACCACGAGCTCCCGGGGCGTCGCGCACTCGGGGGTCGAGTACTCGGGGTGCGCGTGGTCCACGTAGTACCGGGCGCCGTTGGGGAGGATCACGTTGGCCAGGCCCAGGTCCTCCTCGGCCGGCTCCCGGACCTGCACCGGCTCGAACCCCCGGGCGTCCCGGAGCGGCGACTCCTGCTCGTAGTCCCAGCGGATCCGCCGCAGCGCCCCCGCGTAGGTGCTGATGAGGAGCGAGGAGGACAGGACCGGGTTGAAGTCGGGCGCGCCCGGGGCGCTGATCCCGTACTCGGTCTCGGTCCCGATGACCTTGGGGATGGCCATGGGGAGACCCTACAGGTACTGGCCGGTGTTGATCCGCTCGACCTGGCGGCCCTCGCCGCCGCCCTCGCCGAGCAGGGTCCGGACGTAGACGATCCGCTCCCCCTTCTTCCCCGAGATCCGGGCCCAGTCGTCGGGGTTCGTGGTGTTCGGGAGGTCCTCGTTCTCCTTGAACTCCTCCCGGATCGCCCGGAGGAGGTCGTCGGTCTTTATCCCCTTCTCGCCGGTGGACAGGAACCGCTTGATCGCGTCCTTCTTGGCCCGGCGGACGATGTTCTCGATCATCGCCCCCGAGTTGAAGTCCTTGAAGTAGAGGATCTCCTTGTCGCCGGAGGCGTAGGTCACCTCGAGGAACCGGTTCTCCTCGGAGCTCGCGTACATCCGCTCGATCGTGCGGTCGATCATCCGCTCCACCGCCGCCCGCACGTCGCCCCCCGCCCGCCGGACCTCGTCGGGGTGGATGGGGACCGACGGCTTGAGGTACTTGGACATGATGTCCCGGGCCTGGGCGGCGTCGGGCCGCTCGATCTTGATCTTCACGTCCAGGCGCCCGGGGCGGAGGATCGCCGGGTCGATCAGGTCCTCGCGGTTCGAGGCGCCGATCACGATCACGTTCTTGAGGGTCTCCACGCCGTCCAGCTCGGAGAGGAGCTGGGGGACGATCGTGTTCTCGACGTCGGAGGAGATCCCGCTGCCCCGGGTCCGGAAGATCGAGTCCATCTCGTCGAAGAACACGATCACCGGGAGGCCCTCCTTGGAGCGCTCCTTGGCCCGCTGGAAGATCTCGCGGATCTGGCGCTCGGTCTCTCCCACGTACTTGTTGAGCAGCTCGGGGCCCTTCACGTTCAGGAAGTAGCTCCGGGCGTCCTCCCGGCCGGTCCGCTCCTTCACCTTGTCGGCCAGGGACTTCGCCACGGCCTTCGCGATCAGGGTCTTCCCGCACCCCGGCGGCCCGTACAGCAGGACGCCCTTGGGCGCCTCCAGCTCGTGCTCCTGGAACAGCTCCGCGTAGAGGAACGGCAGCTCGACCGCGTCGCGGATCGCCTCGATCTGGGCCTGGAGGCCGCCGATGTCGTCGTAGGAGACGTCGGGGATCTCCTCGAGGACGAGCTCCTCCACCTCCTCCCGCGGGAGGCGCTCCAGGCACACCCCCGCGCGCGCGTCGTAGAGGAGGTGGTCGCCCACCCGGATCGGCTCGTCGCGGAGCCCGGCGGCGAGCGTCGCCACCATCTCCTCGTCGGCCCGCCCGAGGACGATCACGCGGTCCTCGCCCAGGCGCTCCTTCACCTTCACGACCTCGCCCTGCCGGTCGGGGTCGAGGACCTCGACGACGTTGAGGGCCTCGTTGAGGATCACCTCGGCGCCCCGCCGGAGCGAGGCGGGCTCGATCTCGGGGGCCACGTTCACGCGCATCTTCCGCCCCGCGGTGAAGACGTCCACGGTCCCGTCCTCGTTCGCCCCGAGGAACACGCCGAACGAGGCCGGCGGGCGGGAGAGCTTGTCGACCTCCTCGCGGAGCGCCTCGATCTTGTCCCGCTCGGTGCGGAGCGCGTTCGCGAGCTTCTCGTTCTGGGCCAGGGCCCGGGAGAGGTCGGCCCGGGTCTCGGCGAGCTTCTCCTCGAGGACCTTCACCTGCCGGGGCTGGCTCGTGAGCCGCCGCCGGAGCAGGGCGACCTCGTCCTCGAGGAAGCGGATCTGGGTCTGGAGCTCGTGGATCTGCTTCTCGTAGCGCTCGTCGCGCTCGGGGGGAGCGTCGGGCACCTGCGTCACCTACCTTGCGCTCGAGGACCGAGTATATGCCAGGGGCGGGGGGTGCGGACCCAGCCGACCATCCCGCCCCCCTCCCTGGATACGACCGCGGGGCGCCCGCGGTTGCCTCAGGAGAGCCGGCGGGCGACCGAGACGAACCCGGTGTGGGCCACCATCCGGTGCTCGGGGCGCACGCTCCGCGCGGTCACGTGCCACGGCCGGACCAGGACCTCGAACGTGTCGAGGTGGAGGAACCCCTCCCGGCCGAGCGCCTCGACGAGCTGCTGGAGCTGCCCCGTGGTGGGGAGGTAGGAGCAGAGCACGGCCCCCGGCTCGAGCGCCCCCCGGAGGGCGGGGAGCACCTCCCAGGGCTCGGGGAGGTCGAGCACGGCCCGGTCGAAGGCCTCGCCGGTCCCCCCCACGTCCCGGACGTCGCCCGCGCGGAGCTCCACCCAGGCCGGGAGCTTCCCGAAGAACGCCTCGATGTTCGCCGCGGCCCGCTCCCGGAACTCCTCCCGCACCTCGTAGGAGACCACCCGCCCCTCGGGCCCCGTGGCCCGGCAGAGGGCGATCGTGAGCGCGCCCGAGCCCGTCCCGGCCTCGAGGACCCGGGCCCCCGGGTAGACGTCGCCCTCGACCACGATCGCGCCCAGGTCCTTCGGGTAGATCACCTGGGCCCCGCGGGGCATCTTCAGCACGTGGTCGGCGAAGCGCGGTCGGAAGCACCGGAACGCCATCCCGGAGGGCGAGCGGACCTCGACCCCCTCCGGCTTCCCCAGGATCAGGTCGTGGGGGACCATCCCCCCGTGGGTGTGGTAGGCGTCGCCGGGGCGGAGCCGCTTCACCAGGTAGCGCCGCCCGCGCTGGTCGATCAGGAGCGCCCGCTCCCCGGCCTCGAACGGCGTGCTCACGGGGAGGCCCGTTCCGCGGCGTAGATCTCGGCGGGCAGGACCTCCTCGGACAGCTCCCGGGCCAGCTCCCGGTCGGACGGCCCGCCGGCGTCGTCGGGCTCGCCGGGGCCGCCGTCGCGGCCCGGGGGCCCGCCCAGCCGCTCGCCGAGGATCTGGGCCCGGGCCCGACAGAAGGCGCAGAACCGCCCGGTGGTCGGCTGTCCGCAGGCCTCGCACGGGCGGAGCTCGGCGTCGTCCTCGGCCCGGAACAGGGCCGCCCCCCGCTCCAGGAAGCCCAGGAAGAACTGGGCCTTGGTCCCGGGCGAGGCGGCCTCGAGCCGGTTCATCGCCTCCTTGTAGCGGAGCTGGGTGTTGCCGGCCACGAGCGGGCACTCCTCGACCACGTAGTCGATCCCCCGGAGGAAGCTGTAGGCGGCCGTCTCCCGCTCCGAGAGCCGGTGGAGCGGCTTCACCTTCTTCACCATGCCCTCCCGGGCCGGGAGCACGGGCGCCTGGCGCGCGATGTACCCGGTCTGCCACCGGAGCGTGTTGCCGAGCAGCGTGGCGGCCTCGTCGTCGAGGTTGTGCCCGGTGGCGACCACGTCGTAGCCGCGCTCCAGCGCGGCGCGGTTGAAGACGTAGCGCTTCGAGAGCCCGCAGACGGCGCAGGTCGAGCGGGACCCCCGCCGGCCGGCGGTGGGGATGTCGAACCCGTACTCGCGGGCCAGGTCGACCTCGACGAGCTCGCCGCCCACGGCCTCCAGGGCTCCCCGGCGCTCCTCTGCGAAGCGCCGGACCACCTCGGCCGAGCGGCGGGAGTAGTCGCCGATCCCGAGCCCGAGGTAGAGGCCGCTCGCCCGGTAGCCCAGGTCCAGGAGGATGTCCCAGAGCGCGAGCGAGTCCTTGCCCCCCGAGACCGCGACCAGCACCCGGTCCTCGCGGCCGAACATGTCGTAGGCGTCGATCGCCCGGCGGACCTGCTCGCGGACGTGGTGGAGGAAGCAGTCGCGGCAGAACGCCGCGTTGTGGCGGCGGACCTCCACCACCGCGGGCCGCCGGCAGCGCCGGCAGCGCATCGGCCCGCTCCCCCCCGAGATCACCGGCCGGACCTCGACCACGTCCTCCTCCCCCACCCGGTCCTCCCGGGTGAGGAGCTCCCGCTCCCGGATCACGAGGACCGTGTCGGGGTCGATGCCGAGCTCGGCCAGGACGTCGCGGACCTTCCGGCCGCCGCGCAGCTCCACCTCCCGGTCGGGGTTCCTGAGGCGCACCTTCACGAGCAGAAGGCTAACGCACCGGCCGCCGGGGGCACCGCCGCGCGGGCGGGATCCCGGCGGACGCTCAGCCGACCGGGACCGGGAGGGGGTTCACCCCGAGGCGGACGCGGACCGTGGCCCGGCTCCCGTCCGCGCGGACCACGGCCACCTCGACCTGGTCCCCGGGCCGGTGGGAGCGGATCATCTGCCCCAGGGCGTCGGAGTCGGCGACCGGCCGGCCCCCGAAGCCCACGATCACGTCCCCCGGGCGGATCCCCGCCCGCTCCGCGGGACCGCCGGGCGCGACGTCCACCACCAGCGCCCCCGCGTCCACGGCCAGGCCGTACTGGAGCGCGAGCAGGGGGGTCACGGTCACCGTCCCCACCCCGAGGTAGGGGACGGGCTCCTCGGGGTTCCGGATGGCCTCCTCGATGGTCGGGCGGGCCGCGTCGATCGCGATCGCGAACCCGATGTTCTCGGCGGCCCCGGCCTGTATCCCGGCGGTGTTTATCCCCACCACCTCGCCCCGCATGTCCACGAGGGGACCTCCCGAGTTCCCGGGGTTGATGGCGGCGTCGGTCTGGATCACGTCGCGGTAGGTCCGGACCTGGTCCTGGCCGCAGATCCGGGGGTCGCAGGCCGGGTCCCGGGCCTCCACCACCCGGTTCAGGGCCGAGACGATCCCGGCCGTCACGGTGGGACCGCCCTCGAGGGCCAGGGCGTAGCCGATCGCCACGACCCGCTGGCCGAGCTGGAGGTCCCGGGAGGAGCCGAGGGGGACCGTCGGGAGCCCCGAGGCGTCCACCTTGAGCACGGCGAGGTCGGCGGACGCGTCCCCGCCCACCACCCGGGCCTCGAAGGTGCGGGGCGGATCCTCCGAGGTCGTGACCCGGATCCGGCTCGCCCCCTCCACGACGTGCCAGTTGGTGACCACGAAGCCGTCGGGGGAGACGACGAAGCCGGTCCCCACCCCGCGGGAGCCACCGCCGATCCCGAGGTCCGGCCGGAGCTGGTCGGTGGTGACGTTCACGACCGCCGGGAGCACCGCCCGCACCACCCGCACGACCGGGCCGCCCCCGCCCCGGGTCCCCGCCCGGACCTCCGCCGGGGAGGACGCGCCCGCCGCCGGGGTCGGCGAGGGCTCGTGCCCCTGCCCCCGCCCCGTGCAGGCTGCGAGGGCCAGCCCCAGGGCGAGCGCCCCCGCGATCCACGGCCTCCCGGTGCGCGTCATCGTCACACAGCCTATCCGCCGCCCGCGCCCCCGCGGTTCGGGTCGCCCGCCCTGGGCGCCCGTGGGAGACTGACGCCCCGAGCGACGGAAGGGGGGCAACGATGCGGAGGAGGCTCGTGCTGGCCGCGGCGACGGCGGCGGCGGGATCGCTGGCCTGGGCGGTGGGCGCCCGGGCCCAGGCCCCCATGACGATCACCGTGATCGAGCGCCCGACGACCGACAAGGTGATCGACGTGGGCCGGGAGGGCGACTCCCCCGGGGACCTGCTCACGTTCCACAACCGGGTCTACGACGAGACCGGCGCGACCCCGGTCGGGAGGGATGCGGGCCGCTGCGTCCGGATCTTCCCGCACCGCGGTACCTGGGAGTGCACCTGGACCACGTTCCTCCCCGAGGGCCAGATCACCGTGGAGGGTCCGTTCTCCGACACGGCGGACACCACGCTCGCGATCACCGGCGGCACCGGCGCGTACACCGCCGCCCGGGGCGAGATGGACATCGAGGCGCTGCCCGACGGGGGCTACCGGTTCGTGTTCCACCTCGTGCCGTAGCCCCGGCCCGGGATCCGGGAGCGGCGGCGCGGCCGGTCAGGAGGTCGGGATCCGCTTCCCGGGGTCCACGAACGGGATGGCGGCCGTCCGTGCCTCGAGCACGGCCCCCTCCGGCGTCTCCACCCGCAGCGGCGTCCCCGGGGCCGCGAGCTCGATGGGCACCCAGACGTAGCCGATGTTGCGCTCGAGGCGGGGCGACCAGACCGCGTCGGTCACGTGCCCGACCCGCCGGCCGTCGTGGTAGGCGGGCCAGAACTCCGTGAGCTCCCACGGGAGCGGCTCGCCCCCGATCTCGATCCCCACGAGCTTCCGCCGGACCCCCGCCTCCCTGATCCGCTCCAGGGCGCCGCGGCCGATGTAGTCGGAGGGCTTGCCGGGCTCCACCATCCGTTCCAGGCCGCTCACCTCGAACGGGTTGTTCTCGATCGTCATGTCCGAGCCGTAGTTCAGGATCCCGGCCTCGATCCGCCGGGCCTCCGAGGGGGCGATGGGGCGGATCAGGTGGGGCCGGCCCGCCTCCATGATCCGCTCCCACAGGTCGTCGCCGCGGGCCGGGTCCATCAGGTAGATCTCGTAGCCCACCTCCCCCGTCCACCCGGTCCGCGAGATCACCACCGGGATGTCGTCGAGGACCGCCTCCCGGCAGTGGTAGTAGCGGAGGTCGAGGATCCACTCCCCGAAGAGGTCGCGCATGAGGTCCTTGGAGCGGGGCCCCTGGACCTGGACGGGGTAGACGGGGGGCTCGGTGATCCGGACGTCCATCCCCGCGTGGACCGCCACCCCCCTCGCCCAGAGCCCGGCGTCGGAGTCGGCGAGGGCGAGCCAGTACCGGTCCTCCGCCAGCCGGAGCAGGACGGGGTCGTTCACGATCCCCCCGTCGGGCGCCGTGAGGACCACGTACCGCCCCTGGCCCACCCCGCACCGGTCGAGGTCCCGGGGGGTGAGCATGTTGGTGAACCGGTGGGCGTCGGGCCCGGAGATCTCGACGATCCGCTCGCAGCCCACGTCCCAGAGCGTCACGTGCTCGAGCAGGTGCCGGTACTCGACCACGGGGTCGTCGTAGTAGCTCGGGATGTAGGTGTGGTTGTAGATGTCGAAGGCGGTGCAGCCGTGGCGGATGGCGGCCTCGGTGAACGGCGTCTTCCGGTACCAGGGCCCGAAGTAGAGCGTGGTGGCCCGCCGGACCTCCCTCGCGCGTGCCTCGACCATCGCCGCTCCCCTCCCCGATCTCGATAGGATGGGCCGCGGGCGCCCGCTTGAATCATCGTTCAAGAGCGCGCGTCGGCGCAAGGCCGCGGCGGAGGGGGCGGGCCGGGCCCCGCCGACCGGTCCTCAGGACCTCGGGATCTCCTTGTCGGGATCCACGAACGGCATCGGGACGACGGTGGCCGTCCGGGTCCCCCACTCGCTCTCCACCGTGACCCGGGTCCCGGGCTCCGAGCGCTCGATCGGCAGCCACGCGTACCCGATGTTCTTCGCCAGGCGCGGCGAGTAGATCGCCGACGTCACGGTGCCGATCGTCCGCCCGCCCTCGACCACCGGCCACTTCACGAAGTTCAGCGCCGGGAACGGGTCGCCGTCGAACTCCATCCCGTTGATGCGCCGGGTGATCCCGCGCTCCTTGATCCGCCGGAGCGCCGGGAGCGAGATGCTCGCCTCGTCGGGGAGGTCCCAGTCGATCAGGCGCTCCAGGCCGAGCTCGAGCGGGTTGTCCTCGTAGGTCATGTCGGCGCCCCAGTTGAAGATCCCGCCCTCGATCCGGCGGATGTCGGAGGGCCCGGTGGGCGCGATCCCGTAGGGCCGGCCGGCCTCCATGATCCGCTCCCAGAGGTCGGTCCCCCGGGCCGGGTCGAGGAGGTAGACCTCGTAGCCGACCTCCGACGTCCACCCGGTGCGGGTGATCACGACCGGGATCCCGTCGATCTCGGCCCGGGTCCAGTGGTAGTAGCGGAGCTCGAGGATCCCCGGCCCCACCAGATCCCGGAGGAGCTCCTTCGACCTGGGCCCCTGCACCTGGAGCGGGGCCACGTCCAGCTCTCGGATCGTCACGTCGAGATCCGGGTACGCGTTCCGGAGCCCCCGGGCGAACAGGAGCGCGTCGGAGGAGGCGAGCGCGAACCAGAACGTGTTCTCCTCCATCCGGGTCATCACGGGATCGTTGATGATCCCCCCGTCGGAGTCGCAGATCAGCACGTACTTGCCCTGCCCCACGGCGCACCGCGAGAGGTCGCGGGGCGTGAGGAGCTGGGCGAACCGGAACCCGTCGGGCCCCGAGATCTCGAGGCAGCGCTCGACCGCCACGTCCCAGAGCGTCACCCGCGTGAGCAGGGCCTCGAACTCCGCCTCGAACGAGTCGAAGCGGATCGGGAACAGCATGTGGTTGTAGACCGTGAACCCCTTCGGCGAGTACCGCTGGGTGGCCTCGTAGTAGGGGCTCCGCCGCAGGCGGGCCCCCCGCTGCACGAGGCTCATGTCGAACTCGGGCATCGGTCCCCTCCTCCTCCACGGCCGCGGCCGGGGCGGCCGCCGCTCACGCCGGCTCGACCTCCCGCACCTGCGGCGGGACCGGCACCGTCCCCTCGAGGTAGGCCCGGGCCACCATCCGCTGGAACAGGGCGACCTCGTCCTCCATCCGGGCGAACGGGCCCTGGCGCGCGCCGCGGGAGGCGAGCCCCCGCTGGACGGACTCGCACGCCGCCCAGTCCTCGCGGTTGGTGAGGTCCCAGAACTCCCGGGCGTAGCCCGGGTCGAACCCGGGCCGGTCGCGGGCCTCCGGCGGGAAGAGCCAGCCGCACTCCACGAGGCTCTCGTCCGGGCCCAGCGGGTCGATCCGGTGGAACATCACGTAATCGGGGTGCAGGCTGAGCAGCAGGTTCGGGAAGAGCCCGTAGTAGTAGACCTCCCGCGCCTGCCGCTCGGAGAGGCCCGGGAGGCGCACGCCGAGGCTCCGGCCGGTGAGCGACATCGTCTCGGCGTGGTCGGCGAGCTCCATCGACCCGCCCACCCAGCGCCCGGTGTGCGGGAGATTCTCGCCGCTGTCGGGGGGCGTGACCCGGCACAGGGCGGGGTGGATCGACGGGCAGTGGTAGCACTCGTGGTAGTTCTCGACGATCACCTTCCAGTTCGCACGGACCGTGTAGGTGTGGCGGGCCTCGGTGACGAGGCGCCCCGGCTCCCAGGGGGCCACCAGCTCCTCCAGGTTCCCGACCCACTCGGCGAGCCCCGGCGCGTCCCCCGAGGCGTTCACGAACACGAACCCGTGCCACTCCGCGACCCGGGCCTCCACCAGCGGGTAGGCCTCCCGGTCGAAGCCGGGGACGTCCCCGAACCGCGGGGCGCCGAGCAGGCGTCCGTCCAGGCCGTAGGTCCAGGCGTGGTACGGGCACTTGATCACCCGCAGGTTCCGGGTCTCGCCGCAGGGGAGCAGCTCGTGGCCCCGGTGGCGGCAGGCGTTGAAGAACCCCCGGAGCCGTCCCCCGTCATCCCGGACCGCGAGCACGCCGTCCCGGCCCGCCCGGAAGGCCGCCTGGTCCCCGGGCCGCGCGAGGGCCTCCGACCGGCCCAGGCACACCCACGTCCCACCGAACAGGTGCTCCTGCTCCCAGGCGAACACCTCGGGCGAGACGTAGGCCTCGGGCGGCAGGGTCCGGCCCTCGGGCAGCGAGGGCGCCAGCACCGGCGCGAGCCGCGCCGGGTCGATCGGGGCGGGGACCCGCTCGGCCACCGTTCGCTCACCTCCTCCGCGGGCCGCGATCGTTTGAACGACGGGTCAAAGCCGGCAGGAGTCTAGCAACGGGGGCGCCCGGGGCCCGGGACGCGCGCTGACCCGCGGTCTCGCCGGCTCAGAGCGAGGGGTCCTCGAACACCCGCTCCCCCTCGACCAGCGTGCACAGGACCCGGGCCGAGCCGATCTCGGAGGGCGGCCCGGCGAACACGTCCCGGTCGAGCACCACGAGGTCGGCCAGCTTGCCCACCTCGATCGACCCGGTCTCCCGGTCGAGGTGGTTCACGTGGGCCGAGCCGATCGTGTAGGCGGCGATCGCGGTGGGGAGGTCGATCCGCTCCTCGGGGAGGAAGGGCTCCTCGATGCCGTCCGCGTAGGGGTAGCCCGGGGCCGGGAGGCGGTTCACCGCGACGTGGATCCCCCAGAGGGGGTTCGGGCTCGAGACCGACCAGTCGCTCCCGAACGCGAGCGCGGCGCCGGAGCGGACCAGCGACCCGAACGGGTACTGCCAGCGGGCCCGCTCCGGGCCGATGAAGGGGATCGTGAGGTGGAGCATCTGGCCCTCGTTCACCGCCCACAGCGGCTGCCCGTTGGCCACCACGCCCAGCGCGCGGAACCGGGGGAGGTCGTCGGGGTGGACGATCTGGATGTGGGCGATGTGGTGGCGGAGGTCGTTCCACCCGTTCGCCCGCCGGGCGGCCTCCACCGCGTCCAGGCACTCCCGGACCGCCCGCTCGCCGATCGCGTGGAAGTGGACCTGGAACCCGAGGGCGTCGAGCCGCGCGACGTAGCCGCGGAGCGCCTCGGGGTCGACGAAGCTCTTGCCCCGCTCGGCGGTCGGGCGGCCCTCGGCGTCGAGGTAGGGCTCGAGGACCCCCGCCGTGCGGTTCTCGACGACCCCGTCCTGCATGATCTTCACCGAGGTGGCCCGGAACCGCCCGAGCGTCCCGCGCTCCCTCCGCGCGAGCAGCTCGTCGATCTGCTCCTCGCCGCGGTGGCGGTCCCACCAGAGCGCGCCCACCACGCGGGCGGTGAGCCACCCCTCGGAGGCCGCCCGCAGGTAGGCCTCGTACGTGTCGTAGGGGCCGCCCACGATCGCGTCCTGCCACGCCGTGATCCCGAGCGAGTGCAGGTAGGCCTGGGCCACCCGGAGCCCCTCGAGGTGGTCCTCGAGGGTGGGCGGAGGGACGAGCTCGGCGACGAGGTCCATGGCGCCCTCGTGGAGCGTCCCCAGCGGCTCCCCGTCCGCCGTCCGCTCGATCCTCCCGTCGGGGGGGTCCGGCGTGTCCCTGGTGATGCCGGCAAGCTCGAGGGCCCGTGAGTTCACCCAGGCGCTGTGGCCGTCCCGCGAGGGCAGGAACGCCGGCCGGTCGGGGACGAGGGCGTCGAGCTCCTCCTTGGGGGGGTTGCCGCCGGGGAAGACGTCCATCGACCATCCCCCGCCCAGGATCCACGGGGCGTCGGGGTGCGCGGCCGCGTAGGCCGAGACGATCCGCCGGTACTCCTCGAGCGAGTAGGCGTCGGAGAGGTCGCAGCGCAGCATCTCGAGCCCCGCGGGGGGCGGGTGCACGTGGGCGTCCTGGAAGCCCGGGAGGAGCATCCGCCCCCGGAGGTCCACGACCTCGGTCCGGGGGCCGACCAGCCCGCGGACGTCGTCGTCCGTGCCGACCGCCACGATCCGCCCGCGGCGGACCGCGACCGCACGCGCCCACCGGCGCGCGGCGTCCACCGTGTAGACGGCGCCGCCCGTGAGGACCAGGTCCGCCTCGTCGCCCATCGGCGGGGGGAGGATACCCGGGACGCGGCCGTCAGGCCCGGGGCCGGAGAGCCCGGACGGCGTCGACCGTGTCCGCCTCCCCCGCCCGCTTGTCGGGCCGGTAGCCCCTCACGCGGGCGAACCGGAGGGCGATCCCGCCCGGGTAGCGGGGGCTCGCCTGCACGCCGTCGAACGCCACCTCGACGACGAGCTCGGGCCGCACGTGGACGACGTGACCCTCCCGCGCCGTCTCGAGCGCGAGGAGCCGGTCGGTCTGCCAGGCCAGCATCTCGTCGGTGAGGCCCTTGAAGGTCTTCCCCAGCATCACGAAGCCACCCGTCGCGGGGTCCCGCGCGCCGAGGTGGAGGTTGGAGAGCCACCCCCGACGCCGGCCGTGGCCCCACTCGGCCGCGAGCACCACGAGATCGAGGGTGTGGGCGGGCTTCACCTTGAGCCAGGAGGCCCCGCGGCGACCGGCCTCGTACGGGGACCGCAGGGCCTTCACCATCACGCCCTCGTGTCCCCGGGCCAAGGCGTCGTCCAGGAACCTCCGCGCGTCCGGCGCCGATGGGTCCTCGACCCGGGGCACGCGGAGCTCCTCGGGCACCACGGCGGCGAGCCGGGCCCAGCGCTCCTCGAGCGGGCGGTCGAGCAGGTCCGCTCCGTCGAGGTGCAGGAGGTCGAAGAAGAACGCCGCGAGCGGGAGCCGCGCGGCGTCCAGGCGGCTCCCGAACCGGCTCATCGTCTCCTGGAAGGGTCGCGGGCGTCCGTCGGGACGGAGGGCGATCGCCTCCCCGTCGAGGACCGCGGCCCGGACCGGGAGGCTGGCCACGGCGGCAACCACCTCGGGGACCCGGTCGGTGGCCTCGGCCAGGTTCCTCGTGAACACCCGGACGTCCTGCCCCAGCCGGTGGACCTGGATCCTCACCCCGTCGAGCTTCCACTCGAGGGCGGCGGGCGCCGCCCGACGCAGGGCCTCCCCGAGGTCGTCGGCGGGCGCGGCGAGCATCGGCTTGAGCGGGCGGAGGACCGTGAGGCCGAAGCGCGCCAGCCCGGCCGGGCCCTCGGCCAGCGCGACCGCGGCCACCTCCCCCAGGCCCCCGGCGAGCATCAGGGCCCGGCGGACCTCCTCGGGCGACGCCCTCGCGGCCCTGGCCACCGCGTCGACCATCACCCCCTCCAGCGCGCCCTGGCGGACCTCGCCCAGGAGGAGGCCGACCAGGAACCGGCGCTCCAGCTCGGTGGCCCGCCGGAACAGGTCAGCGAGGAGCGCCGCTCGGGCCGCGCGAGACCCCCGCCCGGTCGCCGCCCGGATCCGCTCCAGGATCCCCTGGACCTCCAGCAGCCCGAGCGAGGGCTCCGGCGCGGGCGGGGGGAGGTGTCGGAGGGAGGCCCACCCGACGCCGACGGTCCCCCCCGGGATCAGGCCCGAGAGGTACGCCACCGCGACCGGCGCCTCCCGGGGGGAGAGGTCCGCGAGGACCGCGGCGAGGCGTGCCACCTTCGCGAGGCGCGCCGACGTCCCGGCCACCTCGACCGATGCGCGGGCGAGGTCCTCGAACCGCACGCCCCCCATCCTCGCAGCCCCCGCGGCGGCGGGCGCCTTCGGTCCGGGCGCGGGGAGCCCTCAGGCCCGCGTGAGGAGCACCAGCACGCCGACCGCGTTGAAGGCGGCGTGGGCGGCCACGGGCGCCAGGAGGTTCCCGCGCCGCTCGTACAGCAGGGCGAGGCCGAGGCCCAGGCAGACGGCGACCGCCACCGGGACCACGGACCCCACCGGGTCCCCGCGGGAGAGGTGCACGAGCCCGAACGCCAGGGCCGACGCGGCCGCCGCCGGCGTCGTCCCGAACCGGTGTCGGAGGGCCCGGAACAGGAGCCCCCGGAAGAACAGCTCCTCGGCGGCCGGGGCCACGAGGAGGGCGGAGCCGAGGTCCACGGGGAGCCCGACCGCCGAGGCCGGAGGGCCCTGGGGAGGACCGATCGCGCCGCCTCCCCGCCCGATCGCCCGGGAGAGCGGGAGCGCGACGGCGAGCGCGACGACGCCGTAGAGGATCGCGCCGAAGACGGCCGCCTCCCGGGCCTCCTCCCAGGGGTGGCGCGGCCAGCCGACGCTCCGGACCCAGCCGGGGTGGCGGGCGATGAGCCACGCGAGCAGGAGCGCCGTCCAGATCCCCTCGACCAGGACGATCCCGGCGTCGCGGCCGAGCTGCAGGCGCGCCCGGAGGAGGTCGCCGCCCAGGTAGCCGGCGGCGAACACCGCCGAGGCCTCCCACCAGCGCCAGGTCGGCGCGGCGGGGGGCGGGACGTCTCCGGGCCGGCGCAGGACGCTCGGCACGTCCGCATCGTGCGCCAGGCGGGCCCTCGGTTCCACCCCGGCGGTTCGGCCTCGATCCCACGCCGGTAAGGTGTGGGCATGCCCCCCGCCCGCAGGGAGATCCTGGAGGTCGCCGGCCGGGAGGTCCCGGTCACGAACCCCGACAAGGTCTTCTTCCCCGCCCTGGGCCGCACCAAGCTCGACCTGGTCCGCTACTACCTCTCGGTGGAGGCGGGCGTCCTCCGGGCGGTGGGCGGGCGGCCGATGGCCCTGAAGCGCTACCCCGACGGCGTGGACGGGCCCTTCTTCTTCCAGAAGCGCGCCCCCCGCTCGCGCCCCGACTGGATCGAGACCGTCGAGCTCTCCTTCCCCTCCGGGCGCACCGCCCACGAGGTGGTGGTCCGGGACGCCGCGCAGCTCGCCTGGGTCGTGAACCTGGGGTGCATCGACCTCCACCCCCACCCGGTCCGGGCCGAGGACCTCGAGCATCCCGACGAGCTCAGGATCGACCTGGATCCGGTCCGGGGGGTGCCGTGGTCGCAGGTCCGGGAGGTCGCCCTCGTCGCCCGAGAGGCCCTCGAGGAGTTCGGCCTCACCCCCTGGCCCAAGACGTCCGGCTCCCGGGGGATGCACCTCTACTGCCGGATCGAGCCCCGGTGGACGTTCGCGGAGGTGCGCCGAGCGGCCCTCGCCCTGGCCCGGGAGGTCGAGCGGCGGGTCCCGGACCTCGCCACGATGTCAACTGCCACCGGAATTCCCCAGATGTTGCCATCGAAACTCCCCACCCGTGCGGGGGACAAGGTTCACATCGGAGCCATCACCCCCTTCCTGGTCTCCTCGATGAGCCTGCGGTGCTTCCGCATCCGGTAGGACTCCC
>DATLZM010000062.1:0-3634 GCA_035573995.1 Actinomycetota bacterium | reverse complement strand
CCCCCCGGCCGGGGCCCCGGTCGCCGTCCCGGGCGCCCCCCGGCCCGCCGCCCCCGGCCTGCCCTTCCCCAATTACACGTTCGACGCCTTCGTGCCGGGGCCGTCGAACCGCTTCGCCCACGCGGCGGCCATGGCCGTGGCCGAGGCGCCGCCCTCCCGCGCCTACAACCCCCTCTTCATCTACGGCGGGGTGGGCCTGGGGAAGACCCACCTGCTGGTCGCGATCGGCCACCACATGTTCCGGCTCAACCCGCAGCTCCGGGTGAAGTACGTCACCAGCGAGCAGTTCGTGACCGAGTTCATCCGGGCCGTGCGCGAGCGCCAGGGCTACCAGTTCCAGCAGCGGTACCGCGAGGTCGACGTGCTGCTCGTGGACGACATCCAGTTCCTCGCGAAGCGCGAGGAGACCCAGACCGAGTTCTTCCACACCTTCAACCACCTCCACGGGGCGGAGCGGCAGATCGTGATCGCCTCGGACCGGGCGCCCCAGGAGCTCTCCGGGATGGAGGAGCGCCTGCGCAACCGGTTCCGCTGGGGCCTCTGCGTCGACGTCCAGCCGCCGGACCTCGAGACCCGGATCGCGATCCTCCAGCTCAAGGCGCAGCGAGACGACATCCACGTGCCCGACGAGGTGGTCGAGTTCATCGCGAGCAAGTTCGATCAGAGCGTCCGCGAGCTCGAGGGCGCCCTCGTCCGCGTCGTCGCATGGAGCGAGCTCACGGGCCAGCCCATCGACATCGGCCTCGCCGACCGGGCGCTCCAGGACCTCATCCCCCAGACCGAGGCCGAGATCCCCGCGCAGGTCATCATCGAGGAGACCGCCCGGTACTTCGGCCTCACGTCGCACGACCTGGTCTCGAAGAACCGCTCGCGGCCGCTCACCACCGCCCGCCACGTCGCGATGTACCTCCTCCGGGAGTTCACCGGGCAGTCGCTGATCAAGATCGGCGAGACCTTCGACCGCGACCACACCACGGCCCTCCACGGGATCAAGAAGATCGAGCGGAACATGCGCGCCCGGGACAGCACCTACCGCCAGGTCCAGGACCTCACGCGGATCATCCGGAGCCGGGCCCGGGGTGCGTAAGGGTGGGGAGAACCCCGTGGATCCCGCTCGGTCCCGCGGGGCGGCGCGCGTCTCCGCCCCGCCTCTCCCCAGGGTTCCCCCATGTCGGCGGGGCGTCCTACGCTGGGACGATGGGCGATCGGTGCACATCTCCACAGCCACCGACACCACCGGGATGGGATACGGATAGGAGCGACGGTGCTCGCGAGGGGGTGGGGAAGTGAAGTTCCGCTGCGACCGTGATGGCCTCGCCGAGGCCCTCCAGACGGTTCAGCGCGCCGTGTCGGCGCGGCCGGGGATCCCGGCCCTCACCGGCGTGCTCCTGGAGGCCGGGGAGGGGGGCACGCTCACGCTCACCACGACCGACCTCGAGGTCTCGGCGCGTCTCGAGGCGTCCGCGCAGGTCCAGGAGCCGGGGGTGGCGCTGGTCCCGGCGAGGCTCTTCGGGGACGCGGTGAAGAGCCTGGCGGACGCGCCGGTCGACGTGGAGGCCGACCAGGGCCAGCTCAGGATCCGCTCCGCGGCGTTCGAGGGGGCCCTCCGGCTGCTGCCGGCCGAGGACTTCCCGCAGGTGCAGGGCGCGACCGGGACCCGCGTGGAGCTCGGGGCCGGCGCGTTCGCGGAGGCGGTGGGTCAGGTGGCCCGCGCGGCCTCGCGGGACGAGGCGAGGCCGGTGCTCACGGGCGTGCTGGTCGAGGTGAGCCGCGAGGGGGTCACGCTCGTGGCGACCGACTCGTACCGGCTGGCCATCCGCGAGCTGGTGGCGACCTCCGAGGGGGAGGCCCGGGCGATCGTGCCGGAGCGGGCCCTCTCCGAGGCGGGACGCGCCGCGGCGGGGGACGAGAAGGGCCAGGTGGAGCTGTTCCTCGACCAGGCCCAGGCGTCGTTCCGGGTGGGCGGGCTCACGCTTACCTCCCGGCTGATCGAGGGGGAGTTCCCGAACTACCGGCAGCTCGTCCCGGAGGCCTACGAGAACCGCCTCACGGCGTCGCGGCAGCAGCTGATCGACGCGGTGCGGCGGGTGGGGCTCCTGGCGCGGGACACGAGCCCGGTGCGGATGGAGTTCAACGCGCTGGGGGTGCGCTTGTCCTCCTCGTCCCCGGACCTCGGCCAGGCGGTGGAGACGGTGGAGGCGCGGTACGAGGGGGAGGACCTCACGATCGCGTTCAACCCGACCTACCTCGCCGACGGCCTGGCGGCCGCCGCGGGGGACACGGTGCGGCTCGAGGTGCGCGACGGGCTCAAGCCGGGGGTGATCCGCGGGGAGGGGGACGAGTTCACCTACCTCGTGATGCCGGTCCGCCTCCCGGCGCCGGTGGGCTGAGCCGCCGGGCGTGCGGGTCCTCTGGGCTGAGCTCCGGGACTTCCGGAACCACGCGGCCACCGAGGTCCGCGGGATCCCCGACGGCCTCGTGGCGATCGTGGGGCCGAACGGCGCGGGGAAGACGAACCTGCTCGAGGGGATGTTCTTCGCCCTCACGCTGGGGAGCCCCAGGGCGGCCGGGACGGGGCCGCTCGTGCGGCGAGGGGCCTCGGCCGCCTACGTGCGGGCGGAGGTCGAGACGCGGGAGGGCCGGGCATTGATCGAGATCGAGGTGCCGGCGGGGCGCGCCGCCCGGGTGCACCTCAACCGGTCCCCGGTCCGGCGGAAGCGGGACCTCCGCCGACGGGTGCGGGCGGTGCTCTTCGGGCCCGAGGACCTGGAGATCGTGCGGGGCGAGCCCGCGGCCAGGCGGCGGTTCCTGGACGAGGCCGTGGCGACGATCTGGCCGCTGCGCGAGGGCCTCGCGCCCGCCTACGACCGGGCGCTCCGGCAGCGGAACCGGCTGCTCAAGGACTGGGACGGGGGAGCGTCGCCGCCAGGGCTCGGGGCCTGGGACGCCGAGCTGGTGGCGACCGGCGCGGCCCTGATGCGGGCCAGGGCCGAGGCCGTGGGGCGGGTCGCGGAGCCGGCGGCCCAGGCGTTCCGCGCGGTGGCGGGGTACGGGCTCGTCTGCCGCTACGTGCCCTCGGTGTGGGGGGAGGATCTGGAGGCGGCGTTCGCGGCTCGCCTCGCGGAGCGGCGCGAGGACGAGCTCGCACGGCGGACGAGCCTCGTGGGGCCCCACCGGGACGACCTGGAGCTGGCCGTGCGCGAGCTCGGGGCGCGGTCCTTCGGCTCCCACGGGGAGGCCTGGGCCGCGGCGCTCGCGCTCCGCCTGGGGCTGGCTCGGGCGGTCGAGGGCGAGGTGGGCGAGGCCCCGGTGCGGTTCCTCGACGACCCGCTGGCTCCCCTCGACCCCGAGCGCCAGGCGCGGGTGGCGGATCTCGTGCGCGGGCACGGGCAGGCGTTCGTGGCGGTGGCGGACGAGGCGCACGTGCCGGCGGCGGCGGCCGCCGTCTGGGAGGTGCGGGCGGGGTCGGTCCGGATCCGGGAGGGCGTCTAGGTCGTGCGGCCCACGTTACGACCGGACAGCTCGCGGGGTGAACTCATCGGCATCCCATCCTTTCATCTCGAGGAGCCCGGGAGCGTGGGCGTAGAAGATCTCCGCCGGGCGCCGTCCCTTGGTCCGGTAGCCGCGGTGCGGC
>DATLZM010000061.1:0-2266 GCA_035573995.1 Actinomycetota bacterium | reverse complement strand
TCCCGGGTCTCCAGGTGCACCCAGGCCCCGGCGGAGGCCCCGCCGAGGAGCGCGAGGACGGTGATCACGAGCGCGGTCACTCGCAGCCACCGACGGCGCCTGCCCGGCCGCGCTCCCTCGGCGACCGCGGCGGCGGCCTGGACACCGGCCGCGGGGAGCGGGGTGGTCGGCTCCCCGCCCGTGGGGGTCGCGGCCGCCCCTGACGCGGCCACGGCGTCGACCGTCTCCTCGAGGCGCGCCCCGCAGGCCCTGCAGAACCGCCAGCCCTGCAAGACCGGGTTCCCGCAGGATGGGCACCAGCTCACGATGACCTCCTCCTCAGCACGCCAGCACGGTCCGGCAGATGGTCTCCACGGGGACCGCGAACGAGATCCCCTCGACGTCCACGCCCACGATCTTCGAGACGGCCACCCCCACGACCTGGCCCGAGGCGGCCAGCACGGGGGCCCCGCTGTCCCCGGGACTGAGCGGGGCGGAGATCTGGAGGTACCGCTCCCGGTGCCCGGAGACGACGCCGGTGACGACGGTGTGCTCGAGCCCGAGCGGCGCCCCCACCACCACGACCTCCTCCCCCACCCTCGGCTCCCTCCGGGTCAGGTCGAGCGCGGGGAGGCGGGCCGGGACCGAGATCAGCGCCAGGTCCTCCGCCTGGCTCACCACGGTCACCGTCCCCTCGTAGGTCCGGTCGTCCTGGCGGAGGACGACCGCCGCGCCGGCTTCCCAGGCGTCCCGGACCACGTGGAGGTTCGTGAGCACCGTGGACCGGCCCGGCCGCGACGAGACGACGAAGCCGCTCCCCTGGCCGCCGAGGGCCTCGATCAGGAACACCGACGGCCTGGCCCGCTCGGCGATGGCCTCCGCGTCGAGCTCGCGCTCGAGGCCCTGGGCGAGCCGGTCCGTGCGAGCCGCGAGCGCCTCGAGCGAGTCCCGCTGTTCTTCCAAGGCGGATGCCACCCGGTCGATCCTCCCCGAGAGCTCGTCGGCGCGGCGCGCCGCCTCTCGCCCGCTCCTCAACGCGAACGCCCCCAGGCCGAGCCCCCCGAGGGCCAGGAGGGCCGCGAGCGCGAGCGCCGCCCCCCACCACAGGGATGGCCCCGGCGGTGGGACGGTGTGCGAGGCAACCGGACCCGGGGCCGTGGCCAAGGGCGTGGGGAGCCCGTGCACCGGACATCCCCCATCGACCAGTGGACGCCCGCACTCCGTGCAGTACATGGCGATCCGCCTACGCCTTCCCACCCCGCGAGCGCCATCGCGGCACGCCTACGCGACGAGAAGCAGCCTCCCGGGAGCGTTGGAACGAAGCGGGCCGCGACCCGCAAGAGCGGCATCCCCGGCCCGCGGGCCACCGGGACACGGCGAACATCGGCCGGCGCCCAGGCGGAAGGAGGGCCGGGGCGACCACGGCCCGCCGACGTCCCCGGGGGAGGAGGGGGCGCTTCATGCTGCTGGGGTTGTACCACCCGGCACCGACATCGGCAGAGGGGAGCGCTCCTCGAGGTTCGGCCCCGCCCGTCACCAGTCCTCCTCCTCCAGGGGTTTAATCAGCGCGTCGGCCCACCGGGCCCGGATCGCCATCGAGACGACCAGGTTCAGCAGGATCCCCGGCCGGTACAGCGCGTTGGGGACGAAGCAGTTGAAGTAGGGCCTGGCCCCGGGGTCGGGCTCCGCGGCCCACGAGCCGATCAGGTGGCAGGGGGGCTCCTGGTCGATCTCGAGCTCGTTCAGGTCCACGGGGAACAGGGTCACGCCGAGGAAGGGGTCCCGCGGCCAGTCCGCCATCCGGAGGCGGAGGCGGACCCCGCCCCCGAGCCCCTCGTGGGGGGCGGTGGTGACCTCGAGCCGGTGGAGGCGGGGGCTCCCCGGCCCGCCCGGGAGCTCCACGGAGAGGCCGGCGGAGCCGAGGGAGGCGGCGAGCCCCTCCGCCTGGAGCGCCTCGGCCGTCGCCCGGAGCTCCGGGCCCTCCGCCCAGGCCGAGGGCGCCCCCCTCCCCGGGAGCCCGTCCAGCGCCCCGAGCATCTCGTCGGGAGAGGGCCGGGGGCCCCGGGCGGGGTGGGCGGAGAACGCCGGCTCCCCCCCGAGCACCTCGGCCCACCCCTCCGCCAGCCTCTCCGCGTTCCGCACCTGGGCCAGGGCGGCGAGCTGGAGGAGGCTCCCCACCCAGCCCAGGTTCTCCTCGTGGACCCAGACCGCGGCGTGGAGGGAGATCTCCTCCCCGGCGAGGAACGCGTTCAGGCTGGGGTCGAGGACGGCGGCCGACGCCACGAAC
>DATLZM010000060.1:0-2382 GCA_035573995.1 Actinomycetota bacterium | reverse complement strand
GGGCATCGTCGACGGGACGCGGATCCGCTCCGGGCGCCTCCCCGCCGGCCTCGTCCTCGCGCTCTCCTACCTCGCCGGCGCCGTCCCGTTCGCCCAGATCGCGGCGTGGCTCACGCGCCGGGTCGACCTGCGGCGGGTCGGCTCGGGGACGGTGTCGGGCAGCGCGCTGTACCGGGTGGCGGGGTTCGGGCCGCTCGCGGTGGCCGGATCCCTGGACGTCGCCAAGGGCGCCGTCGGCCCGCTCCTCGCGGGGCGGGACCGCCCCGTGCTCGCCGCCCTCGCCGGCGGGGCCGCGGTGGCCGGCCACGACTGGTCGCCGTTCCTCGGCTTCGCCGGCGGCCGCGGGGTGGGGACCGCGATGGGGGCCCTGCTCGTGAACGCCCCGGCCGGGGTCGCGGTGCTCGGGGCCGGCCTCGCCGCGGGGAGGCTCGCGCGGCGGACCTCGTTCGGCTGCTTCCTCGCGTTCCTCGCGCTGGTCCCGGTCCTGGCCCGGGTCCACGGGCGGCGGGGCGCCCTGGCCGGGGCGGCGGTCCTCGTCCCCCTCCTCGCGAAGCGGGTCGCGGGGAACGCCCCGCCCGCGGGCCCCGACCGCCTGCGCGTCTACCTCACCCGGCTCGTGCACGACCAGGACGAGCCGCCGGGCCGGTGAGGACCCTCCTCGCCCGGCGCGGGTTCCGGAACCTCCTCGTCGGGCAGACCGTGTCGGCCCTCGGCGACTGGATGGCGACGATCGCGCTCATGCTGCTGGTGCTCGAGCTCACCGGGTCGTCCGCCGCCGTCGGCGGGATGCTCGTCCTCCGGCTGCTCCCGGCGGCGGTCGCCGGGCCGCTCGCGACCCGGCTCGTCCGCCGGTGGAACCGGCGGCGGACGATGCTCGCCGCCGACCTGTTCCGGGCCGCCGCCGCGCTCCTCGTGCCGCTGGTCCGGGAGGCGTGGTGGGTGTACCTGTGGGCGTTCGCGATCGAGGCGGCCTCGCTCGTCTTCCTCCCGGCCCGCGACGCCTCCGTCCCCGATCTCGCGGGGGAGGAGGACCTGCCCCTCGCCAACGGGCTCCTCCTCGCCTCCTCCTACGGGATGATCCCGGTGGGGGCGGCGGCCTTCGGCGGGGCGGCCGCGCTCCAGGCGGCCCTGCCCGGGGAGCTGGGCGCGCTCGCGGGCCGGAGCTACCTCCTGGTGTTCGCCGCCGACGCCCTCACGTTCCTGGTCTCGTTCGCGCTCCTGCGGCCCCTGCGGGAGCTCGACGGGACCGGGGCGGCCGTCCCCGGGGCGGCGGCCCTGCCCGGGACGGTCCCCGCCGGGCGGGCGGGGGCGGTCGAGCCGCTCACGATCCCGTTGGTCCGCCGGGTCCTGCCGGCGGCGGCCGCCGTGGCGCTCGGGCTCGGGACCCTGTTCTCGGTGGGGGTGGCGTTCGTGCGGCGGGTGCTCGGCGCGAGCGACGCGGGGTTCGGCGTCCTGATCGCGGTGTTCGGGGTGGGGGCCGTCGGGGGCCTGGCGGCGTCCCGGACGTCGCTCCTTCCTCGGGCGGCCGTCGGCCCGCGGCCCGCTGGGGCGGGCGTCGTCCCGCGGGCCCCGGGGTTCGCCGCGGTCCGGCTCGCGGCCATCGTCCAGGGAGCGACCGTGGCGGCGATGAGCCTGGTCCCGGGCCTGGGGCCCGCGTTCCTGGGCGCCGCGGCGTTCGGGGCCTGCACCTCGGTCGTCCTGGCCGGCGGCATGTCGCTCCTCCAGCTCCGCCTGGCCGGCGACGAGCGCGTCGCGGCGTTCGCCGCGTTCCACGTCGGGGTCCGGGTGGCGCTCTCGGCGGCGGCGCTCGGCGCCGGGCTCGCCGTGGACCTGGTCCGGGCGGTCCGTCTGCCGCTGCTCGGCCGCCTGGAGCCGGAGCGGCTGGTGCTGCTCGCCGCCGGGCTCGTGGCGGCCGCGGGAGGGGCGGCGGCGCGGGACCCCGGGCCGCCGACGACGGGGGGCCGGAGGTGAGCGTCGCGGTGATCACCGACGGGGCGGCCGCGCTGCCCCGGGAGCTCGCGGCCGAGGCCGGGGTGGTCGTGGTGCCGATGTGGCTCACGATCGGCGGGACCTCCTACCGCGAGGACCAGGTGGCCCTGGAGGAGCTCGTTGCCCGGCTCGACGAGGGGGTCACGACGTCGGGGCCCTCGCCGGGGGACCTCCGGGAGGCGATCGAGGCCAACCTCACCCCCGAGGGGGCCGTCGTCCTCACCGTGAGCCGACGGGTGAGCGGGGTCCACGGCACCGCGCTCCTCGCGGCCCAGCCCTTCGGCCCCGCGGTGCGCGTGATCGACACCGGGACGGCCGCCGGGGGGCAGGGGCTCGTGGCGCTCGCGGCCGCCGCGGCGGCCCGGGCCGGGGGCTCGCTGGACGAGGTGGAGG
>DATLZM010000059.1:0-5212 GCA_035573995.1 Actinomycetota bacterium | reverse complement strand
GGGCCCGCCGCTCCTGCTCGAGCTGGGACTCGCTCTTGATGTCGATCCGCCACCCCGTGAGCCGGGCGGCGAGCCGGGCGTTCTGCCCCTCCTTCCCGATCGCGAGCGAGAGCTGGTAGTCCGGCACGATCACGAGCGCCGTCTGGGAGGCGGGGTCGATGCGGACCTCCTTCACCTTCGCCGGCTGGAGGGCGTTGGCCACGAACTCGGCGGGGTTCGCGCTCCAGGGCACCACGTCGATCTTCTCGCCCCGGAGCTCGTTCACGACCATCCGCACCCGGCTCCCCTTGGGGCCCACGCAGGCGCCGACGGGGTCCACCGCGGGCTCGCGCGAGGCGACCGCGATCTTCGACCGGTGCCCGGGCTCCCGGGCGATGGCCTTGATCTCGACGATCCCCTCCTCGATCTCGGGGACCTCGAGCTCGAACAGCTTCTTGAGCAGCCCCGGGTGGGTGCGCGACACCACGATCTGGGGTCCCTTGGTCCCCTTGCGGACCTCGGTGATGTAGGCCTTCACCCGCTCGCCGTGGCGGAGGGCCTCGGAGGGCACCTGCTCGGCCTGGGGCAGGAGGGCCTCCACCTTCCCCAGGTCGAGGAGGGTGTAGCGCCGTTCCTGCTGCTGGACGATCCCGGTGACGATGTCGCCCTCGCGCCCCGCGAACTCCTCGTAGGTCATCTCCCGCTCCGCTTCGCGGAGCTTCTGGAAGATCACCTGCTTCGCGGTCTGGGCCCCGATCCGGCCCTTGAACTCCTCGGTGACCTCGACCTCCTTCTCCGAGACCACCTCGGTCTCGCCCTCCTCGTTCTCGGCGAGCTCCTGGATCCAGATCCGCATGTCGCCGGTCTCGGGGTCGATCTCGGCCCGCGCCCCCACGCGCTCCTCGTCCAGCTCGGGGTGCTGCTGCCGCCACCACGACTTGAAGGCGGCCGCCATCGCGTCCTCCAGGGCGTGCAGGATGGTCTCGAACGCGATCCCCTTGTCGCGCTCGAGCTCCCGCAGCGCCTGGATCATCTCGACGTTCACTTCCGGCTCCTCAGCTCGCTCTCCCAGTCGACCACGACCCGCGCTGAGCGGATCTCCGCGTAGGCGATCCGCCGCTCGCCGCCCCCGGCGGCCACCACGATCGCCTCCTCGTCGGCCGCCGCCAGCCGTCCCTCGTGGGTCCGCGCCCCGCCGACCGGCTCCTTCGTCCGCACGCGCACCCGCTCGCCCACCCGCCGCCGGAAGTCCCGCGGCTCCCGCAGGGGCCGCTCCAGCCCGGGCGAGCTCACCTCCAGGGAGTAGGGCCCGGCCCCGGGGTCGAAGCCCTCGAGGTCGAGGCGGCGCGAGATCCGCTCCGAGACCTCGGAGATGGCGTCCAGGTCCACCCCGCCCTCCCGGTCGACGGTGACCCGGAGGACACGGCGGCCCCGCTCGCGGCCGAGGACCGCCTCGACCAGCTCCATCCCGGCGGCCTCGACCACCGGCCGGACCAGCGCCTCCACGTCCATCTCGCCCTCGCCCCGACCCGGGCCCGCCCCCCGAAAAAGAAAGTGGGCGCGAGCCCACCTCCGGGTCGAGCACGACTCCCTGTTTCCACCCGCAGTATAGCCCACGAGGGCGCAGGCGGGGGTCCCGACGGGAGCGCGTCCCCCGGGATCAGAGGGCCCGGCGCTGGCCGCCCGGGCGGCTCCAGTGCTCCGCCCGGTTCATCCGCCGGACCATCCGCTCGTCCCAGCCCCGGTGGACCGGCACGCCGAGCTCCCGGCAGACGGCCTCGGCCTCCTCGGGCGAGGCGAACTCGTCCCGGACCCAGCGCCCCTCGACGTCGATGAGGAGGAGGTCCCAGGTCCGGAGGCCGACGTGCTGGAGCACGCCCTCCACCTCCGGGTGGGTGGCCACGAACCGGTAGAGGTGGTACGGCGCGCGACGGGTCCTCGCCACGGCCGAGAGCCTACGCGGCCCGGGCGCCCCCGGCCAGGGGCCGGCTCACGGGGCCCGCTCCAGGAGCTCGCGGGCGGCCTCCGCGGCGCGGGCGAGCGGGGCCTCCGAGCGCTCGCCGGTGGCGCGGAGCTTGAGGTCCGCCACGCCGGCGTCGACCCCGCGCCGCCCCACGACGACCTGGACCGGCACCCCGACGAGGTCGGCGTCGGCGAACTTCACCCCCGCCGAGGCGTCCCGGTCGTCCAGGAGGACCTCGGCCCCGCGGGCCTCCAGCTCGCCGTGGATCCGCTCGGCCTCCGCCACGACGCGCTCGTCGTCCATGTTGGCCGCCACCACGAGGACCTCGAAGGGGGCGAGGGCCCGCGGCCACCGCAGCCCCAGCTCGTCGTGGTGCTGCTCGACGGCCGCGGCCATCACCCGGGAGATCCCGATCCCGTAGCAGCCCATCACGTAGGGGCGCTCCATCCCGTCCTCGTCGACGAAGGTGGCCTTGAGGGGCTCGGAGTACTTCGTCCCGAGCTGGTAGATGTGCCCGACCACGATCGACCGGCCGATCCGGAGCGAGCCGCCGTCGTTCGGGCACCGGTCGCCCTCGCGGATCCGGACCAGGTCCTCGTAGCGGTCCACCCGGAAGTCCCGGCCGGCGTTCGCCCCGGTGACGTGGTGGTCCGGCCGGTTGGCGCCGGTGACCCAGTCCCGACCGCCGCGGACCGTGTGGTCGGCGATGACCTCGACGTCCGCGGGCAGCCCCTGGGGCCCCACGTAGCCCTTGGGCAGGCCCAGGGCCTGGAAGTCGGCGTCCCGGAGCGGCCGGACCGGGGTCGGGAAGAACAGCCGCTCGAGCTTGGCCTCGTTGACCTCGCGGTCGCCGGGGACGAGCACGGCGATCCGGCGGTCGCCCGCCGCGTACAGCAGGCACTTGAGGGTCCGCTCGGCCGGCACGCCGAGGAACCTCGAGAGCGCCTCGATCGTGGCCGCGCCGGGCGTCGCCACCTCTCGGAGCGGCTGGGTCCCCTCGCCGGCGGGCTCGGGCGGGCGGGGCCGCGCCGCCTCCACGTCGGCCAGGTAGTCCCCGTTCTCGCACTCCACGAAGAGGTCCTCGCCGATGTCGGCGCGGGCCATGAACTCGTGGTTCACGCCGCCGCCGATCTGGCCCGGGTCGGCCTCGACCACCACGAAGTCCAGCCCGCACCGGGCGAAGACCCGCTCGTAGGCCCGGTACATCACCTCGTAGGACGCCCGCATCCCCTCCTCGTCCCGGTCGAACGAGTAGGCGTCCTTCATCAGGAACTCCCGCCCGCGGAGCAGGCCGAAGCGGGGGCGGAACTCGTCCCGGTACTTCCACTCGATCTGGTAGAGGTTCACCGGCAGGTCCCGGTAGGAGGGCAGGTCCCCGGCGACCAGCGGCGTCACGACCTCCTCCTGGGTCGGCCCGAGCAGCAGGTCGCGGCCGTGGCGGTCCTTCAGCCGGAACAGCAGGTCCCCGTAGAGCTCCCAGCGCCCGGTCGCCTTCCACGGCTCGGCGGGGAGGACGATCGGCATCCGGATCTCCTGCGCGCCGGCGGCGTCCATCTCCTCCCGGACGATCGACTCGATCTTCCGCATGGTCCGGACGCCCAGCGGGAGCGTGGTGTACACGCCGGCCATGACCTGGCGGATGTAGCCGGCCCGGAGCAGGAGCCGGTGGGAGGGCGCCTCGGCCTCCGCGGGGTCCTCGCGGAGCGTGGGGACGAAGAGCTTCGACAGCCGCATGGGCGCAGGATACCGGCCGGGGACGGGCCCGTGAGGCGCGGGCGCTACGGCGCCACGAGGTCGATCCGCTGCCGCCAGTCGTCGGTCACGGCCTCGCCCGGCTCGGCGTCCGCGAACTGGTTCACGACCGCGACGAGCGAGGGGTCGAGCGGGTCACGGGACGCCGCGTTGAAGTCGCCCCACCGCTCGACCCCGGGCTTGGCCTCGAAGCGGGCCTCCCCGGGCCGGAGGAGGAGCGACCGGGCGGCGGTCTCCCCGGGGGCGATCACGGCGACGTACGCGGAGAGGAACTCCCCGGTGAGCGCGGAGGCCTGGCTGAAGGCGACCGCGAGGTTCCCGGCCCCGTCGGTCACGAGCGCCGGCCATCCCACGTCCGCCCCGGGCGTCCCCAGCACCCCCGTGCGGAGGAGCGCGGAGCGGTCGAGCGGCCGGCCGGGGTCGACCGCGTACCAGCGGATCGCGGACTCGACGTAGCCGTCGCCCGGGGCGAGGTCCCGCTCCACCGCGTGGGCCCCGAACGCGACGCCCAGGTCGCCGTCGTAGACCGCGCTCGTGAGGCGGAGGTCCCCGGTGTCCCAGAGCGTGTCCTCGTCCACCAGGCTCCCGCCGCCCTGGGTCCCGAACGGGGCGACCCGGGCCCGTCCGACCGCGAACGAGACCCGTCGCAGGAAGAGCCCCCGAGCCCCCTCCCCGATCCGCCAGAGGGTCAGGCGGCTCCCCTCGAAGGCCCCGGCGTCGAACGAGAGCAGGAACTGGCGAGCCGCCGGGCCGTAGCTCACCGCGGGCTGGATCGTGAAGGCCTTCCGGCCGCTGGGCTCCCGGGTGAGCTCGCCGTGGAAGACCGTCATCGCGACGTCGCGCGAGCAGTCGTAGAGCTCGGCCTTGGGCATCGAGAGCACCTGCGCGTAGCGGAACCGGAAGGGGCGGAACGTGAACTGGTTCGAGGTCACCGTGACCCGGTCGTCGTCGAAGCCGAGCCCCGGGTAGTCGGCCCACTGCCGCCCGTCCCCGGGCACGAGGTCGCCCCGGATCCGCCGGACGCACCACGTGGAGGGGTCCCCGGCGGTCGCGTCGGGGGCGGTGGCCACCACGATCCAGGAGCGCTCCCGGGCGTCGTTCACCGCGAGGAACGCGAGCACGAAGTGGTCGGTGTAGTGGTCGTAGACGACCTTGGGGTCGAAGTCCACGGTCCCCGCCGGGAACCGCGCCAGGTCGAGGAGCCTGAGGGGGGTGGCGAACGCCGGCGCGGGGACGCCGGAGCGGTCGTAGACGACGACGTGGACGTTCACCGCGGCCATGTACCAGGTGTCGCCCAGGGCGCCGGTGGGGTCGGCCGGGATCGGGAACGGCGGCTGGTTCGCGATGGCGTCGAACCCGAACGTGGCGACGGGGTCCCTGGGGGAGGGCGTCGGCGCGCCGGCCTCCGACGCCCGGGCCCCCGGCGCGGCCCGGGCGGCCGCCCGCTCCACCTCCATCACCCCGAGCGGCACCCGGGGGAGGTTCACGGCCCGCGGGCGGGGGCCGTCGAGTGGGCGG
>DATLZM010000058.1:0-2489 GCA_035573995.1 Actinomycetota bacterium | reverse complement strand
CCGGGCTCGCCGGGGCACACGATCGGGTCGTCCGGGAGCGCGTGGTCGAAGCGGAAGCACCGGGCGATGAACTCGCTCGTCCCCGCCCGCGCGCGCTCGATGGCGAACACCCCCCCGAGGGCCAGGAGCACCGCGAGGGTGAGCATGAGCCGGAACGCTCTCATGGCTGCCTCCTTGGGGTCCCGGGAACCCCGCGACCCTAGCCCCTCCGTCGCCCCGTGTCCAGCGCTTCCGATGCCTCGGGGGGCAACGATGGAGCCTTCCGCCCGGCAGCCCTGGATGGGACCCCCTCGACGGCAGCCGGGCCCGACCCCGGACGGCCTCAGCCCGCGGGGGAGATGGAGAAGGCGAAGATCCGCCCGTCGTTCTCCGCGGGATCCTCGTTGTTGTCCGCGCCGCGATCCGCGACGTACACGAGGAGCGTCCCGGGATCGGGGCGGACCACGGCGACCCCGGATGGCTCCTCGATCCCCGAGGAGGAGACGTCGAAGACCGCGACGGGCCGCCCACGGAGCGTGACCTCGACGATCACCCGCTCCCTGCGACTCACGATGAACAGGTGCCCGCTGACCGGGTCGTAGTCGACCCCCTCGGGATCGGAGAGCCCGAGGGAGGCGGTATCGAACCGGCTCACCGCGTCGTCCCCGTCCGGCGGGGGACCGTCGAACCTCGGCCCCCGCCTCCGGATCCGGAAGATCTCGGCTCCCGATCCATCGGCGACGAAGAGCGAGCGGCGGCCGAACGCGAGACCCTCCGGATCCTGGCTCCCGAAGGCCCGCGTGGAGATCGAGCGGACGCGGTCGTCCCGGGTCCCCCACCGCCGATCCTCCCCGGCCCGGACGATGAACACGCGGTCCGCGTTGTCGTCGGACACGAAGAGCGTCAGCCGGGAGCGGGGCGGGACGGCCACCCCGGCCGGCTCCCTGGTGGAGCCGGTGAGGTCGTAGGCCCGGAGCAAGCTGCCCGACCTCCGGGCCTCGAAGGCGTTGGCGCCCGCGAAGAGCGAGGTCTCCTCCACCTCCGCGTCCGCGACGATCAGCTTCCGGCGGGCCGGCGAGTACGCGACCCCGGTGGGGTCGGGGCTCGGCGGCGACCACGCCGACGTGTCGATCACGGCGACGACCGTCGCCTGGGGCGACCCCTGACCCGCGACGGGCTGCGGCCACCACACCGCCGCCGCCCCCAGGGCCACCGCGAGCGATCGGCGCACCCAGCGCATGGCCAGCACGCTAGCAGGGCCGCCCCGTCGGCGGCAGCTCGAGCCCCGGGCACCGGTGAGCCCGCCTACGGCGGGGGTCCGTACGGAACTTACCGCAGGCGCCGGTCGGCCGGGGGACCCCCGGACGGCCATCCTCCGGGCATGCGAACGGGATCGGAGCCCGTCCGAGACGTCATCGTGCGGGTTCCCGACCTGCCGGCGAACGGCCCGGCGGCCGTCGTCGTGGTGCCGGACGTCTCTCCGCTCGCCTCCTCGCCGGGCTGGCGGGCCTGGAAGCGTGCCCTGGACATCGTGGCGAGCGCGATCCTCATCGCGCTCTCCCTCCCCCTGATGCTCCTGATCGCGCTCGCGATCAAGGCCGGGTCCCCGGGTCCCATCCTGTTCCGCCACCGGCGGGTGGGCAGGGGCGGGGAGGAGTTCGATCTGCTCAAGTTCCGCACGATGGTGGCGGACGCTGAGGCGGCCCTGGAAGCCCACCTCCGCAGCGACCCCCGGCTCCTCGAGGAGTGGAACTCGGCCCACAAGCTCCGCGACGACCCGCGGGTCACGCGGATCGGGCGGTTCCTCCGGAAGTCGAGCCTGGACGAGCTGCCGCAGCTCTTCAACATCCTGGCCGGCCAGATGAGCCTGGTGGGTCCCCGGGCGGTCGTGCGCGCCGAGCTGGAGCGCTTCGGACCGCTCGCCCCGACGATCCTCTCCGTCAAACCCGGGCTCACCGGCCTGTGGGCCGTGAGCGGGAGGAACGACCTGAGCTACGACGAACGCGCGCGCCTCGAGCACCGGTACGTGACCCGCTGGAGCTTGCGGCTCGACCTCGGGATCCTCGTCCGGACCATCCCCGCCGTCCTCCGGGGTCACGGCGCCTACTGAGCGGCTCGTCGCCGACGGCCCAGGCCCCGGCAGGGCCTCAGCGGACGAGCATCGACGCGAGCGCGGCGTCGTAGGACGCGGCCGCGTGGGCGAGCGTGTAGCGCTCGAGGAAGGCGGCCCTCCCGGCCTCGCCCATCGCCGCCCTCGCCTCCTCGTCGGCCGCGAGCTCCCGGATGGCCGCGGCGATCTCGCCGGGGTCCGGCTCGACCAGGACGCCGCACCCCGTCTCCTTGATCATCTGTCCGATCTCGCCGTCGGGGTCCAGGATCCCGAGGATCGGCCTGCCGCTCGCGAGGACGCCGTAGGCCTTGCTCGGCACGCTGATCCCGGTGTGGCCGGGCTCGAGGCAGACCACCGCGAGGTCGGCGGCCGAGAGCGCCTCGGCGAGCCGGTCCATCGG
>DATLZM010000057.1:0-12127 GCA_035573995.1 Actinomycetota bacterium | reverse complement strand
CCGGCGCGAGCTCGACGTCCTGTTCCTCGTCGGGGTCGATCCCCTCCGGGACCTCCCGGACGGGGCCCTGGCCCGGCGGGCCCTGGAGAACGCCCCGCTCAGGGTCGTGGTGGACCCGCGGCTGGACCCCGCCCTCGAGCCGTTCGCCGACTGCGTGCTGCCGGCCGCGCCGTTCGTGGAGAAGGACGGGCACCTCACGGACTGGGAGGGCCGGTCCCAGCCCGTCCGGGCGGCCCGGGGGCCCCTGGGCCTCGCCCGACCGGACTGGGAGATCTTCGCCGGGCTCGCGGCGGCCTGCGGCGGCGACCTCGGGTTCGACACGCTGGAGGAGCTCCGGGAGGAGGCCGCGCCGCTGCTCGCCCCCCGCGAGCCGCCGGGCCCCCCCGCCGGGGCCCCGCCCCCCGCCCGCCCCGAGCCGGGCGAGGGCCTGGCGCTCTTCACGTACCCGCTCCTGGTCGACGAGGGGAGGCTCCTCGACGACGCCGCCGAGCTCAAGGCGGCCCTCGCCGAGGAGGCCTTCGTCGAGGTCAACCCGGCCGACGCGGCCCGGCTCGGCCTCGAGGACGGCGGGCGGGCCGTGGTGCGGACGGCGGCCGGCCGGGCCGAGCTGCCGGTGCGGGTGACGCCCCACGTGGCGGAGGGGGCGGCGTTCGTGCCGTTCAACTCCCGGGGGCTCCGGGCGAGCGCCTTGCTCTCGGGGTCCTTCACCGTCCCGGCCGCGGTGGAGCCGGTCGGGGGGCCCGTCCCGGCCGCGGCCGGGGGAGGGGAGGGCTGATGGACCTCCTGGACTGGGCCCTCCTCGTGCTCCGGGTCGTGGTCGTGTTCTTCGCGCTGCTCCTCGCCGTGATGTTCCTGATCTGGGTGGAGCGGAAGGTCGTCGCCGACATGCAGACCCGGATGGGGCCGATGCGGGCCGGCCCCCGGGGGGTGCTGATCACGCTGGCCGACGGGATCAAGCTCTTCTTCAAGGAGGGCATCACGCCGCTCCAGGCGGACCGGGTCGTCTACCAGCTCGCGCCGATCATCGCGATGCTCCCCGCCTTCCTCGCGTTCGCCGTGGTGCCCTTCGGGACCGGCGTCACGCTGTTCGGCCGGCGGGTCCCGTTCCAGCTCGCCGACCTCGACGTGGGGATCCTGTGGGTGCTCGCGATGGGCTCGATGGCCGTGTACGCCGTGGTGCTGTCCGGGTGGTCGAGCGGATCGAACTACCCGCTGCTCGGTGGGGTGCGGTCGACGGCCCAGATGATCTCGTACGAGGTCGGGATGGGGCTCGCGCTCGTGGCCGTCCTCCTGTACTCCGGCACCCTCCGGATGTCCGAGATCGTCGAGGCGCAGGCCCGGGTCTGGAACGTGGTCCCGCAGTTCCCGGCGTTCCTCATGTACCTGGTGGCGGGCCTGGCGGAGACGAACCGCCCGCCGTTCGACCTCCCGGAGGCCGAGACCGAGCTCGTGGCGGGGTTCCACACCGAGTACTCGGGGATCCGGTTCGCCATGTTCTACCTCGGCGAGTACCTGAACACGATCACGGTGGCGGCCGTCGCCACCACGCTGTTCCTCGGGGGGTGGCGGGGTCCGGCCCCGGACGTCCTGCCGTGGGCGTGGCCGCTCCTGTGGTTCTCGCTGAAGGTCTTCGCCGTGATCTACCTCTACGTGTGGGTCCGGGCCACGCTCCCCCGGGTGCGGTTCGATCGCCTGATGGCGTTCGGGTGGAAGGTCCTGCTCCCCTTCGGCCTGGTCTGGGTCCTGGCCACGGCGGCCGTCGTCGCGCTGCCCGAGGCGTACGGCCGGCGGGCGGTGCTCACGGGCGGGGCGGCCCTGGTCGGCGCGCTCGTCCTCGCGTCGGTGCTCTGGCCGGCCTCGGGCCGCGCCCGGCGGAGGGCGGGGGCGTGAGCGCGCGCCCCGGCTACGGGCCGGTGGAGGCCGCCCGCGCGGTCCTCAAGGGGATGGGCGTCGTCCTGCGGCAGATCTTCCGGCCGGACGTCACGGAGGAGTACCCGCGGCAGATCGTCCCGCCCCCGCCCCGCTCGCACATCGGCCGGCACCGCCTGAACCGCCACCCCGACGGGCTCGAGAAGTGCATCGGCTGCGAGCTGTGCGCCTACGCGTGCCCGGCCGACGCGATCTGGGTGGTGGGCGCCGAGAACGACCCCGAGCACCCGGTCTCGCCCGGGGAGCGCTACGCGAAGGAGTACCAGATCAACTACCTGCGCTGCATCATGTGCGGGCTGTGCGTCGAGGCCTGCCCCACCCGGGCCCTCACGCTCACGAGCTACTACGAGATGAGCTTCCTCACGAGGGAGGACGCGATCCTCACGAAGGAGCAGCTCCTCGAGCCGCCGCCCCCCCTCGGGACGACGCCGGGGACCGAGGAGGGGCGGTGACGGGCGGCGGGTCCGCCGGCGGGGGCCAGGTGGCCGACCTCGTCGTGTTCTGGGTGCTGGCGCCGATCTCGGTGGGCTCCGCGGTGGCGATGCTCCTGCAGCGCAACGCGGTCCACGCGGCGCTGTTCCTGGTCGTGAACCTCTTCACCCTCGCGGTGTTCTACCTCGTGCTCGGGGCCACCTTCCTGTTCGCGGTCCAGATCATCGTGTACGCGGGGGCCATCATGGTCCTGTTCCTGTTCGTGATCATGCTGCTCGGCGTGGACCGCCGCGAGTCGCTCGCCGAGCGCCTCCGCGGGCAGCGGCTCCTCGCCGGGGTGCTCGGGGTCGGCCTGGTGGCCGAGGTGGCGGCGGCCGTGCGGGCGGGGGTGGGGTTCTCCGCCCGGTTCCCGCAGGGGTTCGAGGCCGTGAACCGCGGGGGGAACGCCCGCGCGCTGGCCCGGGTGCTGTTCACCGACTACCTCCTCCCCTTCGAGGTCACGTCGGTGCTCCTCATCGTGGCGGCGATCGCCGCGATGGCGCTCGCGGCGCGCCGGGCCCGGGCCGCGGCGGGGGAGCCGGGGACGGGGGCGGCGCCGTGAGGACGCCCGTCGCGGCCTTCCTCGTGCTGTCCGCGGTCCTCTTCGCCCTGGGCACCGTGGGGGTCCTGGTCCGGCGGAACGCGCTCGTGATCTTCATGGCGGTCGAGCTCCAGCTGAACGCGGTGAACCTGGCCCTGGTCGCGTTCTCGCGGATGCGCGGCGACCTCGTCGGACAGGTCCTCGCGTTCTTCTCCATGGTGGTCGCAGCGGCCGAGGTGGTGGTGGGCCTCGCGATCATCGTGGCCGTCTTCCGGCTGCGGCGGAGCGCGGACGTGGACGACGTGAGCGTGCTGCGGGGCTGAGGGTGGCGGATCTCGTCTGGCTCGTGCCCGCGCTCCCCCTCGCCGGGGCCGCGGTGAACCTGTTCGCGGGCCGTCGGCTGGGACGGGCCGCCGGGTGGCTCGCGTCGGGCCTGGTCGCCGCCGCCTTCCTCCTCTCGCTCGGGGTCCTCCGCGACCTCCTGGCGCTCCCGGCCGGGGAGCGGCTCCGGGTCGTGGCGGTCCTGGAGTGGTTCCGGGTCGGCGAGCTGCGGGTGCCCGCCGACCTCCGGGTGGACCCGCTGTCCGCGACGATGATCCTGGTGGTCACGGGGGTCGGCGCCCTGATCCACGTGTACGCGATCGGGTACATGGCGGGCGACCCCCGGTTCGGCCGGTTCTTCGCCTACCTGAACCTGTTCGTGTTCTTCATGCTCACCCTGGTCCTGGCCGACGACTTCGTCCTGCTCTACCTGGGCTGGGAGGGGGTCGGCCTCTGCTCCTACCTCCTGATCGGCTTCTGGCACGAGCGCCCGGCGGCCGCCCGGGCCGCGGTGAAGGCCTTCGTCACCACCCGGGTCGGCGACACGGCCATGCTGGTCGGGCTGGCGCTGATCTTCCTCCGGTTCGGCACGTTCGACTTCGGCACGGTGCTCGCCGGGCGGGAGGCCTACGCCGACCTCGCGGCGCGCCCGTCGGAGGCGACCTCCACCGCGATCGCGCTGCTCCTGTTCGCGGGGGCGGTGGGGAAGTCCGCCCAGCTCCCGCTCCACGTGTGGCTCCCCGACGCGATGGAGGGCCCGACGCCGGTCTCCGCCCTGATCCACGCGGCCACGATGGTGACGGCCGGCGTCTACCTCGTGGTCCGGGCCCACGTCCTGTTCGAGGCCAGCCCGGTGGCCCTGCCGGTGGTCCTCGCCGTCGGCCTGGCCACCGCGCTGTACGCGGCGACCGCGGCCCTGGCCCAGGACGACATCAAGCGGGTGCTCGCGTACTCCACGATCAGCCAGCTCGGCTTCATGTTCCTCGCGGCCGGGATGGGCGCCTACGCGCTCGCGATCCTCCTCCTCGTGGCCCACGCGTTCTACAAGGCCCTGCTCTTCCTCTCGGCGGGGTCCGTGATGCACGGGCTCGAGGACGAGACCGACCTCCGGCGGATGGGCGGACTCGCGCGGGCGATGCCCCTGACCGCGGCGGCCTGCACGGTGGGCGCGCTGGCCCTGGCGGGGGTGCCCCCGCTCTCCGGGTTCTTCGCCAAGGACCACATCCTCGCGTTCGCGAGCGAGAGCGGCCGTTCGGCGGTGTGGGCCCTGGGGACCATCGGGGCTTTCCTCTCGGCCTTCTACGTCTCTCGGCTCCTGTTCCTGGCGTTCTTCTCGCCGCCGCGGGGCGAGGGCCGGGCCCACGAGTCCCCGCCGGTCATGACGGCCCCGCTCCTGGTCCTGGCGGCGGGGGCGGCGGCCGGCGGCCTCCTCGGCCTGTCCCTCGAGGGAGGGGCGCTCGCGCGGTTCCTGGAGCCGGCCCTGGGGGCCCTGGAGGCGGGGGGCGCCGGCCCGCCCCAGGGCGTCCTGGTCGGGGCCTCGGTGGCCGCGTCCCTCGCGGCGATCGGGGCCGCGTGGTGGCTGTACGGGTCGGGGCGCGTCGACTGGTTGGCGCTCCGGGCCGCCCTGGGGTCGGTCCACCGGTTCCTGGCCCGGGGGTGGATGATCGACGACGCCTACGCGCGCCTCGTCCAGGTGCCCGGCAAGGGGGCGGGCGCGCTCCTCGCCCGGTTCGACGCGTCGGTGGTGGACGGCGCGGTGAACGGGGTCGGCGCCGCGTTCCGGGCCCTGGCCGCCTGGGGGCGGAGGATCCAGACGGGGTTCGTCCGGAACTACGCCCTCGGGTTCCTGGCTGGGGCGGTCCTGATCCTCGTCTACCTGGGGCTCCGGCTATGACCCCCTGGCTCTCGATCGTGACGTTCCTGCCGCTCGTGGGGGCGGCCGTGCTCCTCGCCTGGCCGGGGGCGAGCGACCGCGCGGCGCGGGCGGTCGGGCTCGGCGTCTCGCTCGCGACCTTCGCCGCCTCCCTGGGCGCATGGGCGGCCTTCGACCCCGGGCGGCCCGGGTTCCAGCTCGTCGAGGAGGCGGAGTGGGTGCGCTCGCTGGGGGTCCGCTACGCGGTCGGCGTGGACGGGATCTCGCTCGTCCTGGTCCTGCTCACGACGTTCCTCATGCCGGTGGCCATCCTCGCCTCGTGGACGATCGGCGAGCGGGTGCGCCTGTACATGGCGGCGATGCTGTTCCTCGAGACGGCCATGGTCGGGACCTTCGTGGCCGTCGATCTCCTGCTGTTCTTCCTGTTCTTCGAGGGCCTGCTGTTCCCGATGTACCTGATCATCGGGGCCTGGGGCGGGGAGCGGCGGGTGTACGCCGCCATCAAGTTCTTCCTCTACACGATGGCCGGCTCCGCCCTCCTGCTCGTGGCCATCCTGGTCCTGTACCTCCGGGCCCAGGCCGAGCTCGGGCAGGGGACGTTCGACCTCCGGAGGCTGCTGGAGCTCCCGCTCCCGGTGGGGACCGCGCGCTGGCTGTTCCTCGCCTTCTTCGTGGCGTTCGCCGTGAAGGTGCCCCTGTTCCCGCTCCACACCTGGCTGCCGGACGCCCACACGGAGGCGCCCACGGCGGGCTCGGTGCTCCTGGCCGCGATCCTGCTCAAGGTGGGGGCGTACGGCCTCATCCGGTTCAACCTCGCGCTGTTCCCCGAGGCCTCCCGGGCCTTCGCCGACGCGATCTCCTGGCTGGCGCTCGTCGGGATCGTCTACGGCGCCGTGGTCGCGATGATGCAAGGCGACCTCAAGCGGCTCGTCGCGTACTCCTCCGTCTCGCACCTCGGCTTCGTCGTCCTGGGCACGTTCGCGTTCCAGCGGCAGGCGATGGCGGGCGGGGTCCTGCAGATGGTGAACCACGGGCTCTCGACGGGCGGGCTGTTCCTCCTCGTGGGGATGCTCTACGAGCGCACCCACACCCGGGAGCTCGAGCGGATGGGCGGCCTGGCCGCGCGGATGCCCTGGCTCCTGGGGTGCTTCCTGTTCGTCGCGCTCTCGTCCCTCGGCCTCCCCGGGCTCAACAACTTCGTGGGCGAGTTCCTGGTGATCGTGGGGACGTTCTCGGCGAACCGGGCCTTCGGGGCGCTCGCGGCGACCGGGGTGGTGCTGGCGGCGATCTACCTCCTGTGGAGCTACCGGCGGGTGGCCCACGGGCCGCTCCCCGAGGAGCACGCCCACCATCCGGACCTGTCGCTCCGCGAGGCCCTGGTGCTCGCGCCGGTCATGGCCGCGATCCTCTGGCTCGGCGTGTCGCCGGGCCCGGTCCTGGAGCGGGTGACGCCGGCCACCGACGCGGCGCTGGCGCGGGTCTCGGGGGGCGCCGGGCCGGCCGCCGTCCTCGCCGCGCCCGGGGAGGGGTCGTAGGTGCTGGCCCAGGTCCCCTCGACGCCGCGGCTCGACCTCGCCCCGATCGGGCCGGAGCTCGTGCTGGTCGGGGCGGCGGTGGTCGCGCTCCTGCTCGACGCGGTCCGACCGTCGCGCTCCCGGCGGACGCTCCTCGGCGTGACCCTCGTCGGCATGGCCGGGGCGGCCGCGGCCTCGCTCGCGCTCTGGGACCGCCCGGGCCCCGCCACGGTCCTCGGCGGGATGGTGGCGGCCGACCGCCTCGCGGTCGCGGCGCGCCTGCTCCTGCTCGGGGTGGCCGCCCTCGGGGCCCTGTACGCGACCCACTACTTCGAGCGGCTGGGCGAGGATCACGGGGAGCTGTACGCGCTGCTCCTGTTCGCCACCTCCGGGATGACGCTCCTCGCGGCGGCCGGGGACCTCGTGGTCGCGTTCCTCGCGCTCGAGGTGCTGTCGCTCTCGCTCTACGTGCTCGCCGGGCTCACGCTGCGGCTCCCGGCGGGCGAGGCGGCGATGAAGTACTTCCTCCTCGGCGCGTTCTCCTCGGCCTTCTTCCTGTACGGCGTGGCCTTCGCGTACGGGGCGTCGGGGACCACCTCCATCGGCGGCCTGGCCCGGGCCCTGGCGGGCCGGCCCGGCTCGCCCGGCCTCGCGCTCGCCGCGGCCGCGTTCCTCGCCGTGGGCTTCGGCTTCAAGGTGTCGGCGGTGCCGTTCCACATGTGGACGCCCGACGTGTACCAGGGGGCCCCCACGCCGATCACGGGGTTCATGTCCGCGGCCACGAAGGTCGCCGCGTTCGCCGCCCTGATCCGCGTCCTCGACGTGGGCCTGGGCCCGCTGGCCTGGGACTGGAGGCCCGTGGTGTGGGCGCTGGCCGCGGCGTCGGTCGTGCTGGGGAGCGTGGTGGCGATCGCGCAGACCGACGTCAAGCGGATGCTCGCGTACTCGAGCATCGCCCACGCGGGGTTCATCCTGACCGGCCTCGTCGCCCCCGACCAGGTGGGGATCCGGTCCGCCCTGTTCTACCTCGTGGCCTACGCCGCGATGATCCTGGGCGCGTTCGGCGTCGTGATGCTGGTCTCGGGCCGGGGGGAGGAGCGGACGGATCTCGGGGCCTACGCGGGGCTCGCCCGGCGCAGCCCGCTGCTCGCGGCGCTCATGTCGGTGTTCCTCCTCTCGCTCGCGGGGATACCGCCCACCTCCGGGTTCGTGGCCAAGGTCGGGGTGTTCCTGGCGGCGGTCCGGGCGGGGGAGTGGGAGCTCGCGGCCGTGGGCGTCCTGGCCTCGGTGGCCGCGGCCTTCTTCTACCTCCGGGTGATCGTGCTCATGTACATGCGGGAGCCCGAGGGCGAGGGGCAGCCGGACCCCACCCCCTGGCCGCGCGCCGCGGTCGCGGTCCCCGCGCTGGTCACGCTGGTCCTCGGGGTGTTCCCCCAGCTCCTCCTGGGGGTCCTGGAGCGGGCGGCGGTGCTCAGGTGGTGAGCCCCCGGTTGGAACCAGCGCCCCCTCGGCCGGTAGGCTTGGGCCCGGCATGAGCCGCCGCGTGATCCCGGGGCTCGAGGCGCCCGACGCCCAGCTCGAGGCGGAGATCCGGGCCCGCCTCGACCAGGTGGAGGAGGCCCTCGAGAAGGCGGTGCGGGCCGACTCGGACCTCCTGGCCGAGACCTCCCGGTACCTGCTGGCGGCGGGCGGCAAGCGCTTCCGCCCGATGCTCGTGCTGCTCGCCGGCTACTTCGGGGACCCGGCCGATCCCCGTCTGATCCCGGGCTCGGTCGCGATCGAGCTCGTGCACCTCGCCACCCTCTACCACGACGACGTCATCGACGAGTCGGACTCGCGGCGCGGCATCGCCTCGGTCAACGCGCGGTGGAGCAACACCGTGGCCATCCTCACCGGGGACTACCTCTTCGCCCGAGCGTCCGAGATCTCGACGGAGCTCGGGACCGAGGTCTGCCGGATCCTGGCCCGGACCATCGCGGTGCTCTGCGACGGGCAGATCCGGGAGGTCGAGGCCTCCGGGCGGCTCGGGCAGACCGAGGAGGCCTACATGGAGGTGATCAGGAGGAAGACCGGGTCGCTGATCGCCACCTCCTGCCGCCTCGGGGGCATGCTCTCCGACGCCCCGCCCGAGCACGTCGACGTCCTCGAGGCCTTCGGCGAGGCCCTGGGCCTCGCCTTCCAGCTCTCGGACGACATCATGGACGTGACCGCGAGCCAGCTCGAGCTGGGGAAGGAGCCCGGGGTGGACATGCGGGAGGGCGTCTACACGCTCCCCGTGCTCCACGCCCTCCGCCACGGCGAGCGCCGCGAGGAGCTGGCCCGCCTCCTGGCGCACGGCCCGCCCACCGGCGAGCGCCTCGACCGCGCCCTGGAGATCGTGCGCAGCGACGGGTCGCTGGCGCACGCGCGCCGCGCGGTGGCCAAGGAGGTGGATCGGGCGAAGGATCTGGCTCGCCGCCTCCCCGACGGGCCGGCGCGGGCCGCCCTGCTCTCGCTCGCGGAGTTCCTGGCGATCCGGTGCGGCGCGCGGGGCGGGGGATGAGCGGCCCGGGCGAGGGGCGCGGGGCGGGGGTTGCTAGGATACCGGTCGTGCTTGAGAAACCGTTCACAAGCGCGCCCCGCGGGTCCGGGGCGGGGGTGACGGTGTAGGTCGGTGGAGCGCTACTACTGGTCGTACGGGGCGGTCCTGGCGGTGGTCGCCGCCGGCGCGGGCCTGGTCGCCGTGGCGTTCCTCGCGGCGAAGCTCATCGCGCCCCGGCGACCGCTGCCGGCCAAGCTCACGACCTACGAGTGCGGGATCGACCCCGTGGGCGAGGGCTGGTCCCAGAGCCAGATCCGGTACTACGTGTACGGGTTCCTGTTCGTGATCTTCGACGTGGAGGCCGTCTTCCTGTTCCCCTGGGCCCCGGTCTTCGAGCGGCTCGGGATGGCGGCGGTGGTGGAGATGGCGATCTTCATCGGGATCCTCGCCGTCGGCCTCCTCTACGCCTGGCGGAAGGGGGTCCTCCGGTGGGTCTGATCACCGAGCAGCTCCCGCTGCCCCAGCCGGTGAAGTTCATCCTGAACTGGGGGCGGCGCTACTCCCTCTGGGTCATGAACTTCGGGCTCGCGTGCTGCGCGATCGAGCTGATCGCCACGTCGACCTCGAAGCACGACTTCATCCGCCTGGGCGTGATCCCCTTCGCCCACGGGCCCCGGCAGGCGGACCTGCTGGTCGTGGCGGGCACCGTCACCGACAAGATGGCGCCCGCGCTGAAGCGCGTCTACGACCAGATCCCGGACCCGAAGTACGTGATCTCGTTCGGCTCGTGCTCGAACTGCGGCGGGCCCTACTGGGACTCCTACTCCGTCACCAAGGGCGTCGACCAGATCATCCCCGTCGACGTGTACGTCCCCGGGTGCCCGCCGCGGCCGGAGGCGCTCCTCCACGGGATCGTCCGCCTCCAGGAGAAGATCGCGAACGAGGACATCAGGGAGAAGTGGAGTGGCAAGCTCACCGCGCCCGCTGGCTCCCGGTGAGATCGAGGCGCGCCTGCGCGCCCGGTTCGGCGACGACGTCGTGGCCTTCGAGGTGCAGCACGGCCACGCCGTGGCGACCGTGACCCGGGAGCGGTACCGGGAGGTCGTGGCGTTCCTCCGCGACGAGCCGGGGTTCGCCTGCGACTACTGCGACTTCACCACCGGCGTGGACCTGCAGGAGCGGGGCCTCGAGGTCGTGACCCACCTCTATTCGACGACCCACCGGCACAACGTCCGGCTCAAGGTGCTCCTCCCGCCCGACGACCCGGTCTGCCCGACGATCTCGGACCTGTTCCCGACCGCCGACTGGCACGAGCGGGAGACGATGGAGATGTTCGGGATGCGGTTCGAGGGGCACCCCCAGCCGGTCTCGCTGCTCCTCCCCGAGCAGTTCGAGGGGCACCCGCTCCGGAAGGACTTCGTCCTCATGACGCGGGAGGCCAAGCCCTGGCCCGGGGCGGTCGAGGGGGAGGAGGAGGAGGAAGAGGAGTGATCGCCCAGGGCGCCTCCTTCCTCGACACCCTCGCGCCGGACCCGTGGCTCGCCCTGCTCCTCAAGGCCGCGGTCGTGCTCGCGTTCTTCCTGATCGCCCCGCTCGGGGTCGGCTACGCGGAGCACAAGGTCCTCGCGCACATGCAGGCCCGCCTGGGGCCGATGGAGGCCGGGCGGTTCCACGGCTGGGCGCAGCTGATCGCCGACGGGGTGAAGTTCGTGCAGAAGGAGGACGTCGTCCCGCGGGCCGCGGACCGGTGGGTGTTCTCGCTGGCCCCGGCGGTGGTCCTGGTCCCCTACATCGCCACGGTCGTGGTGATCCCGTTCGGCGACACGCTGTTCGCCGAGGACCTGGACCTCGGGATCTTCTTCGTGATGGCGATGTCGTCGGTCTCGGTGATCGGCGTGCTCATGGCGGGGTGGGCCTCGGCGAACAAGTTCTCGCTGATCGGGGCGCTCCGGGCCGCGGCCCAGCTGATCGCCTACGAGCTGCCCCTGGTGCTCGCGGCGGCGGCGGTCGTGATGGAGGCCGGGACCCTCTCGCTCATCGGCATCACGCGGGCCCAGGCGGGGCACTGGTTCGTGCTGACCCAGCCGGTGGGCTTCCTGATCTTCCTCATCGCCTCCCTCGCCGAGCTGACCCGGCCCCCGTTCGACATGCCGATCGCGGACTCCGAGATCATCTTCGGGGCCTACACGGAGTACACGGGGCTCAAGTTCGCGTTCTTCCTGCTCGCGGAGTACGGCGGGATCGTCGTGCTGTCGGCGATCGCCTCGGTGCTCTACCTCGGCGGCTTCCGACCGCTGCCGGGCCTCGGGGCGATCCCCGAGCCGCTGTGGATGGCGGGGAAGGTCGGGGCGCTCGCCTTCGTCATCATCTGGCTCCGGGCGACCTACCCGCGCCTGCGGGAGGACCAGCTCCAGCGCCTCTCGTGGCTCGCGCTGATCCCGCTGGCGCTCCTGCAGATCGTGGTGGTGGGCGTCGTGAAGGTCGCGGTGTAGGAGGAGGGGATGGCCGAGGCCGAGGTCCGCCGAGCGGCGCCGGGGAACGGGACCGGCCTGGGGCTCGTGAAGGGGCTCGGGGTGACCCTCCGGACGATGCTCCGGCCGGCGGTCACCCGCCAGTACCCGCACGTGAAGCCCGAGCTCCCGCCCCGGACCCGGGGCGTGATCGCGCTCAAGCAGGAGAACTGCACGGTCTGCTACAAGTGCGCGCGCGAGTGCCCCGACTGGTGCATCTACATCGACGCCCACAAGGAGACCCACGAGCCGGCCTCCGGCGGGCGGGCGCGCTCGGTGAAGGTCCTGGACCGGTTCGCGATCGACTACGCGCTCTGCATGTACTGCGGGATCTGCGTGGAGGTCTGCCCGTTCGACGCGCTGTTCTGGAGCCCGGAGTTCGAGTACGCGGTCCACGACATCCGGGAGCTCACCCACGAGAAGGAGAAGCTCGAGGAGTGGACCTAC
>DATLZM010000056.1:0-2766 GCA_035573995.1 Actinomycetota bacterium | reverse complement strand
GCTAGGGCCGTGTCCGGGCGGCCGCCGGCCCTGGCCGAGCCGGCCGAGCAGGCACCCCCCCGGGCCGAGGGGCGCGGACCCCTCGCGTTCCTCCGCGAGCTCCCGGGGCTCGTGCTCCTCGCGCTCCTCCTCGCCCTCCTGCTCAAGAGCTTCGTCGTCCAGGCCTTCTACATCCCCTCCGTGTCGATGGAGCCCACCCTCCGACCGGGGGACCGGGTCCTCGTGAACCGGCTGGCGTACCGCTTCGGCGAGCCCGCCCGGGGAGACGTGATCGTGTTCGACGTCGGGGGGGCCGAGGAGGACCGGGGGCTCGTCGGCGGGTTCCTCCGCTGGCTCTCCGAGGGGCTCGGGGTGGCTCGCCCCGCCCACGAGGACTACATCAAGCGCGTCATCGGCCTGCCCGGCGAGGTCGTCGAGATCCGCCGGGGGGTCGTGTACGTGGACGGGGAGCCCATCCGCGAGCCCTGGCTCGCCGGACGGGCCGATCGTCGGTCGTTCGCGCCCGTCGAGGTCCCCGAGGGGATGCTCTACGTCCTCGGCGACAACCGGCTCCACTCCGGGGACTCCCGGTTCGGGCTGGGGTTCGTCCCCATCGAGCGGGTGGTGGGGAAGGCGTTCCTCGTGCTCTGGCCCCCCTCCCGGGTCGGGTGGATCCGCTAGCCGACCTCGCGCGCTACGAGCGCTCGCTGCGGGCGCAGGGGTTCCGGCTGATCGCCGGGGTGGACGAGGCCGGGCGGGGGGCGCTCGCGGGGCCCCTGGTGGCCGCGGCGGTGATCCTGCCCGAGGGGTTCGACCTCGAGGGCATCGACGACTCCAAGGCCCTCACCGCGGCCGAGCGCGAGGCCTGCTACGCGAGGATCCTGGCCGGCGCGGTGGCCGTGGCCGTGCGGCGCGCGACCCCGGCGAGAATCGACCGGCGGGGCCTGCACCGGTCGAACCTCTGGCTCCTCCGCCAGGCGGTCCGCGCGCTGCCGGTGCGCCCCGACTACGTGCTCACGGACGGGTTCCCCGTCCCCCGGCTCGGGCTGCCGTCGCTCTCGATCAGGAAGGGCGACGCTGTCACGGCCTCGGTGGCGGCCGCCTCGATCGTGGCCAAGGTGGTCAGGGACCGCGCGATGGCCCGCTACCACCGCCGGTTCCCGGCCTACGGCTTCGACCGGAACAAGGGCTACGGGACGGTCGAGCACCGCGTGGCGCTCGCGCGGTTCGGCCCCTGCCCCATCCACCGGCGCTCGTTCGCCCTGGTCGCCGCGCTCTCCGCCGCGGAGGGGGCGGCGGCCGCGTACGATGGGCCCGGGGAGGGCGCGTGACCGAGGACGACATCGAACGCTTCGAGGAGGAGCGGGAGCTCGAGCTCTACCGGGAGTACCGCGACGTGCTCCCGATGTTCTCCTACGCCGTCGAGACCGAGCGCCGCTTCTACCTCGCGAACCACGTCGACGTGGAACGGCGGGAGGACGGGTGGGTGGAGGTCCGGCTCGCCGACGCCTGGGTCTGGGACATGTTCCGCGCGGCGCGGTTCGTGACCGAGGTCCGGGTGCTCACCCGGCGAGACGTGAACATCGAGCACCTCGCCCGTCGCGACGACCCCATGGTGGGCGGCTGAGGGCGCCCGGCCGCGGCCGGCGGATGTCGGCGGCCGGCGGTAGCGTCGCGGCGTGGATCGCAGGGCCGAGGTCGGCAGGCGCGGGGAGGACGCGGCCGTCGCGGCCTACGCCGCGCGCGGGTTCAGGGTCGTCGCCCGGAACTGGCGCTGCCCCCTGGGGGAGATCGACCTCGTCGTCGAGCGGGAGGGGCTCCTCGTCTTCTGCGAGGTGAAGACGAGATCGGGCGCCGCCTTCGGGGGAGGGTTCGAGGCCGTGACCGCCGCCAAGCGTCGGAAGCTCCGGGCGCTCGCCGAGGCCTTCCTCGCGACCCGCGATGACCCGCCCCCCTCGGTGCGCTTCGACGTGGCGAGCGTGCGGCCGGGGCGGGGCGCCGCCCAGGTGGAGCTCTTCGAGGACGCCTTCGGAGCCTGAGGGCTCGGGGGGGCGCGAGCTTCCCGGGTCCCCCGTGGCGGCGTGGCCCGCCCGGCGGGGATGACGCCGGTCGCGCCCCCGCCCGTCGGGCCCGTGTCGGCGGGGGGCGGTAGGGTCCCCCGGACCGTGTACGGGCGGGTGATCGGGGTCACGATCGCGGGGGTCCGCGGGCGGGTGGTGTGGGTGGAGGCCCACGTCGGCCGTGGGCTGCCCGCGCTCGTGCTGACCGGGCTGCCCGGTGCCGCGGTCACCGACTCCCGCGACCGCGTCCGGGCGTCGGTGGAGAACGCGGGCCTGGCCTGGCCGCTCCGCCGGGTGGTCGTGAACCTCTCGCCGGCGGGCGTCCGCAAGGACGGCCCGGGGATGGACCTCGCCATCGCCCTCGGGGTCCTCGCGGCCTCGTCCCAGGTGCCGCGGGACCGGCTCGAGCGCTACGCGTTCTACGGCGAGCTCTCGCTCCGCGGCGAGCTCGTGCCCACGCCCGGCGCGCTGCCGGCGGCCATCGCGGCGGCCCGGGCCGGGCTCGACGGGATCGTCGTGCCCCGGGCCAACGCCCCGGAGGCCGCGTTGGTCGAGGGGCTCGCCGTGGTGGGGGCGGAGCGGCTCGCGCAGGTGGCGGGGTTCCTGCGCGGGTCCTGGACCCCGCCGCCGGCCCGCGCCGGGGAGGCAACGCCCGCCCACCCCCACCCGGTCGACCTGGCCGAGGTGCGGGGCCAGGCGCGGGCCCGGCGGGCGCTCGAGGTGGCCG
>DATLZM010000055.1:0-10414 GCA_035573995.1 Actinomycetota bacterium | reverse complement strand
CGGTACCAGACGGTCACCCGCGTCGAGGTGGTGTTGGCGGTGACGCCGCAGTCGCCGGTCGTTTTGCTCGTGATCTGCGTCCAGCCGGTCGGCGTCCACCCCGAGATGGGCGTGTCGTTGTGCTGCGTCTCGGCGACGAGGAGCGCCAGGTCCCCAGCCTGCCACCCGGTGGGCAGCGGGACCGTGCCAGTGGTGACGGCGCTACCGGCGGCGACGAAGCTGGGTGCCGCCATCCCGTGCCCTCAGTAGCGCTCCGGCGCGAACATGAGCCGGATCGAACGGCGGAGGTCGCTGGACCGTGGTGGCCACCGACTACGAGGCCCGCATGATCCCCGCCGCGTCGTAGACGGCGGTGATGTCCGACCCGTCGGGGGTCACGCTGAAGTCGTGGAAGCTCAGCGGGCGGATGTTCGCGTCGGTCCCGGCCCCGGTGTCGTCGTCGTAGCACTCGAGGAGCTTCGCCCAGTTCGTGCCGGCCGCGACCGCCGTCCAGGTCTGGTCGGCGTGGTCCACGTCCACCCGCTCGTTGGTGTCGTCCACGGTCACGGTGACCGCGGTGACGGTCTTCCGCACGTACCCGGTGTTCGTCGGCTCGTCGTTCGTGGCCGCGAGGAGCGCCGCGAGGTCGTCGTGGTCCCGGAGCGTGGCGTCGGCCTGGAGGCCGGTGGTCTGGAGGATCACGACCACGAGCGCGTCCGCCGCGGCCGGCAGCGTGGCGTAGTACGCGAAGCGGCCCAGCGAGATGTTGAAGATCCCGTTGGCAGCACCGGAGATCGGAGGAAGCGGGCCCCGGACGAGTTCCGCGAGGTAGAACCAGTCGATCCGGTACTCGATCTCCAGGCCCGAGCGCTCCGCGTCGTGGATCGGCTCGAGGTGCTGGCCGGGCTGGCGGAGGACGCGGTAGACGTACTCGCCCTCCTCCGCGCGGATCCTGATCCCGTCGGCCTCGACGAACACGTACGGGCTCGGGTGGGGCCTGCCGTCCGGCGCCGCCCAGACGACGACCTCGCGCTTGTTCGTGAGCTCGAGCCAGCCTTCGCGCTCGGCGTCGAGGCACCACCGCATGTCGAACTCGTGGGCCGGCGGGGCCTCGAGCACGGTGACGCCCGCCGACGGCCACGGCGGACCTTCGCCCGCCGACTTGTCGGCGAGGCGGCGGATCCGGAGCGTGGATTTCTCCTCGAGGACGCCGGCGGGGACGGCCGGGCGGTTCCGAGGCATGCGTCAGGCCCTCCGGCGCCGCCGCGGGGCCGGGCCGTCGCCCGGGCTGTCCCCTCCCTCGGCCGCCGGCTCGGTGGCCCCCTGCGGCTCCTCGACCGCCACGGCGAAGCCGCCGTCCAGCAGGGCCCGGGCCTCCTCGTCCTCGAGCTCGTAGATCCCGCCGACCTCCCGCACCCCGGACGGGCCGGCCATGAGGGTCAGCATCTGCACCCGCACGGGAACCCCCTTACTTCGGCAGCTTCCGGGCGCGCCCGCGGACCACGTGTGCCGCGTAGACCCCGCCCGAGGTCGCCCCGGAGACGGTCACGGAGACGCGGAGCCAGCGCTTCGTGCCCATGTAGCCGATCTCGTAGACCTTGTTGTCGTCCGCCGCCCCGATCGCGGGCTCGGTGCCCTGGAGGTCGGCGTCGGCCACGGCGGTGAAGGTCGAGTTGTCCGCGGACTCCTCCACCTGGATCGTGTGGGTGCCGTCGGTGATGGCCCCCGTCTCGACCACCACGACCGCCGCGTCGAAGCCCTGCAGGTCGACGCCCGCCCCGTTCGCCGACGCGGTCCGGGCGGCCGGGGCGAGCGACTGGGCGACCGAGATCTCGTTGTACAGGTCCTGCATCGTCTCCCCCTTACGCGAGCTTGCCCCGCACGAACGCCTCGGCCAGGGTCGGCATCCCGTCGATCTCCGCCCGGCCGATGAAGCCGACCTGGTTCGCCTCGGCGTAGAGCTCGACGAGGCGCTGGATCTCCATGTCGAGGGCCTCGACGATCCAGTACAGGCTGAAGTCGCCGAGGATGATCACGTACTGGCCCGTGGTGAACGTGTTGGGGGCGAACTCGCTCACGACGTAGGGGATGTCGAGGATCCTGTCCGGCTCCCCGCCGGCGAGCCCCGGCTGCCAGAGGTACTGGTTCTGCGAGTCCTTGAGCTTCCGGATCCGCTTGAGCCCGTCCCGGTGCACGATCCACCGGGTGGAGCGGCGACCCCAGTACGCGCCCTTGAGGGAGAACTTCACGTCGATGAGCCCGTCGGCCGTGAAGTCGGTCGCCGTCCCCGCCACCACGTCGCGGGAGGTGTCGATCCCGTCCGCCGACGCCGTGAAGACCCCGAGCGGCTTGTTCACCCCGTCCCCGGTGAGGAAGGCCTTCTCCTGCGCCACCCCGAACTTGTACGCCAGCCTCTCCCGGACGATGGAGTCGGCCTCGTCGGCGGTCATCCGCAGGAGCTGCTTGGACACCTTGATCCGCTTCGCCAGCGGATGGGGCGAGAGCTGGCGCTTGCCGAACTTCATCGCCGTGTCCTCGGTGCCCGTGGCCAGCTCGCTCGTCCAGTCCGGGTCGGAGGGATCCGTGTCCAGCGCCGGCACGCCCAGGCTGGCCGCCGTTCGGAGCGGGCGGACCGTGGCCAGCTGGCGGATCACGACCTGGTCGTCGACGGCCTGGATCAGCTCGGCCACGAACTCTTCGGGCATCACGAGGAACCCGCCCACGTCGCCCCGGCCGGCCTCGAGCGCCGCCACCTCGGGGGCGGACAGCGCGGCGGCGCCGGCCAGGAGGTACTTGCGGAACGCGGACATCACGTCCAGGCCGTTCCCACCCGAGGGGCCGCCCTCGAGCGGCTGCGCCGACTCCCGCTCCAGCTGCTCGATGCGCTCCTCCCGACCGATCTGGCGCTCGAGGCGCTCGATCTCGGCCTCCATGCGGGCCCACGACGTCTCCTCCTCGGCCGTGAAGTCCCGACCCTCGCCGGCGGCCCGCTCGTGGAGGGCCTTCATCTGCTCCCAGACCTGGGCCCGCTTGATCTTCAGCTCCGCGCTCTTGAGCACCTCAGGACCTCCTCTCCAACCGCCGCCAGCGTGCGCGCCCTGTCACGCGCGGCCCCCGTAGAGCCTGAGGACGCGCTCCCGCGCCCTCTCCCTGGCGGCCCGCCCACGCTCCTCGTTGAACCGGTCCAGATGGGCGCGCAGGTGCCGCTCGCACCCGGGCCGATCGGACTCCGGGATCTCCGTGTCCTCCTGACCGAGCCGCGACAGCGCCGCCCGCACGCCGTTCACGTTGGCCGCCCGCGGCTCGCCGTCCTCGACCTCGTGGTGGGGCAGCTTGAACGCCGCCTTGGTGTCCGGGTCGCCCTCGGGGTCCTGCCAGACGTACATCCGCCTGAGGACCGCCTGCCCCGCGTCGTCGGGGATCTCCGAGACCTCCCGGTCCGCGTCCCACGGCCGGTCGACGACCTCCGTGTCGTGAACCGGGAGCGGGCCGGCCGCCGGCTCCGCGGCCCAGGGGCCCGCGAAGGCCGAGAGCTGCTGGAGGCTCGAGGCCGGGCCCGACGTGGTCACGGTCACGATGCCGTCGGCATCCGAGAGCGCCACCCGGAGCACGGCGGCGGTCCCCCCGGAGCGGCTCCCGAGCCGGCGGAGCGTGGCCTCGAGGGTCTCGACGCGGTCCACCATGCCCTCGGCCAGGGCGCGCTGGGCCGTGAGCATCCGGCCCTCGCCGTAGCCCTGGCGGACGCGGTCGACCGCGACGCCGCGGCCGCGCGCCACGTCCTGGGTGAAGGCCCGGTAGTAGTCGTCGACCACCGACTGGATGTGCGCCCTGCCCTCCTCGGCGAGGGGCTCGAAGGGGTTGCCCTCCGTCTTGTAGCGCCCCGCCGAGATCAGGGTCGTCCGCACGCCCCTCATCTCCAGGGCCTTCGAGATGTCCTCGTGGGCCGCGTAGACCCCGATGCTGCCCACCATCCCGGAGGGCGTGACCACGAGCTCCGAGGCCTGCGACGCGAGCCAGTAGGCCGCGGAGGCGGCCTCGGTGTTGGCCACGGCCACCACGGGCTTCGCCGCCCGGGCCTGGCGGATCTCCTGGGCCGTCTCCGGCACGAGGTCCACGAGCCCCCCGGGCGAGTCGACGTCGATCACGATCGCCGAGATCTGCGGGGAGGCCACCGCTTCGCGGAGCGAGGCCCGGAAGCGCGCGAGTGAGGTCCCCCCGGACATCTCGCCGATCATCGAGGCCTTCGGGAAGAGGACGCCGTAGAGGGGCAGCACGGCGATGCTCCCGACGGTTCGGGCGGGCCGCGACGCAGGGCCGGCCCCGGCGAGCGCGCGGACGTCCTCGGGCCCGGGCCGCTCGCCCGCCAGCCGCCGGGCCACGATCTCCGCCACCACGGGCAGCACCTCGGGCCGGATCGCCCAAGGGAGCCTCAGGCAGGCCTCGAGGACGCGGGCGTAGCTACGGTCCATCGAGCCCCGATGCTCCGCCGCCCGTCACGGCGCGGACGAGCTTGGCCGCCGCACCCTGGCCGTTCGGGCCCACGATCGGTGCCATGTTCAGCGGCTGGAGGTAGGCGTCGCCCCCCTCCACCGGGTCCATGTCCTCGAGGGCCCGGATGTCGTTCACGGACAACCACCCCCACTGCCGGCCGATGGCGTAGGCCTCGTGGCGGCTCTTCACGTCGCCCCGCAGGAGCCCCGACACGTTCCACCGCAGGAACAGCCCGGGCTCCGCGGCGAGCAGGCGGGTCCGGACGACCCGCTCGAGGCGGGTGAGGTGGGTCCGGAGCGTGTAGGTGACGAACCCGATCCCCTGCTGCTCGATCCCACTCCCCCACGACGTCGAGCGTTCGACGTCCCCGATCATGTGGGGAGGCACGCGGAACATGCGCGCGATGTCCGCGACCTGGAAGCGCCTGAGCTCGAGGAACTGGGCCTCCTCAGGGCTCACGCCCACCTTGACCCAGTCCATCCCCCCCTCGAGCAGGCCCACGACGTGGGCGCGCTTGGCTCCCTCGTGGAGCTCGCGCCAGCGCGCACGGAGCTTGGCCCAGGTCTGCTCGTCCATGTTCCCCGGGACCTTCAGGTAGCCGCCGGGGCGTGCGTCCTGCGCGAAGAATCGGGCGCCGTACTCCTCCGCCGCGGAGGCGAGCCCGATCGCCTCCGCGGCCTGCGCGATGGGGGAGAGCCCAACCGGCCCCAGGCCCCAGTTCCGGATGTGCAGCACCTCTTCCTGCAGGAGGGCGACCTCCGTCTCCGCCGGGAGCGAGCCCACGTGGTCTGCCGCAGTCAGGCGCAGCAGGTAGGCCAGCCGGCCCGAGGAGGTCCGGGCCACCCTGACCCGGTGCCACGGGATCGGCCACAGAGCCACGGTCCCGTCCCGGGCCGTCTCGATCCAGGCGAGGGCGTTGCCCCTGACGAGCTTCCAGCCCACCATCTGCTCCCAGAACTCGCCGGCCTCCATCTCGGGGTTCGCCCTCTCCGTGAGCGTCCGCTCGAGCGGATGGCCGACCGCCCGGCGCCGGAAACGCCCGTCCTCGAGGAGCAGGTGGGCGGGGAGCGAGCCGATCGTCTCGGCGATGAGGCTCACGCAGGCGTAGACCGCGGAGAGCCTGAGCGCGCTCTCCGGGCTGACCCGGACCCCCGCCGCCGTCTCCGAGGCGTGGGAGCTGAACCACTCGGCCACGACCGGGTCGCTGGGGTGGCGACCGGGGGACTTCCGGGCGCCGAGAAGCTCCCCCAAGAGGCTCATCTCGCCCTCTCGATGACCAGGGCGAGCCCGAGAAGGGCGAGCCCGAGCGCGGTGAGCCCGGCGCCGAGACCCCACGTGGTCCAGGCCGCGGCCACCAGGAGACCGAGGCCCGAGGCGTCCAGCACGAGGACGAGCGCCCGTCGCACGCCCCCATCCTGCGGAGCGGGTCACGGGTCGGCTCAGAGCTCGAAGAGCCGGATGTTCGGCTCGGGAGGCGGGGGCTCCTCCTCCGCGCGCTCCAGCTCGTAGGACGCCATGGCCCCGGCTACCAGCACGTCGATGACCCCGGACGACGTCCGCTTGTGCAGGCGCCACCCGCGCTCCGTGACGCGCTTGGCCGCCGCGAGCACGGCCTCGCGGAGCTCCGGGGCTCCCCCGTGGCGGAGCCGGCCGGCCATCACGAGCTCGAAGAGGTTCATGCTGGCCGGCACCATCCGGGCGTCACCCTGGGGGAACTCCTCGATGGGGAGCCCCTCCTCCGCGAGGAGGAGCATCGAGCGCGTCATGTTGTAGGGGTCGACGAGGATCCGCCGCACGGTGTAGGTGCGGCACGCCTCGCGGATCGCGTCCTCGAGCGCCGCGTAGTCCAGGTAGCCGGTCTCGGGGTCGGCCGACATCTTGCGCGCGCGCCAGTGGTGGACCCCCGAGGCATCCCTGTGGGCGAGCACGATCCCCGTCGAGTCCCGCTTCGGGGCGGTGTCGACGCCGATCACGACCTCGGCGCCCTGCGGGATCCTGGGTCGCCCGGCGCACGCGTCCCAGGCCTCTGCGGGGATCGCCAGCTCCTTCGTGGTCGTCCACTGGTTCAGGTGCCAGCGCCGGAACTGCAGCTCGAGACCTCGGCTCTTCGCCCGGCGGAGCTCGTCGCGCAGGTAGGCCGGCGTGATCCATCGCGAGGGGTTCGCCGCCCGCCAGGCCCGCCGATCGTCCAGCCGGCAGCCGTCGGGGGCCTGGTACCAGCGGAAGTAGCGCCGGGGGTCCGGGCGCTTCGAGCGCTCCCACGCTCGGCCGGCCCTGTAGAGCTGGTAGGCGATGGAGCCCTGGTCCCATCCCGCCGTGGTGATCGTGAGGACGAGCGGCTGGGGCCGCGCCCCGCCGGCCGAGGCGAAGGCCTCGTAGAGCTCGGGGTCGCGGTGGGCCCAGATCTCGTCGATGATGGCCGCCGAGGGATTGGGGCCGTGCGCGAGTCTCGCGTCCGCGGCCAGCACCCTCCAGACCGCGCCGGTCTCGGGCACCTCGATCGCGTCCTTGTAGACCTGGCACATCGTCCGGAGGATCGGATCGCCGAGCACGAACTGTCGCGCGAGGGCGAAGACCACCTTGGCCTGGTCCTTCGAGGCCGCGACGTTGAAGACCTCGGCGCCCCCTTCCGGCACCCACACCCAGCCGGAGCCCTCCGAGCGCCAGTAGCCGTCGGCGGTGAGGTGGTAGAGGCCGAGTCCCGCGGCCCAGTGCGACTTCCCGTTCTTCTTCGCCACACCGATCAGCGCCTCGCGGACCTGACGGACCAGGAGCATCGTGCCGCTCGCCGGCTCGCGCTCCAGCACGAGCGGGTCGTAGATCCGGCGGAGGTCCTCGAGCTGCCACGGCTCGAGGGCGAACGGGCGGCCGGCGAAGGCCCCTTTCACGTGACGCAGGCGCTTGCGGAAGAACCGCTCGATCCTCACGGAGGGGAGCACGAGGTCCCGAGGCAGGGCGGCCGGTGCGGGCCGGCGCGCCATCTCAGTCCTCGGCCAGGTCGCTCTGGAGGGCCTCCGCGATCGAGCGGCCCTGGAGCTGCATCAGCCCCAGCCGCATCCGGGACGCCACGGTGAGCCCGTACTGCTCGGCCAGGCGCAGGAAGGCCATGGCCGCGTCGCGCTCCGCCTTCACGAAGGGCGACACCACGACGTCCCCGGAGGTCTTCTGGGCGGCCAGGCCGTAGGCCTGCACCAGCTCGCCGGCCTGCTTCATCCGGTGGTACTGGCGGACGAGAGCCTCCACCGCGAACGCGTCAGCTTCCCTCAGCCCGTGCCCCCCGAGCGCCTCGACCACCCGGCCCCAGGTGCTGCGCATCTCCTCCGGCAGGTCCGCCGGCGGTTCGGGCGCGGCTGCCTGCGGCAGGCCCGGAAGCGCCCGGAGGACCGGAGCCTCGTCGGGCTTCCGACGGTGGCCCGTTCGTCGCCGCGCGCGCCTCGGGTCCTTCGGCCGGCCCTTCACTACACCTCCTCGAGCCAGCCGGCGCGCAGGAACCCGTGGTAGCGGTACCCGCCGTGTCCATCGGGGACGCCGATGGAGGGAGAGGCCGTCACGTCCGGCGGCGTGCCGGTCCGCTGCCAGGGCTGGTCGGTGCCCATCGCCGGGTAGTCCACGAGCCAGTCGAAGCCCCCGGGGAGCTTGACGGCCAGGCAATGCCCGTCCGGGCCGCGACGGCCCATCCAGTCCGCGTACCACATCGCCCCCGGCGGGGCCTCCCCGAGCGTCACCTCCTCGCCGGTGTCTGCGCGACGGTAGATGTCCTCGCGGAAGAGCTGCCAGTGATCGTCCGGGGCGAAGACGTACCCGCAGGCGCACGCGCTCGGCCAGCGGGGGTCGTCGTGGGGGTGGGTGTCGCCGATGGGCTCGCCCTCGTCGCGAGCTTCCCCGATCACCGCCCGAGCGTCGTGGTAGCCCATCTCGCCGGGGCAGGGCCCGCCCTTCGACCGGGCGCTGTAGCGCCGGAGAGACAGCCGCTCCCGGCCCGTCGGCTCGAGCATGAAGCACCTGATCCGATCACCCACCGCCTGCCCTCCTGAGCCGCCTCCGGTGGGCCGCGCGAGTCCGGCAGCTGACCGAGCAGAACCTGCGGGGCCGGCCAGTCCGGCGGGGAGGAGGCAGCGGGCCGCCGCACTCCGCGCAGATCCGCGCGGCCTCGGCACTCGGACCTTCCGCCGTCCCGAGGGAGGCGCCGCGGCGCGCCAGCTCCCTCGTGACGCGAGCCTCCTCACGGGCGAGCAGCTCCTCGACGGAGCGCCACGCGCTCATCGAGCGTCCTCCCCCGGCAGGAAGATCCTCGGCCTCGCCACCACCACGCCCGCGGCCTCGAGCGCGGGGAACCGGGGGCCCTCGGCGACGGCTCCCTGCCGCCGGGCAGGCCGGCGGCCCCTCTTCCGGTCGGCGCGGCGGCGACCGAGCTCGCGTTCCACGCGACGCCGCTCCGCCCTCGAGAGGCCCCCCATCAGGAGACCTCCTCCAGTTCCGGGAAGAGGTCTGCCCGCGCCTGGCGCATGCGTCTGGCGAGCTCGGCCGCGCGCCCCGCGAGCCGCCTGGGCAGGTGCCGTTCCAGGGCCGCGAGGTGGAAGGAGATCCAGTCGACCTCGAGCAACCCCTGGGCGAGCTGATCCTCGGCCGGCGCGGGCTGGGCCCCCTCCAGGGTGTGGACGAGCGCTTCCGCGGTTCGCCGACGTAGCACCAACGGATCCACCGGGTAGCCGGGCGGAGCGGCGGGAGGCCAGGGCAGAGCTACGCGCCGCCGGCTCGCACGGCGGCGGCAGCTGGGCGTGCAGAACCTCCGGGGCCGGCCCGTGGCCCGGGGCGGCGGCAGCGGACCGCCGCACTCCGCACAGCGGGGAGCGGGGACGGCGAGGCGGCGGACCTGACCGCTCACGGCACGATCCCCTCGGCACCCACGAGCGACGCCACCTCCTCGGCGCAGGCGGCGCAGACCGTCGCCGCCCCGCCGTAGCCGTTCCTGATCACGGCCCAGGCACCCGGCTTCAGCGGCCGCCGGCAACCGCAGGGGCAGCGGCAGCTCGCCGCTCCCGCAGGGCTCTCCAGGGCCGGCACCACCTCCCACACGGCGCCCCATGGTCGGGCCGGCGTCACGAAAGCCGACCTCATACCCTCTCACCTGGGCTTTCGTCCCCGAGCTGCCCACTTTCGGGCACACGCGTTCCTGGGTGGGGGCGGGGTATCGAGGAGCCTCAGGCGCCGGAGATTTCACTCCCCCTGCGGTTCGGAGTGGGAGTGGGCGTGAGCCGCGGCCAGTCATCGACGACCGGCACCCCATAGGTGGCCGCCAGCTCCTCGAGGGGAGGCGGCCCGACCCGCGAGAGCTCCGCGCCGCGGAGCGCCCGGAGCCAGACCGTCGCCGGCTCCGGGAGAGCGGCCCGCACAAGGGCCTGCGGGTAGGCGTACTGTGCCCGCCAGCCGCGCTGCCCGACGACCACCGCGCCCCAGAGAGCGACCGTCCCGTACACGTAGTCCTGCGACGGGTGCTGGTGCAGCAGGATCTCGGGGGAGCCGAGGCCCCAGATCCCGCACTCGCAGTCGATGTGTGGGGCCTGGTGCGGCGACACCGGCCGGCGGACCCCCACACCGCCCCAAGCCGTCCAGGGCTGCAGCGGCTCGATGCAGGCGGCCTCCAGGCGGCGGAGCGCCGGCCAATCCGTTCCCTTGGCGATCGAGCGGAGAGGTCCCCCCGGCGCCTCACTCGGCGGACGCCAACGCCAGGCCCTGCAGGCGAGCACCACCCCGACCCGGTCCGGGACCTCGCTCCACTGCATCAGCCCGGCACCAGGGGCTCCTCGGGGACCGACGAGGGTACGGGCTCGGCCGGCTCCGGGTCCGTCGATGGCACCGGCTCCTCGAGCGGCTCCCAGATCTCCCGGCGGAGGGGTTCTCCGATGGACGTCATCCGCCTCGCCTCCAGCTCTGGAGGCTGAGG
>DATLZM010000054.1:0-1853 GCA_035573995.1 Actinomycetota bacterium | reverse complement strand
CGGGGGCGCCCGAGGCGGGAGGGCAGCTCCGGGAGGGGGATCCCGGTGCGTGTGCTGAACCCGCGGAGCGCCTCGGCCCCGGCCTCGAGGAACCGACGGTAGGCCCCACCGTCGTCGCCGAAGCCGAGGCCCCGGCGGATGGGCGCGTCCCACGGCGGACAGGCCCGAGGCCGGACCGCGAACAGCGTCTTCGCGGCCGCGGTGGGCCCGAACGTGACCTGGCTCGGGGTGCCTCGGCGGTCCCGGGATGCCGCGACCCGCGCCCGCAGCGCGCCGAACGCGCGCCCGACCGCCCGGAGCTCCCCGGCGTCGAGGTGCACGAGGTCGCGGCCGGATGGCGGCAGGAGATCCCGCGCCTCCGTCCACCACGCGCCGAGCGCCCCGGTGGTGCGCTCGTGGTCGATCACGCGGAGGTGCCGGCACCCCCATCCGCGGAGCCACCGCACGACGCTGTCGCGGTGCTCGGGGTTCCCGAGGTCGGCCTCGCCCCCGACCTCCTCCCGCATCCGCTCGAGCGAGCGGTCGTCGCCGGTGGACCGCTCGTAGGAGCGGAGGTAGCCCGCGAACCTTTCCACCGACATCCGGTCCCGCAGATCCCCGAGCGCGTCGACCGTTCCCCTACGCGGCGCTGGCCTGCCCGATCCCGCCCCGGTCGGGGGTCCCAGGGCGCTCCCCGACGGCCCAGACCGCCGCAGCCGCATCCGCAGAGCCGCCAGCGCCGCCCAGGCCTCCAGGTCGTCCTCCCGGACCTTCACGGCCAGGGCGCGGCGGGTCCAGGGCGCGCGGATCTCGGAGGCGTGGTCCACGAGGGGGAACCGGCCGTAGCCCGGCGGGAGCTCGGAGGGGTGGCGGACCATCCGCCGGTCGGGGCCCTTGATCAGGCTGAGGAGCGCCCGGGAGCTCGCATGGTCGTCGGCGCCCACGCCCTCGACCACCGGCTGAGCCCGGACGAACGTGACCGAGCGCGCCCGCCTCCGCCCGTAGGCCTCCCGCTCCCCGAGGGCGTGGCGGAGCCGGAGCGTCTCCCCGTCCACGCGCGCCACGAGCTCCCAGCAGCGGTCGAACCGCTCGACCGCGTCGGGCCACCGGTAGGAGCAGGGGCCGAGCTCCCGCACCTCGAGGAGCTCGACCGTCAGAGGCACCCGCGCTCCTTGTAGAAGGCGAGGCGTGCGCCGAGCCCGAGCCCCTGGAGGGGCCGCTCCACCCGGCCCCCGCGTTCCTCGATCCCGCGGGCCAGGCCGTGATCGAGGTAGGCGCTCCCCGCGTGCACCTCGAACGCGTGCGGGGAGAGGTCGGGCCCGAGCTCCCGCTCGAGCTGCTCCAGCACGCGCTCGACCCAGCGCCGGCGCTCCTCCTGCGACGCCGTCGTGAGCGTGCGCTCGTAGGGCGCGAGCACCCGCTCCGGGGCCACGAGCCCGTGCTCGGCGGAGAGGACGAACCACCGGTCGCAGCTCCACTCGACGAACCGCCTCGCCCCGCGGAACAGCGGGGAGGTGTAGAGGTCGCGGGCGGGGGCCGGCCTCGCCCGCTTCGACTTCACGCACCCCACGAGCCCGATCCGCACCCCGGCCCTCCCCCGGGGATGGCTCCCTCGGCTGTCGGGAGTGTGCACCGACGCAACCTCCACGTCCAGTTCGCCGTTGACCTGAGAGGGTCTCTCGGTTAGACAGCACCTGGTCGGGTGCGGAGCGACGCGGCCCGACCGGGAACCACTCGGAGGGAGCTCGGCATGGAGCTGATCGTGTTGGTGGTCTGGCTCCTCCTGCCGCTGATCCCGGCCTCGATCGCGAGCCGGAAGGGGCACAGCGGCGAGCTCTACTACCTGTTCGGCCTCTTCCTCTTCGTGCCCGCGC
>DATLZM010000053.1:0-4510 GCA_035573995.1 Actinomycetota bacterium | reverse complement strand
TTCCCCGCCCGCTTCACGCTGGTGGCGGCGTCCAACCCCTGCCCGTGCGGCTTCCTGGGCGATCCCCGCCGGGTCTGCCGGTGCCCGCCGAACCGCGCGGAGGCCTACCGCCGCAAGCTCTCCGGCCCCCTCCTCGACCGGATCGATCTCCGGCTCAGCGTGCCGCGGCTCTCGCGCCCCGAGCTGATGGACGAGCGGCCGGGCGAGCCCTCGGCGGCGGTCCGCGAGCGGGTGGCCCTGGCCCGCGAGCGGCAGCGGGCCCGCTACGAGGGCCTGGGGTTCGCCTGCAACGGGCAGGTCCCGGGCTCGCTCGTCCGCCGCGAGGCCCGGCTGGCCCCGGGGGGCGAGCGGCTGATCGCCGAGGCGGTCGAGACCCTCGGCCTGACGGGGCGGGGGTTCGACCGGGTCCTCAGGGTGGCCCGGACCATCGCGGACCTGGCCGGCTCCGGCCGGATGGAGGCGGACCACGTGGCCGAGGCGCTCTCGTACCGGGCCGCGGTGGGGGAGGAGGAGATGGCCCGTGCCGGGTGAGCCCGCGCCGGGCCAGCGCCTCGAGCTGCCCCCCGGGTGGCCCCCCGGGTTCGCCACGGGCGCGGCGAACCGCCGGGCCCTCGTCGTGCTCGCCGCCCTCCGGGGGATGTCGCCCCGCAGGCTCCGGGAGCTCGCGTGGCGGACGGGGGACGCGTCGGCCTGCCTGGGTGAGGTGCGCCGCGGGCGGGCGGGGAGCGAGGCGGATGGGGAGGCGGCGCGGACCCTCGACCCCGACCGGCTCCTGCGACGGGCGGGGGACGTGGGCGCCCGGGTGGTCGGCCCCGGCGACGAGGAGTACCCGCCGGGGCTGCTCGACCTCCCGGACCCCCCGGCCGCGCTCTTCGTGCGGGGCGCCCGGCTGGGCCCCGGGCGGCGGGTTGCGGTCGTGGGGGCGAGGAACTGCACGCCGACCGGGGCCGAGGTGGCCCACGACCTGGGGCGGGCCCTGGCCGCCGCCGGCGTGAGCGTGGTGAGCGGGGCGGCCAGGGGGATCGACTCCCGGGCCCACGAGGGGGCGCTCGCCGCCGGCGGCCCCACCGTGGCCGTGCTGGGCTGCGGGATCGACGTGGCCTACCCCGTTCGCTCGGGGCGGCTCCTCGGACGGATCGTCGAGCGGGGGACGGTCCTGTCGGAGTACGCCCCCGGGGTGCCGGCCGAACCGTTCCGGTTCCCCGCCCGCAACCGCCTGATCGCCGCCCTGTCCGAGGCCGTGGTCGTGGTGGAGGGAGCGGAGGGGAGCGGGTCGCTCATCACCGCCGATCACGCCCTCGACCTCGGCAGGCAGGTCCTCGCGGTCCCGGGCCCGGTGACGAGCCCGCTGTCGGCGGCGCCCCACGCCCTGATCCGGGACGGGGCGGGGCTGATCCGGGGGCCGGCCGACCTCCTCGAGGACCTGGGGGTCGGGCCCGGGCCCGCCACGGCGCCGCCCCCGGCGGACCTCGGGCAGCTCGAGGAGCGGGTGCTCGCCCACCTGGCCGGCCCCGCGCTCCCCGAGCAGGTGGCGCGGGCCGCCGGTCTCTCCCTCCCCGAGGTGCTCGCCGCCCTCACCCGGCTGGAGCTTTTGGGCCTGGTCCGCAGCGTGGGGGGCCGGGTGGAGCGGCGCGCCCCGGGCCCCTGACCCTGGCCCTCGGCGGCGGGCCGGGGCCCGAGAGGGGCGGCGCGGGCTCTCCGCCAGCTTGAACGGGGGCGCGGGCGCTGGTACAAGGGGGGGCGCACCCCGGTCCGGAGAGAGGTCGTGGCGTCCCGGGACGAGCTTCCCCATCCCGAGCTGCGGCTGATCGGGTCCTTCCTGCGGCACCTGGACCTCGAGCGGCGGCTCTCCCAGCACACGGTCGCCGCGTACGGCCGCGACCTCTCGGAGCTCGCGCGGTTCCTGCACCGGTCGGGCACGTCGCTCCGGACCGCGACCTATCCCGAGCTGCGGCGGTTCCTCGCCCAGCGGTCGACCCTCGGCTACGCACGCGCGACGATCGCGAGGTGCGCGGCGACGATCCGGTCCTTCTACCGCTGGGCCCGGGCCCGGGGCCTGGTGGACGCCGACCCCGCCCTCCTCCTGGGCCGTCCCAAGGTCGTCTCGCGCCTGCCCGCGGTCCTGCGCCCGGCGGAGGCCGCCGCGCTCGTCGAGGCCCCAGCCCGGGACGCCGAGCAGGGGCCCGAGGGCGGCCCACCGCGACCCGGGGGCCCCGGGGGCGAGGCCCGTCGGGCGCGGGCGCTGCGGGACCGGGCCCTCCTCGAGCTCCTCTACGGCTCGGGCCTCCGGGTGGGGGAGGCGTCCGATCTCACGGTGGATCGGGTGGACCTGGCCCGCGAGCGGGTGCTGGTCCGGGGCAAGGGGGGGAAGGAGCGGGAGGTGCCGATCTCGGAGTACGCCCGGGACGCGGTGCGCGCCTACCTCCGCGAGGGGCGACCCTGGTTCGCGGCCAGGGCCCGGGGCGATCGGGCGACCGGGGTCCCGGCCCCCGCCGGCCGGGACCCCGGGTCGGGGGAGGCGTTGTTCCTGAACGCACGGGGCAGGCCCGCCTCGCCGCGCGACCTCCGGCGAATCGTGGAAAGATACGTACGCACGGTGCTGTCCGGGCGGCGGGTGTCGCCGCACACGCTGCGGCACTCGTTCGCCACGCATCTCTTGGAAGGAGGGGCCGACATCCGGGCCGTACAGGAGCTCCTCGGGCACGCCACGATCGCCACGACCCAGCGCTACACGCACGTCTCGCGGGCGCGGCTGTTCGCCGCGTACCGCCGGAGCCACCCGAGGGCGTGATGGCGAAGCCGGCCAAGGCCGCCGAGCGTGGCGGGGCCCCCGCGGCCAGGGGGAAGGCCGCGGCTCCGGCCAGGCGGCTCCCGGCGAAGGGCGACGGGAAGGCGGCGCGCGGCGGGGGCACGTCGAAGGCCGCGCCGGTACGGGAAGGGGCGAAGCGGGCCCCCGGACGTGCCCCGGCGCCGACCGCGGGGGGGCGGGGGAAGGCGCCCCGGCCGACCCCGCCCGGCGCCGAGGCCCCCGACCAGCTGGCGCGCCTGTGGGAGGAGTTCAAGGCGAGCGGATCGCCCGAGGCGCGGGAGCGGCTGATCCTGCACTACGCGCCGCTCGTGAAGTACGTGGCGAGCCGGGTGGCCACGGGCCTGCCGAGCTCGGTCGAGCAGGGGGACCTCGTCTCCTACGGGATGTTCGGGCTGATCGACGCCCTGGACAAGTTCGAGCCGGGCCGGGGCAACAAGTTCGAGACCTACGCGATCCCGCGGATCAAGGGCGCGATCATCGACGAGCTCCGCGCGATGGACTGGGTGCCCCGCTCGGTGCGCTTCAAGGCGAGGGAGATCGAGAAGGCCTACGCGGACCTGGAGGCGATGCTCAAGCGCTCCCCCACGGAGGCCGAGCTCGCGGCGCGGCTGGGGATGAGCCCGTCCGAGCTCCACGACGTGGTCACGCAGATCTCGTTCGTCTCGGTCCTCGCGCTCGACGAGGTCCTCTCGGTGGGCTCCGATCGCGGGGACCAGGTGTCCCTCCTCGACACCCTCCCCGACCGGGGCCACGACCCGACGGCCGGGGTGGAGAGCCAGGAGACGCGGGGCATGCTCGCCGCCGCCATCAACTCCCTCTCCGAGCGGGAGAAGATCGTGGTCACCCTGTACTACTTCGAGGGCCTGACGCTGGCCGAGATCGGGGAGATCCTCGGGGTCACCGAGTCGAGGGTCTGCCAGATCCACACCAAGGCCGTGAACGTGCTCCGTCGCGAGCTCGCCGAGCGCGACTGAAGCGCGTCCCACCCGCCCCCGGTGCGCCCGTCCCGTGACGCGCGTCATGGTGCGGGCGCCGGCCCCGGGGTAGCCTCCGGGCCCACCGCCCGAAGGAGGGATCGTGCGGGAGCGGAGGCGGCTCCTCCCCCTCATCGCCGCGGCGTGCCTCTGGGCGGCATCGTCCCCGATGGCGCCGGCGGGGGCCGTCCCGGCCGCCGGGGAGGGTGCCGGCGCCGCGCCGTCCTCCCGGGGAGGGTCGGGCCCCGGGCTCGCGAGGGCCCTGGAGGGGGGCGCCGCTCCGACCGCGGCCGAGGGCCCGGGATCCGCGGGGGCGTGGATCTGGCCCGTGCGGGGGCCGGTGATCCGGCCCTTCGATCCGCCCGAGGATCCCTACGGCGCCGGGCACCGGGGGATCGACATCGCCGCCCCGCCCGGCACCATGGTGCTGGCCCCCGCGGACGGGGTCGTGACGTTCGCCGGCCAGGTGGGCGGCCACCTGTTCCTCACCCTCGACCACGGCGGGGGGCTCCGCTCGATGTGCTCGTGGGTGTCGGAGCTGTCGGTGCGCGCCGGGGAGGTGGTCCGGGCCGGGCAGGCGATCGCGCGCACGGGCTGGGGCCATCCCGGCTCCCCGGTCCCGCACCTGCACTTCGGGGTCCGGCTCGGCGATGCCTACGTCGATCCCCTCGGCTACCTCGGGCCGCTCTCGCTCGTCGGCCTGATCCGGCTCGCGCCGCTCGCCGAG
>DATLZM010000052.1:0-1617 GCA_035573995.1 Actinomycetota bacterium | reverse complement strand
GGTGAGCACGAACCCGAGGTCCTCGAAGAACCGGCGGGCCCCGCCCGGCGAGGCGTACTCCTCGAAGGGCGAGAGGGCGTCCGCCAACCGGGCGCCCCAGCCCCGGCCGGGCTCCTCGGTCTCGTCCTCGCCCAGGAGGTCCGCGAAGAACCCCACGGCCGCTCCCCCGATCCCCCCGACGAGGGCCCCCACCGGCCCGCCGACGGTGGCCCCGATCGCCGCCCCGGCCGCCGCCCCGCCCAGGGCCCCCAGCCGCTCCGCGGTCTCCGGGGCCTGCTCGACCAGGCCCCGCGCCGCGCCCACGAGGTTGCGCCAGACCTGCGAGGGGAGGGTCTGCGTGATCAGGCGCACCCCGGCCTCCACGGGGGCGGCCCCCGGGTGGTGGCCCCGGAGCTGCTCCTCCCGCGCGTCCCGGTCGAAGCGGCGGAAGGCCGCCTGCCAGGAGGGGTCCCACACCCCGCTCGGGCGGGCCCCCGGCGGGGCGTAGCCCTGGAGGATCAGGTTCCGCTGGAGGGCGCGGAGGTCGCGGACGTGCACCTTCCGCGGCTCCCGGGAAAGCAGGTCGGCGAGGAGGTCGGAGAGCCCCCAGCCCGGCGCCCCCCCGTCGAAGGCCTCGATCACCTCCTCGAGCTGGTCGTCGGGGAGGGGGGAGCGGGCGAGGTCGAAGGCCATGGAGGCCGTGAGGCCCTGCGCGCGGCGGACGGCGGCCAGGCGGCGCATGAAGTACGTCGCGTCGGGATCGAAGGGGTTCACGGGCACGGTGGGCCTCCGGTGAAGCTCGGCGAGGGGTGGTGGTGCGCCGCCGTGAAGCGTGTTGGGACCGTGGGTGTTGGGGGGTGAACACCGCTCCAGGCGCGCGCGCGGGGAACATCCCGGGGTCGAACCGGGCACTGCGATGTATGACGCTGTCCTACGCACGGGCGTTCGATTCGGGCTCCTGCGGTGCCCGCGAGCGCCTGCTCGGCAGGCAGGGGGTCACCGCCGCACCGCAGGTCAGAGGCCATGGCCGCGCGCTCCGCGCACAGGGCGCGTACACCCGCCCCGATCGTGGGACCGTGGCACGCGGCACCGCGGCACGGGGGAGGGACGGCCTGCGGCCGCGGCGAAGGGCACCGAGGGGGTGTAGGACGGCGTCGTACACCACGCCGAGGGACCGCGGAAGCTGTGTTGTTCGACATCGTCGAACAGCCGCTCCTCCCTCTTATGTACTCGCACGTTGGCATCCTTCGAGAGTTTCCCCAGGTAGTTACGAAGGATGCCAGTGGCATCCTTCGGTGGCATCCTTCGGACACCTGGCATCCTTCGCCGAGCCCTTCGAGCTTCACTCCCCCGCCTCCAGCTCCTCGGTGATCCAGCGGTCCAGCTCCCGGAGCGAGGGGTCGAGCACCACGCGGACGGCCTCGCCCTCGACCTCCACCAACCCCGCCCTTCGCAGGGCCTCCACGACGGGCTCGAGGAGCTCGAGGGGGAGCCCCGTGCGGTCGCTCAGCGCCCTCATCGTCCAGTCGGCGGGGTCGGGGGGAGCATCGGCGAGGGCGTGCACGACGACCCGGGGGTAGTAGGGGGACCACTGATCCCCCGGGATCTCGAAGCCCGGGATCAGGACCGCGTCCACGG
>DATLZM010000051.1:0-3001 GCA_035573995.1 Actinomycetota bacterium | reverse complement strand
CTCGATCCCTCGACGGGGGGCGTGGAGATCGTCGCCGAACTGGCCGGGCGCGGGGGGGTCGTCGACATGGTCGCCGCGCCCGGGTCCGTGTGGCTCCTGCACCGCGACGGCACGCTCACCCGGATCGACCTGCCATGAGCGGCGGACATGGACGCTGGCTCAGGCGGGGGGAGAACGGGGTCCCCCGGCGGCTGGTGCGACCGCCTCGAGATCGTCGATCGATCGGACGGCGCGAGGATGTGGCGCGGGTTGACCCGCCCCGAGGCCGTCGAGGTCTCGCTCGGATGACGGGGGTGGACGATGGCTGACCCGGAGGGCCTGTTTCGGCCCGCGGCCCCGGGGCACGCGCCTGACCTGTGGGGCGAAGCGCAAGCGCGGACCAAGGGTCCGGAGCGACCAGCCCAGGAGCGGGGGAAGGCTGATCGGATCGCGGCCGTGGCCGTGGTGACGGTTGCTTCCGTGCTGTCTCTCGCCCTCTTGGTTCAAGCCTTCTACCAGCGCGGTGGCCGAACCGGTGGCGTGGCAGGTCGACCGATGGAGGCGCTTTCGTTCGAGAGCGGAGACGACGTGTTCCTCCTCCGCGCGGGATCGGACGATCCCGTTCGCTTGCTCGACCGCGACAGCTTCGGGTCAGAGGGTGGGCTCGATCTCGCGTGGTCCCCCGATGGGAGGATGGTCGCGTTCACCTCCTACGTCCGCGGGGACGTGCCGCACGTCTTCGTGGCTGCTCACGACGGCTCCCGGACACGCGCCGTCTCCGCAGGGCTCTGGCCTGGCGAGCTGGCATGGTCCCCAGACGGCACGCGGATCGCCTTCGCCGGAACCACTCAGGGCGTGACGGACATCTACGTCGTAGGGGTCGACGGGAGCGGGCTTGAGAGGTTGACGACCGTCACGCGGAACGGCGTCGACGCCGCGACCATGCCCGCCTGGTCCCCAGACGGAACCCAGATCGCGTTCTCGTGGACGCAGTACGACGAGGCGACCGCCACGGAAGTTCAGACGATCGCGCTCGTCGACGCGTCTGGCGGGTCAGCGCAGCCGGTGACCGAGGGACCGCTGGACGAGTCCCCCGCTTGGTCGGTCCGCGGTCAGATCGCGTTCCTCGCGAAGGGCAGCGATGGCCCGACGCTGAAGGTAGTCGATCCTGTGACCCGGGCTGAGCGGACCGTGGCAACCCTCGGACACAACGACGGGTTCGCATGGTCCCCGGTGGAGGACGTCCTCGCCTTCCTGGATGCACGGACCGGGTCTGTCCTGGTGGCGACGCCGGGCGGGGAGGTTCATGAGCTCACGCCCGGTTCGGCCTTCGGCGGTGGCCGCCCCTGGGGGACCCCCGCATGGACACCGGATGGGAGGTGGCTGGCCGTTGCCGTCAGATCGGGCCAGGGCCCGAGCCGGATCTTCATCCTGCCGGCTACCGGCGGGGACCCGGTGCCCTTCTCCCCGCCGAACATCGACGCCGCTGCTCCGCGATGGCAACCCTAGAGATGAGGGGGGTCGTGCCGAGCATCATCGTCTACGCGAGGGCGAAGGCCATGGACCGGAACCGCCGCCGGGAGCGTCGGCGGCGGGCGTCGACGAGTGCCCTTGCCCCGGCTGCCGCGGAGATGGGCTTGCGTTCGTGCAGATGGGGTTCCGCGGGGCCGGGGACGTCGTCCGAGCTCCGCAGGGAGCCGCCGTGGTCGCGAAGATCCCGCTTGGCGACCTAGCGATAGCGCGATCACTCACGAGGTCCGGAGGTCTTCGGGTGTCGGGCCACGACCGGCAGGGGCCCGACGCGTTCACCGTCCGCGAGGAGGCCTGCCACCTCCGTCCCGCCCCTCCGGGAGAACCCGCAGGCCGCCCTACCGCTGCTCCCTTCCCCCCGGAAGTCAAGGGTCGCGGAGGTATCCGGGAGGGGGAGCCCAGGTCCCTGCGGCCTACGCCCCCCGCTCGGCGGCCCGGAACACCAGCCCCTCGGGGGTGGCGTCCACCTCGACTTCGTCGCCCTCCGAGACCTCCCCCGCGAATAGCATCGTGGCCAGGCGGGCCCGGAGCGCCCGCACCTGGAGGTCCACCACCCCCGGACGTCCTCCCGCCCCAGGGGGGAGAACACCAGGATCTCGTCCAGGCGGTTAAGGGAATCCGGGCGGAACGCCGCCCGGGCCTCGACCAGCACCCGCTCCCGCCGCTCCCCCCGGGGAGCCTCGTCGAGGAGGACTACGGGGTAGGGGCGGCGGAGCGCGTCGGGGCCACCGGGTCCCATGGGGCCCGGGCCGTCGACGTCGCGGTCCGGGCGGGTCCGGGAACCACGCCCGGCGACGTCACGTCTGGCCGGTGAGGAGGCTTCAGGGTGTGGATGCAGGGCGAGCCTTGGGCGTCGGGAGTCTGGACGAGGGGCGGGACTTCGAGACGATGTTCAGGTCGGAGTACCCGCGTCTCGTCCGGGCGCTCTTCCTGCTCACCGGCGACCCCCAGGACGCGGAGGAGATCGCCCAGGAAGCCCTCGTTCGCACCTATGAGCGGTGGGGGCGGGTGGGGAGGATGAGCTCCCCGGTGGGATACGTGTACAGGGTGGCGCTGAACCTGAACCGGCGCCGGGTCCGCCGCCTGGGGCGGGAAGCGAGGAGGTGGATGGCTCGGCCCGTACCGGGCGCCGATCCCGCCGCCGTCGCCGAGGCGAGCGCCGACGTGCGCCGGGCCCTGCGGGCGTTGGCCCCCGCCCAGCGTGAGGCCCTCGTCCTCGGCGACTGGCTCGGGCTGGGGCCGGCAGAGATGGGCGCGATCCTGGGTATCGAGCCGGGGGCGGCACGGGTGCGCCTGCGCCGGGCTCGGGAAGCGTTCCGTCGCCTCTTGGGAGAGGGATATGAGTGAGATCCGGGATCTGCTGGACCGGGAGGCTTCGAGGGTCCAGCCCGTACTCGAAGACCCGACCGACTTCTTCGCGCTGTTCCACCGGCTGCGGGAGCGGCGGCAGCGGCGGCGGAGGCTCGGGGCAGGCATCCTCGGGGGCCTCGCC
>DATLZM010000050.1:0-4024 GCA_035573995.1 Actinomycetota bacterium | reverse complement strand
CTTCAGGAGCTCGTAGGCGTACTCCTCCTCCGCGTACTGGGAGAGGACGACGACGCCGACGTCCGGGTGCTCCGCTCGGATCCGCTTCGCTGCCTGGATCCCCTCGGTCGTGTGGGTGGGGGGCATCCGGATGTCGGTGAGCACGGCCTCGGGCGAGTGCTCCTCGACCGCCGCGAGGAGCGCGTCGAGGTCCCCGACCACCGCCGCGAGGTCGACATCGTCCCGGGCCGAGAGGAGCGCCGCTGTCCCCTCGCGGACCAGGTAGTTATCCTCGGCGAAGACGACGCGGACCACGGCGGGATGCTACAGCGGCCGTCGCTCGCGTCGAACCACCGGGCGGGCGCGGGGGTGGCATCCCGGGGGAGGGGACGGAGGTGACGATCCGCGTCGTGCTCGGCGAGGACAACGTCCTCGTCCGCGAAGGAGTCCGGGCCCTCCTCGAGTCGTTCGACGACATCGCGGTCGTCGGCGTGGCGACGGATGCGCCGGCCCTGCTCAGGGCGGCCGCGGAGACCGTCCCCGACGTGGTCGTGACGGACATCAAGATGCCCCCCAACTTCCGGTTGGAGGGCATCGACTGCGCCCATGAGATCCGGGCCAGGCACCCGGGGACGGGGGTCGTCGTGCTCTCGGCCCACGACGACGAGGACTACGCGATCGCGCTCCTCGGGAAGGGCCAGAGCGGCCTCGCGTACCTCCTCAAGGATCGGATCGCCCAGGGTGACGAGCTCGTCCGAGCGATCCGGGAGGTGGCCCGGGGCGGGTCCGCGGTCGATCCGGCGATCGCCGAGCGCCTCTCGGGCCGACATGATCCGGAGGACGAAGGGCGGCGGATCCTGGACCTCATGGCCCGCGGCCTCGGCTACGCCGAGATGGCGGCGGAGCTCGGGACCACCCAAGAGGCCGTGGACCGGATGGTGACCGAGGTGTTCCGGCGCATGGCGGGCGGAGGGGGGCTGGTCGACGAGTTCAAGCGGCTCCACGCGGCGGTGGTCGAGCAGGCCGCATCGCGGCGAACCTTGGCGTCGTTCGTGCCCCGCCAGCTCGCCGAGCGCCTCCAGGCCCACCCGGACGCGGCGATGGAGCCGGTCGAGGTCGAGGTCACCGTGCTCTTCTCGGACATCCGCGGCTTCTCGGGGCTCGCCGAGCAGCTCCCCGCCCGCGACGTGGCCGCCATCGTCGGGAGGCACCTGTCGGCGATGGCCGAGGTGGTCCTGGCCCACGGGGGGACGATCGACAAGTTCCAGGGGGACGCCGTGATGGCGGTGTTCGGGGCGCCCGACCCCCAGCCGGACCACGCGGAGCGAGCCCTACGCTGCGCGCTCGAGATGCAGGCCCGCCAGGCGGAGCTGAACGCCGAGGGCTGGGGGGTGCCTGACCTCCCCGAGCTCCGGATCGGCATCGGGGTGAACACGGGGCGGGTGATCGCCGGGACCGTGGGCGGCGGCGGTCGACTCGAGTACACGGTCGTCGGCGACGCGGTGAACGTCGCCGCCCGGCTCCAGGCGGAGGCTGGGGGCGGGGAGATCGTCGCCGCGGCCAGCACCGTGGCCGCCGCTCCGGGGGTCGCCGCCCGGGCCATCGGGGCCCGAAGGGTGAAGGGGCGCGAGGAACCGGTGGACGTCTACCGGATCGGGGGGTGAGGCGGTGGCCGGCGACACCCAGCTGGGGGCCCGCGGGGCCCGGCGGACGCCGGTGCGACGGGCGCTCCGACGCTTGGAGCGTGCCGTCCTCGGCGCGGCGATGGGGGCGATCGCGTTCGCGATCGAGCGCCGGGTGCTCCGGCGGATCCGCCGCGACGCGTCCGCGCCTCGGCCGGCGCGGAGCGCAGACGTCGGACACCGACCATGAATGCGCTCCGCGACGCTGTCCGCCCGGGTCCAGGGGAGGGGTGAGGCAGGTGTACCGGTGGTGGGTGTTCGTGCACCTCGTCGGCGTCTTCGGCTTCCTCGCGGCCCACGGCGTTTCGATGTTCGCGCTGTTCCGGATCCGGGCCGAGGCCGACCCCCGGCGCGTGGCGGACCTCGTGGAGCTGTCGGCCTCCGCGATCGGGCCGTTCTACGCCTCGTTCGGGGTGCTCCTGCTCGGCGGGGTCGTCGCCGCGACCCTCGGGGGGTGGTGGGGGCGCGCGTGGATCTGGGCATCGATCGGGGTCCTCGTGGCCAGTTCCCTCGCGATGTACGCGCTGGCCAAGCCCTACACCGAGCGGGTGGGGGTCGTGGCGCGCTCGCTCGTCGAGGGAACCGAGGCCGTGACCGAGGAGCAGTTCGCGCGGGTCCGCCGGGCGCCGTCGGGGCTCGCGGTGGCCTGGATCGGCGGCATCGGCCTGGCCGCGATCCTCTTCCTCATGATCTTCAAGCCCTCGCTCGGCCTCGGTCCCGACGCCCCGCCGCCGGCCCCCGCGCCTCCGGGTGCGGCGCGGGTGGAGCTTTCGGCCTCGGGCTCCGCGTCGTTCTCCGCGGGCCGCCTCCGCGCCCCCGCGGGCGAGGTCTTCGTCATCGAGTTCGCCAACCGCGAACCCGGGGTGGCCCACAACGTCGCCATCTACACGGACGGAGGGTTCTCGGAGGCGCTCTTCGTCGGGGCCTTCGTCGATGGGGGCCGGACCATCCGCTACGTGGTGGGACCCCTGTCGGACGGGACGTACCCGTTCCGCTGCGACGCGCACCCCGCGATGGCCGGGACCCTGGACGTCCGATGACTGGCCGGTCCTCCCCCGTCCCCTCGATGTCCGGGCCCGGGGGCCGGTGATGGCCTACCGGACGATCGTCGTCGGCACGGACGGCTCCCCCACGGCCGCCCTCGCCGTCGGGGCCGCCGCGCGGCTGGCCCGCCGGTGTCGGGCCCGGCTCGTCGCGATCTCGGCGGTGCGCGCCGAGGGGTTCTCGGAGAGGGCGGCCCGGGAGGCGCTGGCCGGGGCGGCCGAGGAGGCGCGGGCCGCCCGGATCGAGGTCGCGGCGGAGCTCGACCGGTCCTCGCCGGCCGAGGCGCTCCTCGACGCGGCGCTCCGGCACGAGGCCGACGCGATCGTCGTGGGCAACCGGGGGATGGGCGGGGCCCCCCGGTTCCGGTTGGGGACGGTGCCGGACCGGGTGGCGCACGAGGCGCCCTGCGACCTCCTGATCGTGGACACCGCCGGCGGGCCGGGGGGCCCGCCCCGCCCCGGGCCGCCGTACCGACGGGTGGTCGTGGGCACCGACGGCTCGCCGACGGCGACCGAGGCCGCCCAGCGGGCGTTCGACCTGGCCGCGCTGTTCGGGGCGTCGGCGGTCCTCGTGCACGTCGGCGACCCCGTCCTGGGGGCCATCCGCCTGGAGCGCACGGCCGCCCTCGCGCCCGATGAGGTGGAGGTGGCTCGGCTGGCCCTCGAAGGCGATCCCGCCGAGCGCATCTGCGAGGTGGCGGAGCGCGAGGAGGCCGACCTCGTGGTCGTGGGGAACAGGGGGATGGCCGGGGTCCGCCGGTTCCTCGGCTCGGTCCCGAACAAGGTGGCGCACCACGCCGCCACCGACGTCCTGGTGGTGAAGACCGTGGACCGCACCGCGGCCGACCTGGGACCGGGCCGCGGAGGGATCGTGAACGTCGGCGGCCGCCCCCTCGCCGTGTACATCGACGCGGAGGGACGGAGCTACGAGCTCTCGCCCCGGTGCACCCACATGGGGTGCACGGTGGGGTGGAACGCGGTGGACCTCACATGGGACTGCCCGTGCCACGGGTCGCGGTTCCGCCACGACGGCTCGGTGCTCCGGGGCCCGGCGACCCGGCCCCTCGAGCGCCTGGGAGGCGGCGGGCGGTCCATCGGGACCGGGGGGTCGGGATGACGTTCCGCGACCGGCTGGAGCGGATCGAGGGTGACGGCCGGGCCCGTCGGGTGGTGACCGCAGGCGGCCTCGCGCTCGGCTGCGACCTGGTGCTCCTGGGCCTCGGCGTGGAGCCCGCGACCGGCTTCCTCGCGGGCTCGGGGATCGTCGTCGACGACGGCGTGCTGGTCGACGAGCGCTGCCGGACCAACGTGGAGGGGGTG
>DATLZM010000049.1:0-1837 GCA_035573995.1 Actinomycetota bacterium | reverse complement strand
AGGCGGCGGGCGGTCTCGGGGTGGATCACCGGGCCGCCCTCGAGCTCGGCCCCGGGCTTCCCCCGGGTGAGGACGTCCCAGCGGGCGTGGACCACCACCGTGGCCCGGTCCACCCGGCCGGCGTGGGCGAGCCGGGAACGGGCCAGGGCCACCAGCGCGTCGGCCCGGCGGCGGTCGCGGAAGGCCGCCCCCTCCTCCCCGGGGAGCACCGGGACCTCCCTCGCCACCTCCTCGATGGCCCGGACCACCGCCGCCCCCTCGGCCGCCGGGAGCGAGCAGAACAGCTCGAAGGGTCAAGTCCTGAAGCTCCTGTAAACGCGGACGGCCTCATGCGGCTGCGGTTCGGGCGCCAACCTCCTTCCGCTCGCTCCGGGGCGGTGGATCGATCCCGAGCTCCTGGCGGAGCAGCGCGAGCTGCGCCCGCTCGAGCTCGGACATCGGGACCCTTGCCCAGCGCTCCGCGGCCCGGATCAGCACGGCGAAGACGAGCTTCATCGCCTGCCGCTCGTCACCGAACCGGGGGATCACCTTGGTCCGGCGTCGCTCCTCCTCGAAGCTCCGCTCGATGAGGTTCGTGGTCCGGCAGATCACCCGGTGGCGGAGCGGGAGGCGCAGGTGGGCGAGGGAGGCCTCGAGGTCGTCGGCGAAGCAGGCCATGGCGGCGGGGAAGCGGTCCCGGTAGCGCTCGATCGTACGGGCGGCCGCCTCCCGGCCCGCCTCGTAGGTCGGGGCATCGCGCACCGCCCGCAGGTGGGCGAGGACCTCCTCGGCCTCCTCGGCCGGCAGCTTCTGGCGGACGTTGCCGAGCTTGTGGTACCAGCAGCGGATCCTGAGGCTCTGCGGGAACACAGCGGTCACCGCGTTCACGAGCCCCGGCGCCCCGTCGCAGGTGACCGAGGTGGGGGTCCTCAGCCCCCGGGCCACCATGCTCCGCAGGAACTCGGTCCAGCAGGCCTCCGACTCCTTGTTGCCGACCGCCAGGTGGAGCAGGACCTTCCGGCCCTCGGAGGTCACGCACCAGGCCGCGAGCACGCCCTCCTTGGCCCCGTGGCGCCGGAGCGATTCGTAGATGGCGTCCAGGAAGAGGTACTCGACCTCGATCGAGGAGAGGTCGCGGGAGCAGAACGCCTGGTAGTCCTCCCACAGCCGATCGGTGATCTCCGAGACCGCGCTCTTCGAGATCAGCAGCTCCCCGGTTGCGTCCCGGAAGCAGTCCTCCACGTCGCGGGTGGAAAGCCCCCGCGCGTACATCTCGGTGACCAGGCGCTCGAGCACGTCGGAGTGGCCCTGGAGGAACTCGATCAGCTTCGAGCGGTACGCAGCCTCGCCGCCCCGGACCTGGGGGATGCGCACCGTGACCTCGCCTTCCGCGGTCCGCAGCCGGGCGTCCTCGTAGCCGTTGCGCCAACCGGTCTGGTGCTCACCCCGCCGCTCGTAGCGACCGCGGCCGAGGTGGTCCTCCTGCTCCTGCTCGAGCGCCTGCTGGGCGAGGTAGCGGACCCCGAGCTCGGCGAGGCGGGAGAGGATGTTCGCCCCCTCCTCCACACCGGTCGTGAACAGCTCCTGGATCTCCTCGCGCACGAGCTCGCTCGGCGGTAGTCTCCTCATGGCCTGGGCCTCCTTTCGGTCGACTCCTTCGGTCTTCCGGATTGAAGCTCAGGCCGCCTCGCATTTACAGGAACGCTAGGACGTCACCGCGTAGACCGCCCCGAGCCCCGGGACCGACCGCAGGGTCTGGGGTGGGGCGGCCTCGAGCTCCCGCTCGATCGCCCGGTCCAGGGGCTTGAGCTCGGCCCGCAGGGCCCGGATCGCGCTGAGCGCGGAAGAGAGCACGAGG
>DATLZM010000048.1:0-1494 GCA_035573995.1 Actinomycetota bacterium | reverse complement strand
GGTCCTGGCTGGGGTGCATGGATTCGAACCATGACTACCTGATCCAGAGTCAGGCGGGCTACCGTTACCCCACACCCCAGTGGGTGGCCGACCGGCCGACGCTCAGTGTAGCGGAGGACCCCCGGCGGTCGACGGCACCGGCGCGCCCCGCGCGCCGGCGCTCAGGGGCCGCCGACGGGGATCGCGCGCACGGCCGGGGGCACCTCGGTCCGGAACGAGGAGAGCACCGAGAGGAAATCCTCCCGCTCCGACTCCCATGCCCCGGCGGGGAAGGCGGCGGCGATCCAGTACCCGACGCCGCCCGCGAGCAGGAACCCCGAGGCCACGGAGAAGCGGACGCCGCCCTCGGTCTCGCTGTCCGCCACCACGAGGAGGCCCGTGTCGTCGCCGATCCGGACCGGTTCCTGGACCTTCACGTCCACGCCGGGCTGGCTCGTGTAGAGCCTGGCCAGGTCCTCCTCGTCCTGGAGGAGGTCCGACGTGAAGGCGAAGACGTAGTAGGCGGTCCGGTCCTGGGTCCCGGCGGGCTCGACGCCGAGGCCCCCGAGGCCCGCCGCCGGCGAGGGTTGGACGGGCACGGACTGCACCCCGGAGAGGAGCTGCGGCCCGGCCTGGTCGCCGCCGGTCTCGGGGGGCAGCACCCGGATCTGGTTGTCGCGGGGGAGCACGGCGCTGAAGTGACCCGCGGGGTCGTAGTACCGCGCGAACTCGCGATGGACCCCGCCGGCGCACGACGTCGCGGCCACGGCGACCGCCACCAGGAGGACCGGGAGCCTCCGCACGCCCCCATCGTCGCACCGACGGCCGCCCTTGGCCAGGGTCGCGCCCGTTGCCCGCCGTGGGCCGAACCGGTAGCGTGGCGTCGCCGGGGCGCGCGGACCGACCCTCGAGGAGAGAGCCGTGAACAAGGGCGAGCTCGTTTCGGAGGTGGCGCGGCGAACCGGCGCCAGCCGGGCTGAGGTGTCCGAGGTCGTGGACGCCGTGCTCGACGTGATCAGGGATGCGGTGGCCGCCGGGGATCGGGTCTCCCTCTCGGGCTTCGGCAGCTTCCAGCGCCAGCGACGGAACCCTCGGCTCGCGCGCAACCCCCGTCGCCCCGAGGTGGAGATCGTGGTGCCGGCCCGGGACGTGCCCGCGTTCCAGCCGGGGAAGGCCTTCCGCGAGCAGGTCGCCGCGACCCGACGGCGCCGCCGCCCCGCGGGGGGCGGCTAGTCGAACGTCACGATCCGGAGGGTCCGGGCCACCTTCCGCCCACCCTCCTCGGCCAGGTCGAACTTCACCCGCTGGCCGATCCGGAGGTAGCGGATGCCGGCGCCCTCCACGGAGGTGGGGTCGATCCGCACCTCCGTGCGGTCGTCCATCAGCAGGGTCCCGGTGCGCTGCTCGGGGTCGTAGTCCTTGATCGTGCCCTGCGGCATCGCGTCCCTCTTCCCGTCACGGTCAGGTCCGGACCGCGAGGCGGGTCCGGAGGTCCATCTCGAGGCAGACCGCCCG
>DATLZM010000047.1:0-8313 GCA_035573995.1 Actinomycetota bacterium | reverse complement strand
CGGGCGGCGCGGGGGGAGGGGGGCCGCGGGCCGGCGGACGGCGTCGGGCGCCGGCCGCCGGGCGGTCCGACGCGACGCGCACGCCAAGGTGAACGTGTTCCTCCGGGTCCTCGGTCGCCGACCCGACGGCTACCACGAGCTCCAGAGCCTCGTGCTCCCGATCTCCCTCGCGGACCGCATCACGGTCCGGCCCGCCCGGGCGCTGCGCGTGGACGTCCGCGGCCCCGAGGGCCTCACCGCCCAGGTCCCCGCGGGCGGGATGAACCTCGCGCTGATCGCGGCCCTCGCGCTCGCCGAGGACTGCGCGGCGGCGGCCGGCGCCGAGGTGACGATCGAGAAGCGGATCCCGGTGGCGGCCGGGCTCGGCGGGGGGAGCGCCGACGCCGCGGCCACGCTCCACGCCCTGAACGAGCTGTGGGGCTGCGGGCTCGACCTGCCGGAGCTCCTCGCGGTCGGCGAGCGCGTGGGCTCGGACGTCCCCGCCCTCCTCGCCGGCGGCCCCGTCCTGGTGGGGGGACGCGGCGAGCGGGTGCGCCCGGCCGCCGTGCCCCGCCTGTGGTGGGCCGTGGTGCCGCTCGGGTTCCCCACCCGGTCGCCCGACGCCTACCGGTGGTGGGACGAGGACGGCGGGACCCCGGGGCCGGACCCTGGGCCGGTGATCGAGGCCGCCGCGGCCGGCGACCCGGAGGCCCTGGGGCCGCTCCTCTTCAACGACCTCGAGGCGCCCGTCGCCCGCCGCCACCCCGAGGTCGGCGCGGCGCGAGAGCGGCTCCTCGCGCTGGGGGCGTGCGGGGCCGTGATGAGCGGGAGCGGCCCGACCGTCCTGGGGCTGGCGCGCGACGAGGCCCACGCGCGGGCGCTCGCGGCGGCGTTCGCCGGCGGGATCGTCGCCTCCGGACCGCCGTCCTGATCGCCGCCCCCGGACCGCCGTCCTGATCGCCGCCCCCGGACCGCCGCCCTGACCGCCGCTGTGCCATCATCGGTTCGGTCCGGGGTCGTCTAACCGGCAGGACGGGGGCCTTTGGAGCCTCAGATGGAGGTTCGATCCCTCCCCCCGGAACCGCGCGGGCTCCTCGCGGCGGCCCGCGGGGACCGTGCGACGGCGCTCCGCGGGGCCCTCGTGCGCTTGCCACGCCGCCCCGCCGCCGGTAGAACAGGGGCGGCCCACGACGACGACGAACCCACGTGCCCGGACCCACGCCTCCGCGCTCGCTCGCCGCGGTGATCCTCGCCGCCGGCCAGGGGAAGCGGCTGCGCTCGAAGCTCCCCAAGGTGCTCCACCCGGTCTGCGGCCGCCCCTCCCTCTGGCACGTCGTGCGCGCCGCCCGGGCCGCCCGGCCCGACCGCATCGTGGTCGTCGTCGGGGTGGGGAGGGAGCGGGTCGAGGAGGCCGCCCGCTCCTGGGGGATCCGGCCGGAGCCGATCTTCGTCGAGCAGCCGGAGCCGCTGGGGACGGGCCACGCCGCCCTCGTCGCGGAGCCCGCGGTGGGGCGCGCCGACGACGTCCTGGTGCTCGCGGGCGACGACCCGCTCATCGGCCCCGAGCACGTGCGGGCGCTCGTCCGCCTCCACCGGCGCACGGGCGCCGCGGCCTCGGTGATCGTGACCGAGGTCGAGGATCCCTCGGGCTACGGCCGCGTGCTCCGGGACGGCCACCGGCTGGTCGGCATCGTGGAGGAACGGGACGCGACCCCCGACCAGCGGGGGATCCGGGAGATCTCGACCTGCGCCTACGCGTTCCGGCGCGACGCGCTGTACGGGGCGCTGCCCCTGGTCGGGCGGGACAACGTCCAGGGCGAGCACTACCTCCCCGACGTCCTCGGGATCCTCCTCGAGAAGGGCGAGCGCGTCTCCGCGGTCCCCGTCGACCTCGGCGGGTGGGCGGGGGTGAACTCCAGGGCCAGCGCGGCCGAGGCCGCTCGTCTGCTCCGCCGCCGGATCAACGCGGGGCACCTCGCGAACGGCGTGACGATCGTGGACCCGGAGCGGACCTACATCGACGTGGAGGTGCGGATCGGCCGGGACACCGTGGTCGAGCCGATGACGTTCCTCGAGGGCTCGACGCGGATCGGCGAGGACTGCCGGATCGGGCCGGCCACGAGGATCCGGGACTCCGTGGTCGGGGACGGCGCGGAGGTCACGTTCTCGGTCGTCACCGGCGCCCGGCTCGGGCCGCGGACGAGCGTCGGCCCCTACAGCCACGTCCGCCCGGGGACCGTGGCCCTCGAGGGCGCGAAGATCGGGTCGTTCGTCGAGGTGAAGAACGCGCGCATCGGCCGCGGCGCCAAGGTCCCCCACCTCGCCTACGTGGGGGACGCGACGGTCGGGGCCCGGGCGAACCTCGGGGCGGGGACGGTGACCGTGAACTACGACGGGTACGAGAAGCACCGCACGGTGATCGGCGAGGACGCCCGGGTGGGGAGCGATACGATGCTGGTGGCCCCGGTGCGCGTGGGCCGGGGCGCGGTGACGGGAGCGGGATCGGTGATCACGAAGGACGTGCCGGCCGGGGCGCTCGCCGTGGAGCGGACCGAGCAGCGGGTGGTGCGGGGGTACCGGGCGCGGAAGGACGCCGAGCACGCCCGGCGGACCTCGGGGGGGCGCTAGTGGAGATCGTCACGAAGAAGCACATGATGCTCTTCTCCGGGACCACGCACCCGGAGCTCGCGCGGGAGATCGCCGACCACCTCGGGATACGGGTCTCCCCCTGCAAGATCTCCCGGTTCGCCTCGGGCGAGATCTACGTGCGGGCCGAGGAGAGCGTCCGGGGCGCCGACGTGTTCGTGATCCAGACCCACGCCGACCCCGTGAACGAGTCGATCATGGAGCAGCTCGTGATGCTCGACGCGATGAAGCGGGCGTCGGCGAAGCGGATCACCGCGGTCGTCCCCTACTACGGCTACTCGCGGCAGGACAAGAAGGCCCTGGCCCGCGAGCCGATCTCGGCCAAGCTCGTGGCCGACCTCCTCACGGTGGCGGGGGCCACCCGGATCGTGTCGGTGGACCTCCACAGCGGCCAGATCCAGGGGTTCATCGACTACCCCTTCGACCACCTCACGGCGCTGCCGATCCTGTCCCAGTACCTCCGGGACGAGCTCGGCCTCCACGACGAGGACGTGGTGGTCGTGGCGCCGGACGCCGGCCGGATCAAGACCGCGGAGCGGCTCCGCGAGTACCTCCACGCGGACCTCGCGTTCCTCTACAAGCGGCGCTCGCGGCACGAGGCCCACAAGATCGAGGAGATGGCGGTGGTCGGCGAGGTCGAGGGCCGCCCCTGCGTCCTCGTCGACGACATCATCGACACCGCGGGGACCGTGACGAAGGGCGCGGCCGCGCTCGCCGCCCAGGGGGCGGGCCCGATCTACGCCGCGGCGACCCACCCCGTGCTCTCGGGCAAGGCGGTGCAGCTCCTCGAGGAGTCCCCGATCCGGCAGGTCGTGGTCACGAACACGATCCCGATCCCGGAGGAGAAGCGGTTCGACAAGCTCCGCGTGCTCTCGATCGCGCCGCTGATCGCCGAGGCCCTCCGGGCGGTGTTCGAGGACACGAGCGTCTCCGAGATCTTCCGCGGCGAGAACCAGCCGTAGCGGCGCCTCGGGCTCCCGCGGGGGGCGTCGTTCGACCGGGGCTCCTGGGTCCACCGGTCCGGGCCGAGGGGGGAGCGCGCGCCCACGGTGGTCCGCCGAGCCCCGGGTCGGGTGGGCGGTCCGGGCGCTACCATGAGCGGCCGGGCATCCCGGAGGTCACCCATGGAACGCACGCTGAAGGCGGAACGTCGTCGGGGCGCCGGCAAGGGCGAGGCGCGGAAGCTCCGCGCCCAGGGGCGGGTGCCGGCCATCCTCTACGGGCACGGCGTCGACCCGACCCCGATCGCCGTGGACGCGAAGGACCTGTACCGCCTGCTCCACACGGCGGCGGGCGCCAACGTCCTGATCGACCTCCGGGTCGACGGCGAGCGGCACCTCGCCCTGGCCCGCGAGGTGCAACGGGACCACATCAAGGGCCGCTACGTCCACGTGGACTTCTTCGCCGTCCGCCGGGACGAGCAGGTGAAGGTCACGGTCCCGGTCCGGATCGTGGGCGAGGCGCCCGGGGTGAAGCAGGGCGGCCTCCTCGAGCACCACCTGTGGGAGGTCCAGCTCCAGTGCCGGGTGGACCGGGTCCCGGACGCCGTGGACGCCGACGTCTCGGTCCTCGGGATCGGCGACGCCCTCCGCGCCGGGGACCTCCGGATCCCCGACGGGGCCCAGCTCCTCACCGATCCCGAGGAGCAGGTGGTCTCGGTCGTGACGCCCCAGGTCCTCGAGGTGGTGGAGGTGGCGCCCGTCGAGGCGCCCGAGGAGGGGGAGGCCGCGCCCGAGGCCGCGTCCGAGGCGGCCGCCGGCGAGGAGGGCGGCGAGGGCTGAGCCGCCGGTGGCGGGCGCGTGCCCTACCCTCGGGCCGTGACGTGGCTCGTGGCCGGGCTCGGCAACCCGGGGGAGCGCTACGCGCGGACCCGCCACAACGTCGGGGCGATGGTGGTGGAGGAGCTCGCCTCGCGCGCCGGCGAGCGGCTCCGGCGCATGCGCCTGGTCCCCTGCGATGCCGCCGAGCTCCGGGCCGACGGGGAGACCCTGATCCTCGCCCGAGCCCGCGCCTTCATGAACGAGTCGGGCCCGGCCTACGCGTCGCTGGCGCGGAAGCGGGGCGTCCCCCCCGACCGGGTCATCGCCGTCCACGACGACCTCGACCTCGCCTTCGGCGCGCTGCGGGTAAAGCTCGGGGGTTCGACGGCGGGCCACCACGGCCTCGACTCGCTCGTCGCGGCGCTCCGGACCCCGGACTTCTACCGGGTCCGGATCGGGATCGGCCGCCCGCCCGGTCGCCAGGACCCCGTGGACTACGTCCTGGAGCCGTTCCCTGCGCGGGAGGAGCCCGACGTCGCGCTGATCGTGGCCGACGCCGCCGACGCCGTCCTCACGCTGGTCCGGGAGGGGCTCCGCGCGGCCCAGGACCGCTTCAACCGGGGCGGGCTGCCCCGGGGGTGAGCGGGGGGACGACGCGATCCGCCCCGCGGAGGAGGACCGCGGGCCGGACCGTCCTCCCTCGCTAGACTCGGCGTGGAGGCCCCGTCGCGCCGCGGCGTGGCCTCGCGGTGCTGCCCGAGATGCTCCAGGACGTGCTCGACTCGGTGATCGGCTCGGAGCCGTTCGAGCGGCTCCTGCTGGCGCGCGCCCGGCCCATCGTGGCGCGGGCGGCGGCCGGCCACGACCTCGTGGCGGCGGCCCTGGCCCGGGCCCTCGAGACGCCGGTCCTCGCCCTCGCCGTCGGGCCCCGGGAGGCCGAGTCGCTCGCCCGGGGCGCCGCGGCGCTCCTGGGGGAGGAGCGGGCGGCGCTGCTCCCGGCCTGGGAGGCCCTGCCCTACGAGGGGATAAGCCCCTCGCCCGAGACCGCGGCCCGCCGGGCCCTGGCCGTGCGGCGGGCCGCCCGCGCCGAGGGCCCGTTCGTGCTCGTGGCGCCGGTGCACGCCGCCCTCCAGGGGATCGCGCCCGCGCTCGCCGAGGTCGATCCGCTCGTGCTCGAGGCCGGGCGCGAGCTCCCGCCGGACGAGCTCGCCGAGCGGCTGGTCGGGGCGGGCTACGTCCGCACCGACGTCGTCGAGCACCGGGGCGAGTTCGCTGTGCGGGGCGGGGTGGTGGACGTCTTCCCGGGGACGGCGCGACGCCCGGTCCGCCTGGAGTACCTGGGGGACGAGATCGAGTCGATGCGGGAGTTCGTCCCCGCGACCCAGCTGTCGAGCGGCCGGGTCGAGCGGGTCGAGGTGCCCCCGGTCCGCGAGCTGCTCCCCACCGAGGAGCTCCGCCGGCGCGCCGAGCTCCTCGCCTCCCGCCGGGCCGGGCGGTTCGGCGACCTCCTCGCGCGCTTCGCCGACGGGCTCCTCCCGGAGGGGGTGGAGGCGATCGCGCCGCTGCTGTTCGACCGGATGCCCACGCCGGCCGAGCTCCTCCCGCCGGGCTCCTGGGTCGTGGTCTCGGACGCCCGCCGCGCCCTCGACCGGGCGGCCCGCGCCTTGGAGGAGGCCCGCGCGTTCGCCGAGGCCTCGGGGTGGGACGGCCCGCCGGCCCTCCGCCCGCTCGACGAGGCCCTCGCCGGTCGGGTGCGGGTGGACCTCTCGCCGTTCAGCGAGGGGATCGACCTGGGGATCGACCCGTGGGGGACCGCGGCGGGGAACGCCCCCGAGCTCGCGGCGCGCCTGGCCGACCTCGTGGCCCGCGGGTTCCGGGTGGTGGTCGCGGCCCGGGCCCCGGGGAGCCTGGAGCGTGCGCGGGAGGTGCTGGCCGAGCGCGGCGTCCGGGAGGCCGGGGCGGTGGCGAGCGTCCTGGCCGACCTGGCGGGCGGGTTCGTCCTCGAGGCGGCCCGCCTGGCGGTCGCCACCGAGGAGGACCTGTTCGGGGAGCGTCGCCACACGCGGGCCGCCCCCCGCATCACCCGGCGGCGCGCCGAGCAGGTCGCGCTGGAGCTCTCGCCCGGCGACTACGCGGTCCACCGGATCCACGGGATCGGCCGGTACCTCGGGATCGAGCGGCGGGCCCTCGCCGGGGCGGAGCGCGACTACCTCGTGCTCGAGTACGCGCAGGGCGACCGGCTGTACGTCCCCACCGACCAGGTGGGGATGGTGGCGGCCTACCAGGGGGGCGAGGAGCCCCGGCTCCACCGCCTGGGCGGCAGCGACTGGGCGCGGACCACGGCCCGGGTCAAGCGCGCGGTGCGCGACATGGCGGGGGAGCTGGTCCGGCTCTACGCCGTGCGGATGTCGGTGCCCGGCCACGCGTTCGGCCCGGACACGCCCTGGCAGCGCGAGCTGGAGGACGCGTTCCCCTTCGAGGAGACCCGGGACCAGCTGGCCGCGATCCAGGAGGTGAAGCGGGACATGGAGGAGCCGCGGCCGATGGACCGGCTCCTCTGCGGGGACGTCGGCTACGGCAAGACCGAGGTCGCGGTCCGGGCGGCGTTCAAGGCCGTGATGGACGGCAAGCAGGTCGCGGTGCTGGTCCCCACCACGCTCCTCGCCGAGCAGCACTTCGTCACGTTCTCGGAGCGCTTCGCGCCGTTCCCGGTGCGGGTGGCGATGCTCTCCCGGTTCCTCTCCCCGGCCGAGCAGCGGCGGGTGGTGCGCGAGGTGGCCGAGGGGAAGGTGGACGTGGTGATCGGGACCCACCGGCTCCTCTCCCCAGACGTCCGGTTCGCCGACCTCGGCCTCGTGATCGTCGACGAGGAGCAGCGGTTCGGCGTGGCCCACAAGGAGCGGCTGAAGAAGCTTCGGGCGAGCGTCGACGTGCTCACGATGACGGCGACGCCGATCCCCCGGACCCTGGAGATGGCCCTCACCGGGATCCGCGACCTCTCGGTGGTCGACACGCCGCCCGAGGACCGCCAGCCGGTCCTCACCTACGTCGGCCCCTACGACGAGGGGATGGCGATCGGGGCCGTCCGCCGCGAGCTGCTCCGCGAGGGGCAGGTGTTCTGGGTCCACGACCGGGTGGCGACGATCGAGCGGACCGCGGCGCGGCTCCGCGAGCTCGTGCCGGAGGCCGAGGTGGTCGTGGCGCACGGGCGGATGGACGAGGCGGCGCTGGAGGAGGTGATGCTCCGGTTCTGGGACCGGCGGGCCGACGTCCTCGTGTGCACCACGATCATCGAGTCCGGCCTCGACGTGCCCACGGCCAACACGCTGATCGTGGACCGGGCGGACCGGCTGGGCCTGTCCCAGCTCTACCAGCTCCGGGGCCGGGTGGGCCGATCGGCCGAGCGGGCCTTCGCCTACCTCTTCTTCCCGCCGGTCGCGCAGCTCACCCCGGAGGCCCACGAGCGCCTGGCCACGATCGCCCGCCACACCGCGCTCGGGAGCGGGATGCGGATCGCCCTGCGGGACCTCGAGATCCGGGGGGCGGGGAACCTCCTCGGGGCCGAGCAGCACGGGCACATCGCGGCGGTCGGGTTCGACACCTACGCCCGGCTCCTCCGGGAGTCGGTGGCCGAGCTCACCGGCGAGCCCCTCCCCGAGGAGCGCGAGGTCAAGGTGGAGCTCCCGGTCCGGGCCTTCGTGCCGATCGGGTGGCTCGCCCAGGAGGCGCTCCGGCTCGAGCTGTACCGACGGATCGCGACCGCCCCCGACCACGAGGCCCTGGAGCGGGTCCGGGCCGAGGCCGAGGACCGCTACGGGCAGCTCCCGGCCGAGGTCGAGACGCTCTTCGCCGTGGCCTCCCTCCGGATCACGTGCCGCCGGCTCGGCGTCGAGGAGGTCACCACCTACCGCGACGAGGTCCGGCTGCG
>DATLZM010000046.1:0-1426 GCA_035573995.1 Actinomycetota bacterium | reverse complement strand
GCGTTCCTCGGCCTCGTGGCCGCCGTGGCCGCGCCCTTCCCGTCCGGACCCGCCGCCGCGCACGAGCCACGGCGTTTCGAGGCCTGCACCGTCCAGCTCCCGGGCACGTGCATCGACCGCGGCGCGAGCTTCCTCTACGGCGACACGGTCGTGGTCCGCGGGAGGGTGGAGCCCCCCCACGCCGGGCGCGTGGCGCGGGTCCTCCGTCGGGACCCGGGCTCCGACGTCTGGAGGCGGGTGGGGACCGTGACCATCTCCGACCGAGGCAGGATGCGGTTCGTGTGGCACACCACGCGGGCGGACGCCGTGCAGGGCGCCCCCTACCTGTTCCGGTTCCGGATCCCGGGGCACGGGGCGAGCGACCGCACGGAGGCCTACGTCCTGTTCGGCGAGTAGGCGCAGCCGGCGAAGTTGCATCTTGCGCACCGACCCGCTCGGGTGACAGACTCAACTCGTCAGGCGGGGGAGTCAGGCGTCCGAGCTGAGAGGCTCGGCGACGGACGGCGGCGCGACGCGGGCACGCGCCGCCGTCCTCCTATGTCGGGGGCTCTGTCGGCGGCGTGCTCGGAGCGGAACCGGCGCTCGCCGCCGGGCTCGAGGTCGCGCCGATGGTTCGCGGCGGCGTGACCGGTCCGGTCCCGGTCGCCTACAATCTGGGCGGTCCCGGCCGACCTCGGGACCCGCGGGCGCGTAGCTCAGCGGGAGAGCGCTTGCTTCACACGCAAGAGGTCGGAGGTTCGAAACCTCCCGCGCCCACCGAGAAACCGCAGGTCAGAGGGCCTGCGGTTTCTTCACGTCGAGAGGCAGGGACCCCGATGGGGCACGGATTGGGCACGTCAGGTCCAGATCAGGTCCCACACCGAGGCCTCCCGGGGGGCTAGGGTCCCCCCGATGCGGGCGAGGGTGTGCACCAACTGCGGGGGGCCGATCGCCGGCCCGGCCCGCCGGGGCCGGTGCGAGGCGTGCTACCGCTACCTCCGCCGGCGGGGGCGGGACCGCGACCCCTCCCGGCCCCTCGAGGAGGGCCTCCGCCGGAACCGCCGGCAGCTCGAGGAGGAGATCTGGGGGGAGATGGTCCGAACCCTCTTCACCGACGCCGAAGCGCGCCTGGAGCGCGAGCAGCGTCGTTCGAGGCCTGTAGAGGGCCCTGAGAGCCCCGCGGGCGCCCGCCCGGGCCCATCACCCTAGCCACCTGGCTTCCGCGCCTCTCTGACGGGATACACACCCAAGTCAGAGGCTCCTCAGCACCGCGCGCTTCTCCTCCTCGGCCACCCCGACGTAGCGGGGGATCTGGCTGAGGTCCGCGTGGTTCAGCAGCTGGGCGACGAGGACCGGGGACTTCGTGAGCGCGTAGGCGCGGGTGGCAAACGTGTGACGCAGCAAATGCGGCCACACCCTGGAAAGCTCCGCGTCCTCGCACGCCGTC
>DATLZM010000045.1:0-6163 GCA_035573995.1 Actinomycetota bacterium | reverse complement strand
CCTCGTGCTCCGGCCGCCCGCGGCGCGGGGAGCGCTCGCGGTCGCGGGGGCCGGGCTCGTCGCCGCGGGCGTCGCCGTCCGCGGCGTCTCGGGCCCGGCGTTCCTCCTGGCCCCCGCGGTGGGGCTCCCGGCCTCGACGCTCCTCCTCGCCCGGGTCCTGGCCGGCCCCCGGCGGGCGGGGTTCGGGCGGACCGCGGCGGGGTTCGCCGGCGGTGGGCTCCTCTTCGTGGCCCTGGCCTTCGTCTACCAGGCGGCGTACGACCTCGCGATCCCGTTCCCCAACGCGGCGGTCCCGGCCGCCGCGGCCGTCCTCCTCGCGGTCCCCGGGCTCGTGGGGCGTTCGGCTCCCGTCCCCCTGGCGGCGGGCGGCGCCGCCGGGCGTTGGCCGGTCGCGGTCCCCCTCGCGCTGCTCGTCGTCCCCCTGGGGCTCGCGCTCGCGAGGAGCGCCGAGGTCGCCCCGGCCGCCGGCCCGTGGTTCCGGGTCGTGGACTACAACGTCCACAACGGCGTGAGCCCGCTCGGCGAGGTGGATCCGGAGGCCATCGCCCGGGTGATCGAGGCCCAGGACCCCGACGTCGTGATCCTCCAGGAGGTGGCCCGGGGCTGGGTGACGAACGGGATGATGGACCTGGGCGAGTGGCTGTCGGCGCGCCTGCGCATGCCGATGGTGTTCGGGCCGGCCGCCGACCGCCAGTTCGGGAACGCCATCCTCTCGCGGCTGCCGATCGTCGAACGGGGGGCCGGCCTCCTCGGGCGGTTCGGCGGGACGATGGATCGGGGCTACGTGTGGGCGGTGGTCGACGTCGCGGGGGCGCGGGTGGAGGTGATCGGCGCGCACCTCGCGCACCGGCCCGAGGACCGGGCGACCCGGCTCCGTCAGATCGGACGGCTCCTCGAGGCCTGGGGCGGGCGTTCGCCCGCGGTGATCGCCGGGGACATGAACGCGGAGCCCGGGAGCCCGGAGATCGAGCGGTTCCTCCGGGCGGGGCTCCGCTCGGCCCAGGAGCTCGCCGGGGCCGGGGACCTCCCCACGTTCCCCTCCACGGGGGAGCCCATCGACCACATCTTCGCGACGGAGGACCTCTCGCCCTCGGGGTTCGCCCGGCCGTCCTCCCGGGCCTCCGACCACCTCCCGATCGCGGTCACGCTCGCGGTGGCCCCGAGGGGCTGAGCCGGGTCCGGGGAACGCGGCCGGAGCTCCATCCGCGGGGGTCCGCCAGCCGTACCTTCATCTGGGTGGGATCCATGGTGGGAAGGAGGTTCCTCGGCGTCGCGGCGGTGGCCCTCCTGCTCGTCCCGGCCTGCGCGCGGAGCGCGCCGGCGGGGGGAGGCGGGGGCGGGACGCCGACGATCGCGATCGTGAGCCCCACCGAGGGCGCCGACGTGGCGTCGCCGATCGAGCTCCGGCTGTCGGTGGACGGCGCCGAGATCGGGGATCCCTCGACCGGCCTGATGCACTTCCACGTCTACGTCGGCGGGTCGGGCGAGTACACGGTCCTCACGTCGACCACGGGCGAGGTCCCCGCGCCGAAGGGCCAGCAGACGATCCGGGTCGTGCTGGCCGAGCCGAACCACGACGAGACCGACGTCTCGGCCGAGGTCACCGTGAACGTCACCTCCGGCTCCTCGACGGCGGGCGGGGGCGGCTACACGCGGGGCGGCGGCTACGGCGGCGGCTACGGCGGCGGGAGCTAGGGGTCGCCGGGCGCCGTGAGGGAGGCCGGGGGGGAGCGGCTCCTCCGGAACCGGCCCGCCGCGCGGCGCCTCCACGCGGGGCTCTACGTCCTCACGCTCGCCCTCCTGGCCTCGGGGGTGGCCCTCCTCGGGGAGGGGATCCGGCCGCTCGAGGGCCTGTTCGGCGGCCACGTGGCCTCGGCCCGGGCCCACCGCTGGCTCGGCTACGGGCTGATCGGGGCGGCCGCCTTGGTGGCGCTGGCCCGGCCGCGCGCCGCGGCCAGGTTCCTCGCCGACTCCGCCCGGTTCCGCCGCGGCGAGCTGGCGTGGTTCGCCTCCTACCCCGCCTTCCTCCTGCGCCCCTCGCGGAACGCGCCGGCCCGCCACGAGGGGCACTTCGACCCCGGGCAGCGGGTCTTCAACCTGGCCGTGGTCGCGGCCCTCCTCGCGCTCTCGGTCACGGGGCTCCTGATGTCGTTCCCCCGGGCCTTCGTGCCGGCCGTCTTCGCCTGGAGCCTCAAGGTCCACCTCGCCGCCACCTGGGCGCTCGCGGCGGCGGTGGCGGGGCACGTGCTGGTGGCCTCCGGCGCGCTGCGCGCCTACCGCGGCGCGTGGCGGGCGATGCACGCCCGCGGCCTCGTGCCCCGGGAGCTCGCCGAGCGCCTATGGCCCGCCTGGGCGGAGCGGCAGGGCCCGCGGGATGCCCCCCCGCCTCGGCGGCCGCGGCTCAGCCGATGAGGAGCTCCAGGAAGGGACGTCCGGGCCCCGCGCTGAGCGCCTTGTGGACCACCCAGTCCTCGCGGTCGTGGGGGTCCCCGCCGTTCTCCCGGCGCAGGTCGCGGACGACGCGCTCGCCGAGCTCGACCCGGCGGGGGAGCTCGCGGTCGGCGGGGTCCACGTCGCGCAACCCCCAGCCCTCCACGAGGATCCCGCGCCGGCGGCCCAGGCACCAGCGGGCGCCCGCCACCAGGTCCTGGGCGCGGAGCCCCTCGAACCACCCGCCGATCAGCACGGTCCCCACGAGTATGCAACCCCTCCCGCAGCGTCGAGGGGATCGCCCGGCTTTGTCGGGAAGATGATGAACGCCTACTATCCGAAACATGGGCCGCCCGGGCTTCCTCGACCTGCCCTCGCGGAGCCCGAAGCCGCGGGCGGTGGGCGTCACCCACGTCCTGGACAAGGGGATCCCCGTCGGCGAGCTGGCGGGCTACCTCGACGCCGTCGCCGACCACGTGGATCTCTGGAAGCTGGGGTGGGGGACCGCGTACCTCGAGCCGGACCCGGCGGCCAAGGTGGCGGCGCTCGCGGACCGGGGGATCCGGGCCTGCGTGGGCGGCACGCTCCTCGAGGTCGCGTGGGCCCAGGGGAAGGACCGGGAGCTGCTCGCCTGGGCCGCGGACGTCGGCTTCCCCTGCGTCGAGGTCTCCAACGGCGCCGTGGGGATGGAGCCCTGGGAGAAGCGGGACCTGATCGCGCGGGCGGCCGAGCGGTTCGTGGTCCTGGCGGAGGTCGGGTCGAAGGACCCCGCCGTCCCGGCGGCGCCCGACCGCTGGGCCGAGGAGATGGCCGCCGACCTGGAGGCGGGCGCGGCCTGGGTGCTCGCGGAGGGTCGGGAGTCGGGGACCGTGGGCCTCTACGAACCCGACGGCGCGGTCCGGGCGTCGGTCGTGGAGGCGGTGGTCGCCCGCGTGGGCCTGGCCCGGGTGATCTTCGAAGCGCCGCGGAAGGACCAGCAGGCGTGGTTCCTCCGCCGGTTCGGTCCCGACGTGAGCCTCGGCAACGTGCCGCTCGCGGAGGTCCTCGGGCTCGAGGCGCTCCGCCTCGGCCTGCGGGCGGACACGATCGGGCTCTCGGTGCCGGCCCGGGGCGCGCGTCAGGCGGGCCCGGTCGGGTGAGGTCGGTGGGGACCGCGACGAGGAACCTGGTCCCCGGCCGCGAACGGGCCGTGGCCGTGGCCTCCGTCGACGTCCCGCTCACCGAGGCGGCCCTCCGCGAGCGGTTCCTCGGTCGCGAGGCGTACCGGAGGACGGCGTTCATCGTCTGCCGCCGCGGAGGGGAGGCCGCGGTGCTCCGGGTGACCAAGGCCTCGGAGGACGCGCTCATGTCGCCGATCGTGGACGCGGCCCTCCTCGCGGGCCCCGAGGAGACCGCCGTGGTCCGCGACCCGCTCGTGGACACCGGGGTCCCGACCCAGCTCGCTCGGGCGGCGGGGAGGGACGCCCCCGGGGCGCGGTGCGTCGTCGTCCAGGGCCGCTACGAGCACGTGTCGTTCATCCTCGACCCCGACCCCGTCCCCGTGCGGGTGGTGGAGGTCGTCCCGCCCCACCCGGCCAAGCTCCTCGATCAGGCGCGGCGCGTGCTCGAGCTGGCGGAGGACCTCCCGCCGGTGGACCTCCGGCCCGAGACGGTGGACCTGCTGGAGCTCGCGCGGGGCCGCCCGGCGCCCCGGTACCTGTTCCCCTGCCGGGGGGCCGGCGTGGCCCCGGCCGGCGCCGAGGTCCGCTACCTCGACGAGCGCCCGCCGCGGGAGGACTGGGTCCTGGTCGGGTGCGAGCGGTCCCGGGAGCTGCACCGCTGGTTCTACGGGGACGAGCCGCCGTCGGTCGAGATGTGCCCGAGGGAGCTGCTCGCCTCCGGGTCGGTCCCCGCCTCGGAGCTCCCCACGCTCACGAAGTGCTGCCTGCGGGAGCTCGGCGTGGGCGAGGAGCGGGGGGCGGTGGTCGTCCCGTGGGGGGCCACCCTCGAGGAGGTCCACGAGGGGCTCCGGGCCCTCGTCCGGACGGTCCAGCCGACGTGGTCTCCCGCCTGACCGACTCCGAGCTCTACGGCCACCTCTGGGGCACGCCCGAGGCGCGGGCGATCTTCGAGGAGCGGGCCCGGCTCCAGGCGTGGCTCGACATCCTGGCGGCCCTGGCCGCCGCCCAGGCCGAGCTGGGGATCGTCCCGGCCGAGGCCGCGGCCGCGATCGAGCGCGGGGCCCGGGTCGAGCTCCTCGACCTCGGGTTCGTGGCCCTGGAGACGCGCCGGACCGGCCACTCCACGCTGGGGCTGATCCGTGGCCTGGAGCGCGTGCTCCCCGAGGGGGCCCGCGGCTGGGTCTACTACGGCGCCACGGTCCAGGACGTCACCGACACCTGGACCGCGCTGGCGACGCGGAAGGTCGCCGCCATCGCCTGGCGGGACCTCCGGGCCCTCGAGGGCTCGCTCCTGGACCTCGCCGCCCGCCACCGGGACACCCCGATGGCGGGGCGGACCCACGGCCAGCCGGGCGCGCCGATCACGTTCGGCTTCAAGGCCGCCGGGTGGGCCGACGAGGTCCGCCGGCACCTCGACCGGCTCCGGGAGGGCGGCCCCCGGTGGTTCGTCGGCCAGCTCGGCGGCGCCGTGGGCACCCTGGGGTTCTTCGGCGAGCGGGGCCCGGAGCTGCGCCGGCGGTTCTGCGCGCGCCTGGGGCTCGCCGATCCCGGGATCTCCTGGACCTCGGCGCGGGACCGGGTGGCGGAGTTCGTCCTCCTGCTCGCGATGGTGACCCAGACCCTCGCCCGGATCGGGAACGAGGTCTACCAGCTCCAGCGGGAGGAGATCGGCGAGCTCCTGGAGCCCGCCTCGTCCGAGCAGGTCGGGAGCATCACGATGCCCCACAAGCGCAACCCCGAGCGGGCCGAGCACCTCGTGACCCTGGCCCGCCTGGTCCGTGCCCAGGCCGCGGTGGTCCTCGAGGGCATGGTGGCCGAGCACGAGCGGGACGGCCGCGGCTGGAAGGCCGAATGGCCGGCCTTCCCGGAGGCGTGCCTGCTCGCGGCGGCCGCCCTGGCCTCGGCGCGCGGGCTCGTGGAGGGGCTCGAGGTCCGCCCCGAGGCGATGCGGGCGGGCGTGGAGCGGGGCCGGGGGTACCTGGCCTCCGAGCAGGTGCTCGCGGCCCTCGCGCCCAAGCTCGGCAAGCACCGTGCCCAGGCGCTGCTCCAGGAGGTGCTGGCCCGGGGGCGGCGGGAGGGGCTCGCCATCGAGGACGCGCTCCGGGCCTCGCCGGAGGTGTCCCGCCACCTCGACGACGAGGAGCTGCGCCTGGCGCTCGAGCCGCGGCCCGGCTCGGCCCCCCAGCAGGTGGACGAGGTGCTCGCGCGCATCCGGGCCGCCAGGGGACGCGATCCGGAGCCGTGGCCGTGAGCCCGCCGCCCCGGTTCCCCCTCGCCCACCTCCCGACCCCGCTCGTCCCCGCCGAGCGGCTGGGGCGGGCCACGGGGGGCTCGGTGTGGGTGAAGCGGGACGACCTCACGGGCTTCGCGCTCGGGGGCAACAAGGCGAGGAAGCTCGAGTACGCCGTGGGGGAGGCGCTGCGCCTCGGGGCCGACGTGCTGGTCACGGGGGGCGGCCCGCGGTCGAACCACGTCCGGGCGGCCGCGGCGGCCGCGGCGGCGGCCGGGCTCGGCTGCCAGGTCGTGCTGTACGGGGAGCCGCCGGCCGCCGAGGGGCCGAACCTGGCCCTGGT
>DATLZM010000044.1:0-27750 GCA_035573995.1 Actinomycetota bacterium | reverse complement strand
TGCGCACCCAGGCCCAGGACAGCGCGGCGGCGGGGGTCACCAGGGCCAGGGCCAGGGCCGCGGTCCAGGCGCCCGTGCGCCCGGGGCGGGAGGGCGGCACCAGCTCGGCGTCGGGCAGCCGGACGAGGACCGGGGCCAGGCACCGCCAGCACCAGTCCGCGCCGCGTCCGAGGGCGGCGCCGCAGGCCCGGCAGTCGGGCCCGACCGGGCGGGGGACGTCCACCGTCCCATCCTCGCCCCCCGGCCGGGGGACCGGCATCGGCCGAAGGTCTCGTTCCCCGCGGGGCCGCGGCGGCTAGACTGGCGGGCACGCCAGCGGCCGCCGCCAGCGGCCGGGAAAGGAGGATGCGCCGTGGCCGACCTGATGGAGGCCATCACCGCCCTGGCCAAGCGCCGGGGGATCGTCTTCCCGTCGAGCGAGATCTACGGGGGCCTGCGGTCGTTCTGGGACTACGGCCCGCTCGGCGTGGAGCTGAAGCGGAACGTGAAGAACGCCTGGTGGCGTTCGATGGTCCAGCTCCGGGACGACGTCGTGGGCCTCGAGAGCTCGATCATCATGTCGCCCAAGGTCTGGGAGGCGAGCGGGCACCTGGAGTCCTTCACCGACCCCCTGGTCGAGTGCCTCAACTGCCACCAGCGGTTCCGCGCCGACCACATCCCCGGCTGGCACGCCCCCCAGTCGGGGCACGAGGAGGACGAGTCCACGATCGACATGGCCGCCCGGCCCCGCTGCCCGAACTGCGGGCACGATCGGTTCACCGATCCCAGGAACTTCAACCTGATGTTCAAGACGTTCATGGGGCCGGTGGAGGACGAGGCGGCGACGGTCTATCTCCGGCCGGAGACCGCGCAGGGGATGTTCGTGGACTTCGTCACGGTCCAGGCCGCGAGCCGGAAGAAGCTCCCGTTCGGGATCGCCCAGATCGGGAAGTCGTTCCGCAACGAGATCACGCCCGGGAACTTCATCTACCGGACCCGGGAGTTCGAGCAGATGGAGATGGAGTTCTTCGTGGTCCCGGGGACCGACGAGGAGTGGCACGAGTACTGGATCAACGAGCGGCTCCAGTGGTACGTGGACCTCGGGATTCGCAAGGAGAACCTCCGGACCCGGGAGCACACGAAGGAGGAGCTCTCCCACTACTCGAAGCGGACCGTCGACATCGAGTACCGCTTCCCGTTCACGGACTGGGGGGAGCTCGAGGGCATCGCGAACCGCACCGACTTCGACCTGCGGGCGCACGCCGCGAAGAGCGGGGAGGATCTCACGTACTACGACCCCGAGCGGGACGAGCGGTACTTCCCGTACGTGATCGAGCCGGCCGCGGGGGTGGACCGGGCCCTGCTCGCGTTCCTCCTCGACGCCTACCGCGTGGAGGAGGCGCCGACGGCGTCGGGGGGCACGGAGAAGCGCACCGTCCTCGGCCTGCACAAGGACCTCGCGCCGATCAAGGTCGCGGTGCTCCCGCTCTCCCGCAACGAGGCGCTGGTGCCCGAGGCGAAGCGGGTCTTCGACCTGCTCAAGCCGCACTGGGTCTGCGACTACGACGACGCGGGCTCGATCGGGCGGCGCTACCGCCGCCAGGACGAGGTCGGGACCCCCTACTGCGTGACGATCGACTTCGACACGCTCGAGGACCGACAGGTGACGGTCCGGGAGCGGGACTCGATGCGCCAGGACCGGCTCCCGATCGAGGGCCTGGTCGCCTACCTCCGGGAGCGGCTCTGAGACAGGGCCGGGCCGATGAGCGTGGCGGCGAGCGCGGGCGACGAGCGCGGCGGGAGGGGCGGCATCGACGAGGGGCGATGAGCGGGGCGACGACGGGGCGGCCGCGGGGGAGCCTCGGGCTCTACGCGCTCGCGTTCGCCCTGGTCGTGGCCTCGGCGGTCGCGCTGGTCGCGGCCGCCCTGAGGCTCCTCGCCTCGGTCGGGTTCCTGTGGGTCTCGATCGGGCTCTCGGCGCTGGCGCTCCTCGCGGCCGTCGCGAGCGTCGTGGTGCGGCGGTGAGGCGCGGCCGGACCGTGCGGAGAGCCCCGCTCGCGGCGGCCCTGGCGCTCGTCCTCCTGGCGGCGGCGTGCTCCCCGGGGGGCCCGCCGACCCCGACCGAGGCGCCGGTCCCGCCCTCGCCCGAACCGCTCCCGTCGCCCCCCGGCGGGCGAGGGAGCGCGTACGCGGCCCTCCGGGAGCTCTGCGACCGGCCGCGCGTCCCCAAGGAGGAGGAGGCCCGGGTCGAGGGCGAGGTCCCCCCGGTGGTCGCCGACGTCCAGCGGGCGATCCAGCAGGTCCGGGGGCTCCGCTTCAGAGACCCTGTGGCGGCGGAGCCCGTCTCGCAGGAGGAGCTGGTGCGGCGGCTCCGTCGCTCGTTCGAGCACTCGTTCCCCTCGGCCCTCTACCGCCGGCGGAGCGCGGCCTGGGCGACGATCGGCGTGATCTCCCCCGGGGCGAGCATCAAGCGCGAGGTCCGGGAGTTCGCCGCCGGCCAGGTCGTGGGGTTCTACGTCCCCACCTCCGGCGAGCTGGTGTTCATCGGGAGCGAGCGCCCCACGCCGTTCGAGCGGGTCGTGCTGGCCCACGAGCTCACCCACGCCCTCGAAGACCAGCACTTCGACCTGGATCGGCTGGACCGGCTCGAGGCGAGGTGCCGGGACGAGGCGCTCGAGGCGGCGCTCGGGGTGGTCGAGGGGAGCGCCCAGTACTTCTCGGTCCTCTACGCGCAGCGGTTCCTCAGCCTCGAGGAGCAGCTCGGGCTGGGCGCGGTGGATGTCCCTCCGGTCCGCGACGTGGAGCCGTTCATCGTCCGCCTCCAGCTCTGGCCCTACACGGCCGGGGCGGCGTTCGTCGCCGCCCGGACCGCCGCCGGGGGGCCGGCCGCCGTGGACGAGGCGCTCGAACGTCTGCCGGTCTCGACCGAGCAGGTGATCCACCCGGAGCGCTACCCGAACGACGCGCCGACCCTGGTGGACGTGGCGGACCTGGCGCACGCCCTGGGGCCGGGCTGGCGGGACCTCGACGTGATGGAGGTGGGGGAGGCCTGGCTCCAGACGATGCTCGGCCTCCGCCTGGACGGGGCCACCGCCCGGGCCGCGGCCGCCGGGTGGGACGGCGGGCTCTACCGGGCCTGGTCCCACGGCCGGGACGTCGCGGTCGTCCTCGCGACGGCCTGGGACCGCGAGGCCGACGCGGCGGAGTTCGCCGAGGCGCTCCGGTCCTGGATCGGTCCGGACCGCCCGGCGGCCGTCCGCGTGTCGGCCGCCCGCGTGACCGGGCTGTTCGCGAGCGACCCGGCCACGCTCGACGCCCTCCGTGCCGCCGCGCTCGGGTCCGGGACCTAGGGCCTCGCGCGACCGGCTCCCGGCCTACCCGCGGGCGCTGCGACGCGGAGGCACGACGCGCACGCTCGAGGCGCTTCCCCGGGCCGTCGGTTCGGCGGCCGCGGCTCGCGCCGCGACCGCCGTCCCCCTACGAGGGCCTGGCGTACTTCTCCATGTCGTCGGAGAAGTCGATGCCGACCCAGGGCTCGTCGCCCACGACCCAGGCGTCGTGCCCGGGCCGGATCTCGCTGACGTCGCCGAGGCCGATCTCGAACTCCTCCCCGTCGTCCATCACGACGTGGAGCCGCCCGGAGATCGTGACTCCCTTGTGGTGGACCATGCACGAGTCCGTCCCGGCGATCGGCTTCACATCGTTGGACCAGCGCCAACCAGGTCGGAACGTCGCGCGGGAGACGGTGATCGACCCTGTCTTCGCGATCCGTACGGTGCCGTTCTCGAACGTGCGGGCCTCGCCCGCGTCGAGGTTCGTGACCTCCACCATGACACCCTCCCTCCGGAGCCTCGACGCTACCACATCCGCCGGTCCACAGCGGGTGGTCGATCGGGCGTCCGCCGCCGTTCCGTACACTGGTGCTTCGAGCGAAGACCGGGCCTGGAGGCAGCCGTGACCAAGTACGTCTACGACTTCCACGAGGGCAACAAGGACATGAAGGACCTCCTCGGCGGGAAGGGGGCCAACCTCGCCGAGATGACGAACCTCGGGCTGCCGGTCCCGCCCGGGTTCACGATCACGACCGAGGCCTGCATCGCCTACCTGGCCCGCGGCGAGTTCCCGGAGGGCCTCGAGGAGGAGGTCGAGGAGCACCTCCGCCGGCTCGAGGAGGCCATGGGCAAGCGGCTCGGCGACCCCGACGACCCGCTCCTCGTGTCGGTCCGCTCCGGGGCCAAGTTCTCGATGCCGGGGATGATGGACACGGTCCTCAATCTCGGGCTCAACGACGCCTCGGTCCAGGGCCTGGCGAAGCAGTCCGAGGGCGACTGGCGGTTCGCCTACGACGCCTACCGCCGGTTCATCCAGATGTTCGGGAAGATCGTCATGGGCGTGCCCGGCGAGCGGTTCGACGAGGCCCTGGAGGAGGCGAAGCGCCGCAAGGGGGAGGGCGCCCAGGACACCGACCTCGACGCCGACGACCTCCGGGAGCTCGTCGAGCGCTTCCGGGCCATCTACCGGGAGCACGTCGGGGAGGACTTCCCCCAGGACCCCCGGGTCCAGCTCCGTCTCGCGATCGAGGCCGTGTTCAAGAGCTGGAACACGAAGCGGGCGCGGGACTACCGCCGGCAGAACAAGATCCCCGACGACCTCGGCACCGCGGTGAACGTCGTCGCCATGGTGTTCGGGAACCGGGGGATGGACTCCGGGACCGGCGTGGCGTTCACCCGCGACCCCGCCACCGGCGAGAAGGTCCCCTACGGCGACTACCTCCCCAACGCCCAGGGCGAGGACGTGGTGGCCGGGATCCGGAACACGCTCCCGCTCGCCAAGCTCGAGGAGCTCGACCCCGTCTCCTACCGGCAGCTGCTCGAGGTGATGGACACGCTCGAGCGGCACTACCGGGACATGTGCGACATCGAGTTCACGATCGAGAAGGGGAAGCTCTGGATCCTCCAGACCCGGGTCGGGAAGCGGACCGCGTTCGCCGAGTGGGTGATGGCCTACGACATGCTGGAGGAGGGCCTGATCGACGAGGACACCGCCCTCCTGCGGGTGGACGCGAACCGCCTCGAGGAGCTGTTCAAGCGGGTGATCGCCCGGGAGGCGGCCGAGCGGGCCCGGCCCATCGCCCACGGCCTGAACGCCTCGCCGGGCGCCGCCTCCGGGAAGGTCGTGTTCTCCGCCGACGAGGCCGAGGAGTGGGCCCGGCGCGGGGAGCGGGTGATCCTGGTCCGGACCGAGACCACCCCCGACGACTACCACGGGATGATCGCCTCGCAGGGGATCCTCACCTCCCGGGGCGGGACCAACTCCCACGCGGCGGTGGTGGCCCGGGGGGAGGGGATCCCGGCGGTCTGCGGGGCCGAGGCGATCAGGATCGACCCCGCGGCCCACGAGTTCTCGGTGGACGGGACCCGGGTGCGCGAGGGCGAGGTGATCACCATCGACGGGTTCACCGGGAGCGTGTACCTGGGCGAGCTGCCCCTCGAGGAGTCGGTCCTCGAGCGGGCCCGGGCCGGCGACGCGGCCGCGCGGGAGGAGAAGATCTGGCGGGCCTTCGAGCGGATCATGGCCCACGCCGACCGCCGTCGTCGCCTCCGGGTCCGGGCCAACGCGGACACGCCCGAGCAGGCGCGGAACGCGCGGGCCCGGGGCGCGGAGGGGATCGGCCTGGCCCGGACCGAGCACATGTTCCTCGGCGAGGAGCGGGTGGCCGCGGTGCGGCGGATGATCTTCGCCGACACCCCGGAGGAGGAGCGGGCGGCCTACGACGAGCTCCGGCCGCTCCAGACCGAGGACTTCGTTGGGATCCTGCGGGAGATGGACGGGCTCCCCGTCACGATCCGCCTCCTCGACCCCCCGCTCCACGAGTTCCTCCCCAACCTCGAGGAGCTCGCGGTGGCGGTCGCCACCGCCGAGGCCCGTGGGGAGGCGGAGGTCGAGGTGCGGGGCGAGCGGATGCCCCTCGAGGAGGCGCGTCGGACCCTCGCCAAGGTCCGCGAGCTCCACGAGGCGAACCCGATGCTCGGGCTCCGGGGCGTCCGGCTGGGGATCGTGAAGCCCGGCCTCTACGCGATGCAGGTGGGCGCCATCGTGGAGGCCGCCTGCCGGGTGAAGGCGGAGGGCGGCGACCCCAAGGTCGAGATCATGATCCCGCTCGTGGCCACGCGAGCCGAGCTCGAGCAGATGCGGGCCGAGCTCGAGCCGGTGGCGCGGGAGGTGATGGAGCGGACGGGCCAGACCATCGACCACCTCGAGTGGGGGACGATGATTGAGGTGCCGCGGGCCGCGCTCACCGCCGGGGAGATCGCGGAGGTGGCGGACTTCTTCTCGTTCGGCACCAACGACCTCACCCAGATGGGGTTCGGGTTCAGCCGCGACGACATCGGGAAGTTCGTCGGCCTCTACGAGGAGCGCCGGCTGGTCCCGGCGAACCCCTTCGTCACGATCGACCGGGCGGGGATCGGGCGCCTCATGCGGATGGCGGCCGAGGAGGGCCGGGCCGCGAACCCCCGCCTGCACCTCGGGATCTGCGGGGAGCACGGGGGCGACCCGGCGTCCGTGGTCTTCTGCCACGAGATCGGGCTCGACTACGTGTCCTGCTCCCCCTTCCGGGTGGAGACCGCGCGCCTCGCCGCCGGTCAGGCCGCGGTCGGCCGGGCCGAGGTCGCCTCGAAGTAGCCCGCCCGTGCGGGGGGCCGCTGGGCTCCCCCGTGACGCCCCGCACCTCGCCGGGCGCGGCACGTGATCGGGGGCACCGCGGGGGCCCTCGTGGGTGACGTTGCCCACGGGAGATGGGCCGCATCGGACGCCGGTCTCCCCCGGTCCGGGGATGCGCCGGGCGCGCCCTCCCGCTAGCATCGGCGACCCTCCCACCTCCCCCACGGACCACGAAGGAGGTGGACGATGCCTCTCTCGCCCCGTGCGCTTGGCTGGCCTCGCGCCGCGACGGTCGGCCTCCTGGCGGGGCTCCTCGCCGGCTCTGTCATCGGCGCGGTCGCCCGGCCCACGGTGCCGCCGGCACCTCCCAGGGCGCGCGTGCTCCACGCCGCGCCGACCCTGGCGGTACCGGGCGCGCCGGTCGAGCTGCGGTTCGCGCCGGTGTGCGAGCCGGTCGCGACCCCGGCGTGCGACGTGCGCGCAGCCACCCTCCACGTCTTGGCTGCGGGTGCGTGGACGGACGTAGCGGGGACCGTCGAGGGCGGCGACGCGTCGTTCGTCGTTCCCGGTGAGCTCGTGACAGACGACGGATTCGCCTACTACGCCGAGCTCTCGTCCGCTGCCGGTTCCGTCCTCACCTACCCGCCCAGCGGTTCGCGACATCCGATCGAGGTGGGTACCACGACGGGCTTCGCATCCGTCGCCCTGCCGGAGGACCTCTCGCTCGTCGACCCGGATCCATCGGCGGGAACGGAACTGTTCCTCCCATGGGGGTCGGGACCGGGCGAGGTCGGTCGCGCGGGTGGCCGCCCCGGCGAAGACGTGCTGGGACCGTCGAGCTTCGCCGTCGGCCCGTCGGGGGAGACGTTCGTGGTGGACTGGGTGAACGGCAGGATCGAGGTGTTCGGTCCGACCGACTACCGAGAAGTGCCGCTCCCGGCCAGGCGGACGTTCGACCTGTCGGTGCTCGAGGACGGGAGGATCGCGTTGGTCGGGCTGGGGGTCGGCGCACCCGCCTACGAGGTCGCGCCCGACGGCCGTGCTACGGGGCCGTTCCGGATGGAGCTCGGGGCGCCGGCTCGCGTCGGTGCGGGGCCCGACGGGCCCGCCGTGATGGTAGGGCCCGGACAGTGGATCCCGGTGGGTCCGGTTGGCGCCTCCGGCCAGGACCTGGTCCGGCGGAGCTCCCTCGACGGGACGTTCTCACAGGAGCTCGGCGAGGACCGATTCGCCGTGTCGTGGACCCGAGCCGATGGTCGGTCGACTGGGGTGGTGGTCTCCCTGCCGCCGGGGGTCCGCGTGGGGCCGGCCTATTTCGTCCACGTGCTCGACGACGGAGGGGCGTTCGTCGCGAGGGGCCTCTGGGACGACAGCCACTCGGCGGTGGCCGTCCTGCGACTCTCCGCGGCCGGCGAGTTGCGCAGCGTCACCCTCCTTCCCGAGCCCTCGACCTCCATGGACGCGAGGTTCTCGACCGTGCGGTTCCGTCCGCCGACCGACGTGCTGGTCGCCTACGACCGGGTGGATGGGATCGCCATCGAACGATTCGAGGTGGAGCCATGATCTCTCGCATCCGGAACTTCCTCGGCTTCCCCATGGTCTGTTTCGTGGCAGGGATCGTGAGCGTGCAGCTGCTGTTCGGTGGGGCACGCGCCCTGGCGGGCACGTGGTCCGACGCCAACTGCAGCGGCACGAGCTACACGATCTCGACCTGGAAGCGGTCGCAGGCCAAGTCCTACGCGGAGAAGGCGAACTACGAGGGCTACGAGTGGGGCGGCGGGTGCTACAAGCTGAACGACCGCGACGACACCCCTGGGGCACCCGACAGCGGTGGCGAGGGAGCCGACTGCTCGGGATTCACGTTCAAGAGCTGGGCGCTCCGGCCGACGATCGGCGCCTCGGGCTTCACGTACCATCCGCATGAACGGAACGTCCACGGTCCCTACAGCACCGATGCCTTCTACTCTCCGTGCAGCACGTGCCCGTTCAAGGCCTTGTCGAGCAAGTCATACGCGGCGACCACGTACATGGACGCGTTCGTCTACCGGGCGAGTGGTCGGGGGCATATCGGCATGATCTACTCCGAGGGATCGGGAGGCATCGATCTGATCGTGGAAGCCAAGAGCGATGACCTCGGGACCAGGATCGCGTGGACGGACTACCGGAGTCAATCGGCGTACAAGGCTATCGCGAGGAAGTCGTGGACACCAGAGTGCTATCCGCAGTGCGGTTGACCGCGGTCCCCTGGCTGCGGACCGCGGGGTTGTGCGTGCTGCTCGGGCTCGTGGCCTGCGGTTCGCAACCCGTCCCGCGCTCGGTGGGGGCCAATGGCTCGCCGGCGCCGGCCGCGGCGTTCGCGATCTGGCCGGAGGAGACGCCAGAGGAGGCGGGGACGGCCGCCGAGCGTCTGGCCGCCGGGGCGGACCCTTGGCGGGGCGACCCGGTCGAGACCGCCCTCGCGTTCGCGCGCGAGGTCCTGGGGTGGGAGGAGCCGGTGGTAGGCACGGTCGAGGAGCAGGCGGCGGGGCTCACCCTCGTGGAGGTCCGCCGGGGACCCGGAGGCCCCGCCGTCAGCGTCCGGGTGGCTCAGCTCGTCGGGGACCGGTGGTGGAGCGTGTACAACGTGTGGGGGACCCCGGAGCACGACCCCACGGTCTCGGTGCGGGACGGCCTCTTCGAGCTCGGCTTCGACCCCGAGGGCGCGGCGAGCGCGACCGTCGTGGTCGAGTACGGGGACCTGCGGTTGGAGCGAGAGGTGCGGCGCGAAGGTCTCGTACGGTTCGACCTCGGGGGGTCCCCCCGGGTCCCCGGGTACTTCCTCGTGCTGCTACGAGACGGCGGGGGCGCGGTGTTCGACGCGGTCTCATCGCCCCTCCCTGCGGGCGACTTCGCCGCCGGGTAGGGCCGGCTGCCGACGGGCGTCGTGCGAGGGCACGGCGGCGCCGGGGCCGTTGGTAGCATCGGCGCGTGGGCGGGCTCCGGCGCCACCCCCTCCTCGCCGTGGTCGGCGGCGCGCTCCTCGTGGGCCTCGGGCTGGTGGGGGTCACCGGCGTCGCGGTCTGGCGGGCCGCCCACGAGGACGACGCCGCCCGGGTGGCCCGGGTCGACGCGATCGTGGTCCTGGGGGCCGCCCAGTACGACGGCCGCCCCTCGCCGGTCTTCGCCGGACGGCTCGACCACGCCATCCTCCTCTACCGGCAGGGCCGCGCCGACCGGATCGTCGTCCTGGGCGGGGGGGCGCCGGGGGACCGGACCACCGAGGCGGAGGCCGGCCGCGGCTACCTGATCGCCCACGGGGTGCCGCCGGACGCCGTGGTGGCCGAGCCGGTCGGGCGGACCACCCTCGAGAGCCTCCGGGCCGCGGCCCGATACATGCGGCGGGAGGGGCTCGAGACCGCGTTCCTCGTCTCGGACCCCTGGCACAACCTGCGGGTGGAGCGGATGGCCCACGACCTCGGGATCCGGGGCTACGCCTCCGCCACCTGGCACTCGGCGGCGCGGACCGAGTGGACGCGGCTCGAGGGCTACCTTCGGGAGACCCTGGCCTACCTCTCGTACCGGCTGCTCGGCCGCTGAAGGGGTCCCTCCCTGGGCCGCGGCCCAGCCGGGTCGAGCCCGCGGCCCGAGGAACGGCGTCGGGCCGGACGCCCTAGGTCCGTGGTCCCGGGAGGCGTCCGCCGGCGGGATGCGGGGGAGGGTAGGGACTCGTACCCGGGAACGGGTACGCCGGGGGGTGCGCGCGGGCTCTCCCCCTGCCGAAGATGCGGGGGTGGAGCGATCCACGCCCGGCCCCGCCGGGAGGAGGTCTCGATGACGGAACTGCTCGCACCGCTCTCCAGCCAGTGGCAGCTGGCGCTGTTCGTGCTCCTGCTCGTGATGGGGGCGATGCTCTGGCGGGGCCACCGACAGGTCTCGCTCCTCGGCCTGACCGCCCACGAGATGCGGGAGCAGCTGGCCCGGCTCGCGGCCACGGTCCAGGAGATCGAGGGGCGCACCACGAACACCGAGCACACCCTCATCGCCAACCTGTCCGAGTACCGGATGGCGATGGGCTCGGCCAGCTCCTACCGCGAGTACCTCCAGAAGCTCGGGGTCGCGCCGGCCTCCGACGTGGAGCCCATCCTCGAGGCCATCCCCGACGGCGCGCTCGCCGTCTCGAAGGAGGGGAGGGTGCTCTACGTGAACCGCGTGCTCCACCACCTGCTCGGGATCTCCTCGGGGGTGACCCTGGGCGAGATCGAGCGCCGGTTCGCCGTCCGCGCCCTCCACGGCGACCCCCTCGCCGGGGCCGACCTGCCCGAAGCTCGGGTCCTGCGGGGCGAGGAGCTCCGCCAGGAGCTGGTCCGACTCCGCCCCGAGGGCGCGGACCGGGACGTGATCCTCGCGGTGAACGGCTGCCCGGTCCGGGACGTCCTCGGCCGCGTCGTGGCCGCCGTGATGGTGGCCCGTCCCATCTCCGAGGAGGTGGCCCTGGCCATCGAGGTCCGCAAGGCCACCGAGCGCGAGCAGGTGGCGGGCCCGGCCCGGTAGCCCGCGCCACGGGCACCGCTCTCGGGCGGCGTCAGGTCACGATCAGCGTCCCCGCCATGCCCTGGGCGGCGTGGAAGCGGCAGGCGAACCGGTACCGGCCCGGCGGCAGGTCGATCGCGACCTCCGCCGAGGCCAGGGGCGCCACCTCGACGTCGATCCCGCTGCCCGCGACGGTGAAGGTGTGGGAGGTGGCGGCGTTCTCGTTCCGGACCACGATCGTCGAGCCGCCGGGGAGCGTGAGCCGGGCCGGGGCGTAGGAGAAGTTCTCCATCCGGACGCTGGCGCCGCCGGGGCCCGCCCCCGGCGGGGAGGCGTCGCCGGCCCCGCAGGCCGCCGCGAGGACCGCGGACGCGGCGAGGATCCCCAGCCGTCCCCGGAACCTGCGCTCCATGGCCCCTCCTCCGGCCCGCGTGGTCCCGCCCGAGCGGGCGATCCCGCGTCCCCGGGCGGGCGCGTCGGTCCCGGACGCTACCATGGCCCCATGCCCACCCCCAGGGAGCGGACCGAGGAGATCGAGCGGGCCACGCTCTCCCCCCGGGCCACCTGGTCCTGCGCCTCGAAGGGACGCGAGCGGGAGGAGCCGCCGGACCCGCTCCGCACCTGCTTCCAGCGGGACCGGGACCGCATCGTGCACTCCAAGGCGTTCCGGCGCCTCAAGCACAAGACCCAGGTGTTCCTGGCGCCCGAGGGCGACCACTACCGGGTCCGCCTCACCCACACCCTCGAGGTCGCCCAGATCGCCCGGACCGCGGCGCGGGCCCTCCGGCTGAACGAGGACCTGGTCGAGGCCATCGCCCTCGGCCACGACCTGGGGCACACGCCCTTTGGGCACCTCGGGGAACAGGCCCTGACGCCGCTCCTCGGGAGGCCCTTCCGCCACTCGGAGCAGAGCCTGCGGGTCGTGGACCACCTCGAGCGGGAGGGGCGCGGCCTGAACCTGACCTGGGAGGTCCGGGACGGGATCGTGAACCACCCCTGGTCGATGCCCCTCCCGGCCACGCTCGAGGGGCAGGTCGTCCGCTACGCGGACCGGATCGCCTACGTGAACCACGACATCGACGACGCGATCAGGGCCGGCGTGCTCACCGAGGGGGACCTCCCGGCCGGGCCGCTCCACGTGCTGGGGCGCACGCACGGGGAGCGGATCGCCACGCTCGTGCGGGATCTGGTGGAGGCGTCCTGGGACGCCCCCGAGGTGCGGTTGTCGGAGGGCGTCGGCCGGGCCCTGGACGAGCTCCGGGCGTTCATGTTCGAGCGGGTCTACCTGCGCGAGGAGGTCCGCTCGGAGCAGGAGAAGGCGGTGGGGATGCTCCGGGCGCTCTTCCGCCACTACCTCGAGCACCCCGACGAGATCCCGGAGGAGTACCATCGGGCGCCGGGCGACCTGCCCACCCGGGTGGCCGACCACGTGGCCGGGATGACCGACCGGTACGCCCTCCGGGTCTACGAGCGGCTCTTCCTTCCCCGGGGCTGGCTCCTGTAGCGGCTCGCGGGAGGGGCCGGGGACCGTGGCGGGGAGGATCAGGCAGGAGGACCTCGAGGCGGTCCGGGAGCGGACCGACATCGTGAAGCTGGTCTCGGGCTACCTCACGCTCCGCAAGGCCGGGCACGACACGATGGTCGGGCTCTGCCCCTTCCACGCGGAGAAGACCCCCTCCTTCTCGGTCTCGCCCTCCAAGGGCCTCTACCACTGCTTCGGCTGCGGGGCGGGCGGCGACGCGGTCCGGTTCCTCCAGGCCGTGGAGCACCTCACGTTCGTCGAGGCCGTGGAGCGCCTGGCGAAGGAGGCGGGCGTCACGCTCCGCTACGAGGGCGACTCCCCGGCTGCCCGCCGCGCCGCCTCCCGGCGGCAGGCCCTCCACCGGGCGAACGAGGAGGCGGCCCTCCTCTACCACCGCACGCTGCTCGAGGGGCGCGAGGCGGCGGAGGCCAGGGCCTACCTCGAGGAACGGGGGATCGCCCGGGAGGCGATCGAGGAGTTCCAGCTCGGCTACGCGCCGGGCTACCCCGACTTCCTCCTCCGCCGGCTCGCGCGGCGCTTCTCCCCGGAGGTGCTGCTCGAGGCCGGGCTCGCCTCGAGGGACGCCGAGGGCGGGGTCCGCGACCGGTTCCGGGCCCGGATCACGTTCCCCGTCCACGACCTCGCCGGCCGGGCGGTGGGGTTCGGGGCCCGGGTGCTGCCGGGGGTCGAGGGGCAGGCCAAGTACCTGAACACCTCGGAGACGCCCGTCTACCGCAAGCAGGAGCTGCTCTACAACCTCCACCGGGCCCGGGGCGAGATCGCGCGGGCCGGGGAGGCGATCGTGGTCGAGGGCTACACCGACGTGATCGCGCTCTGGCAGGCGGGGATCCGCAACGCCGTGGCGACCTGCGGGACGGCGCTCGCGGAGGAGCACCTCCGGCTGCTCTCGCGCTTCGCCCAGCGCGCGGTGCTCGCGTTCGACTCCGACGAGGCAGGGATGCGGGCGGCGGAGCGCGCGTACGCCTTCCACGAGCGGTTCCCCCTCACGCCGGTGGTGCTGGTCCTCCCCGAGGGCCTGGACCCCGCGGACCACGTCCGGCGGCACGGGCCGGAGGCGTTCCTCGAGGCGGCCCGGGCGGCCCGGCCCCTCGTGGAGTACATGCTCCGGCGGATCGTGGGCCGCCACGACCTCTCGACCGTGGAGGGGCAGACGGCGGCGGTGGCCGCCGCGCTCCCGGTGCTCGAGGGGCTCTCGGACCCGGTCCGGCAGGCCGAGTACGCGCACCTGCTCGCCGAGCTCGCCGGGGTCAGCGAGGCCTCGGTCGTGATCGCCCTGGAGCGGAGGCTCGCCGGCCGGCCGGCGGAGGTGGCGAGGGTCGCCAAGCGGGCCTCGGCGCAGGAACGGGTGGAGCGGGAGATGCTCCGGCTCCTCGCCCGCGACGCCGGGCTCCACCGGGCCTACCTCCCGCGCCTGTCCGAGGAGCACTTCCGCAGCGCCCAGCACCGGAGGCTCTTCGGGCTGCTCCGCGAGGGGGAGGACGTGGGGGCCCTGGTGGCCGCGGCCCAGGACGAGCGGCTCGCCGGGCAGCTCGCGGGGCTGGCCCTCGAGCCGCTCGAGGGCGAGCCGTCGGAGGGGTACGCGGAGCGGGTGTGGCTCCGGCTCCAGGAGCTCAGGCTCCGCCGGCGCGCCGAGGAGGTCCGGGCCCGCCTGCAGCGGCTGAACCCGCGGACCGATCCCGGCTACGACGAGCTGTTCCAGGAGCTGGTCCGGCTGGACGGCGAGCTCCGCCGGATCCGGGAGCGCGCCGAGGAGGTCCCGGCCGGATAGCGGAGCCGTGGGCGCGGTCGGTCCGCCGCGGGCCGAGGGCCGGGCCCTCCGCGGGAGCGGTCGGCGGGATCTCCGCGGGGGCCGGATCGGGGCGGAGCGGCGGCGGCCGCTCCCCGGGGGCGGTCGGCGGCCGCTCCGTCTCGTACACTGTGCCGCAGCCCACCGACCCCAGCCGAGGAGAGCCGTTTGACCGACGTGGTCCGGGACCTGGGTTTCCTGGAGGAGGCGAAGGAGGCCATCACCGCCCGGGGCCGCGAGCGGGGGTTCGTGACCTCCGAGGACCTCCTGGAATCGGTCCCGATCGAGGACTTCACCCCGGAGCAGGTCGAGGAGTTCCTGACGGCGGTCGAGGAGCACCTGCGGACCGAGGGGATCGAGGTGATCGAGGTCCCGGGCGAGGACCTCAGCGAGCCCGGGGCGGCCCGGATCGACGTCGACCTCCTCAAGGCCCCGACCAACGACCCGGTCCGGATGTACCTCAAGGAGATCGGGAAGGTCCCCCTCCTCAACGCGGCCCAGGAGGTGGACCTGGCCCGGCGGATCGAGGCCGGGGAGTTCGCCGCCGAGCTCGCCCGGGAGCTCGAGACCGCGGAGAAGCCCGACCCGAAGAAGCTCCGCCGCGTGATCGACAGGGTGATCGCGATCCGGGAGCACCAGCTCGAGCGGTTCGGGAAGGTCGAGGGGATCGGGCGGGACCAGGTCACGAAGGGCAAGCGCTGGAGGAGCCGGGAGGAGCTGCTCGAGTTCCTCCGCCGGGTGGAGCGGGACGGGCAGCTCGCGAAGAAGCGGCTGATCGAGGCGAACCTCCGGCTCGTGGTCTCGATCGCCAAGCGGTACGTGGGCCGCGGGATGCTGTTCCTGGACCTGATCCAGGAGGGGAACCTCGGCCTCATCCGGGCCGTCGAGAAGTTCGACTACTCGAAGGGCTACAAGTTCTCGACCTACGCCACCTGGTGGATCCGCCAGGCCATCACCCGGGCCATCGCCGACCAGGCCCGGACCATCCGGATCCCCGTGCACATGGTGGAGACCATCAACAAGCTGGTCCGCGTGCAGCGCCAGCTCCTCCAGGACCTCGGGCGGGAGCCGACGCCGGAGGAGATCGGGCGGGTGATGGGGATCGGCGCCGACAAGGTGCGGGAGATCCTCAAGGTCTCCCAGGAGCCGGTCTCGCTCGAGACCCCGATCGGCGAGGAGGAGGACTCCCACCTCGGGGACTTCATCGAGGACTCCGACGCGGTGGTGCCGGTCGACGCGGCCTCCTTCATCCTCCTCCAGGAGCAGCTCGAGGCGGTGCTCCACACGCTCTCCGAGCGGGAGAAGAAGGTGATCCAGCTCCGGTTCGGCCTCCTCGACGGCCACCCGCGGACGCTCGAGGAGGTGGGGCGGGAGTTCGGGGTCACCCGGGAGCGGATCCGGCAGATCGAGTCCAAGACCCTCTCCAAGCTCCGCCACCCCTCTCGCAGCCAGAAGCTCCGCGACTACCTGGAGTAGGCGGGCCCCGCCCTGGCCCCCGTGGGCGGGCCCCGTCCGCCGTCGTCGCGCCACCGGGGGGTAGCCGCGGCCGCGGCTGGGTAACCCTCATAGGTCCACGAAGCAGGTCGGGTCCGGAAGGGGGACGCCATGGCCGCGCGCGCGATGCACGAGACGAAGATCGACATCTCCGAGGGGGCCCGCCGGGAGCTCGTCCAGCTCCTGAACGAGCGGCTCGCCGATACGCTGGATCTCTACACCCAGACCAAGCACGCCCACTGGAACGTGAAGGGGTCCGACTTCATCCAGCTCCACGAGCTCTACGACACGCTGGCCGGTCACGCCCTGGAGTGGATCGACCTCCTGGCCGAGCGGGCCACCACGCTGGGCGGCGTGGCCCGGGGGACGCTGCGGATGGCGGCCGAGGCGTCGGGGCTCGACGAGTACCCGGCCGCCGCATTCGAGGGCATGGAGACGGTCCGGGCGCTGGTCGACCGGTTCGCCCGGTACGCGGGGGAGATCCGGCGCGCCGCCGAGGAGGCCGAGAAGCTCGGCGACATGACGACGAACGATCTGTTCCTCGAGGTCTCGGCGCAGGCCGACAAGGACCTCTGGTTCCTGGAGGCCCACCTCCAGGGGAAGCCCTCGAGGAAGTAGGCGACGGGCGCGCCCGGCCAGCGGTGGGCGAGCCGGCGCTCGCGCTTCCCAGCCGCTCCCGGGACAGGCTCGCTACGGGCGATCCCAGCCCGCGTTGTCGCCCCGGCGGCGCCCCAGCTCCTCGCGGACGCGCCTCGCGGCGTCCGTGGCGAGGCGCGCCGTCTCGTCGAGGATCCGCCGCCCGCGCTCCGCGAGGTCGCTCGGCGCGCCGGCCGGGGCGGTCGCGCGCTCCCCGCCGCGCGAGCCGAGCACGTAGCCGATCCCCAGCCCCACCAGCAGTCCGGTCTTGAAGCCCATCCCGTCCTCCTCCGGTCCGTCGCCTGGCTCGAGCTTATCGGAGCGCCCGGGGGCGCGGTCCCGCCTTGGTAGACTGCGGTGGCGCCGTCCGGCGCGGCATTCCGGGGTAGCTCAACAGGTAGAGCGGCGGACTGTTAATCCGATGGTTGGGAGTTCGAGTCTCCCCCCCGGAGCGAGCGCGGCGACGGCACGGGGACGCTGCGGCCCGGGGGTCGCCCCGCCCCCTCGCCGATCGCCCCGACCGACCCGCGTCGGTCGCCGGACCCGTCCCGCCGTGGGGGCGGCGCCCGCATGATCGAGGTCGAGGCCCAGGTCGTGCTCCCGGTTCCTCCGGCCGAGGCCTTCCGGGTCCTGGCGCGGTGGGGGGATCAGCCCCGATGGATGCGCGACGCCGATCGCGTGCAGGTGCTGGAGGGGCCGGGGGAGGGCGTGGGGACCCGGCTCGCCGTCCGCACCCGGGTGCTCGGGCTGGCCGCCCTGACCGACGTGCTCGAGGTCGTGGCGTGGGACCCACCGCGGCGGATCGCCGTCGCCCATCGGGGGCCCGTCCGCGGGCTGGGGGAGTGGGACCTGTGCCCCGTCGCGGCCGGCACCCGCTTCGTCTGGCGGGAGCGGCTGGAGCTCCCGGTTCCGCTGGTCGGGCCCCTCGCCCTGCGCGCGTATCGCCCGCTGATGCGTCGACTGATGCGCCGCTCGTTGGCCGGGCTCCGGCGCTTCGTCGAGCGAGCGATGCAGGAGCGGGGAGGGCCGCCGGCGGCCGACGTGGCCCGGGACGACCCGTCGGGCCGCCGGACGACCTAGGGCCGCCGACGTGGAACGCGATGGACCGTCGGGGTCGCAGGTGCGGACGGCCGACCGATGGCGACGGCCCCTCCGGGGACGTACCCTCCGGGCGCGGGTGACGGTGATGGGCTGGAACGCCATCGATCGACGGTTCGTGCGGCTGGACCCCTGGGACAACAGCGGCCTCCGCCTGCGCATGCGGGGCGTGACGCTCGAGGAGCGCGCGGTCGAGGAGGAGCTCCGCCGGCTGGCTCGCGAGCGGGCCACGTCGGCACGCGGACGGCGCCGCCGTCGCTGAGCTCCTCGGCGCCCGCCCTCGTAGGATGAGGGTGGGGCGGTAGCTCAGTGGGTCAGAGCAGCGGACTCATAATCCGCCGGTCGGAGGTTCGAGTCCTCCCCGCCCCACCTCCGAACCCCCGGTCAGCGGCCGTCTTCGCTCTCGCCACCGGGGTCGACCTGAGATCGCTCCGGGACGGCGCCATCGGCGTCCTGGACGGGGAGGCGAACGTCGTTCGTCCCCGGTGCGGTCACAGCGGTCGGCCTGGGCCTCCCTGACCAGCACGTCCGCCACCCACTCGGGGCCGGCCTCGAGCGAAGCGAGGGTGAGGGGAGGGTGGACGAGCTCGTGTCGGCGGTGGCCCGGCTCGCCCGATGCGGCCGAGCCCGGGCCCCGGGCGTAAGGTGGAGCGACGGACCCGGCCCGGAGGTGAGGCAGGATGGCGGGGGAACCAGCGAACCATGCCGGCCACGAAGCCCACGGCTCGAGGCGAGGAACCCCCGGGCGAGCTGACGGAAAGGTGGCCACGGCGGTCCTCCACGTGGGCGGGATGTACCGGGGTTCGGAGAAGACCGTGGTCGAGACGGCACTGGGGCGCCGTCCCGGCGTGCTCTCCGTGGAGGCCAACCCGGTCTCCCAGACGGCCAACGTCACGTACGACGCGTCGGTCACGTCGGTGACCGAGCTCCGCCGGTGGGTCGAGGAGTGCGGGCTCCATTGCGCGGGCCGGTCGGCACCCACGCACCTGTGCGACCCGATGGAGGAGCCGTCCCCCCACGCCGGGAGCCACGCCCACGCGGCCGTGGTGACGGGAGCGCCCGGCCGGCCCCACCCCGGGCATGCGCGGGTCACCCCCGCCACCCTCGCGTCGCCCCGCGAGGTCATGGGCCACGGCGGCCACGCCGGGATGTCCATGGAGGCCATGGTCCGCGACATGCGGAACCGGTTCCTGGTGGCCGGGTTCCTCTCGATCCCGATCCTGCTGTGGTCGCCGATCGGTCGGGAGGTCCTGGGCTTCGACGTCCCGGCGCCGTTCGGGCTCCGGGACGACGTGTTCGCCTTCGTCCTCAGCCTCCCGGTGATCCTCTACTCGTCCTGGATCTTCTTCGACGGGGCGTGGCGGGCCCTCCGGGCCCGGACCCTGGACATGATGGTCCTGGTCGCGGTGGCCATCGGCGCCGGGTGGACCTACTCCCTGGTGGTCACCGCCACCGGCGGCGGGGAGGTGTTCTACGAGGCGGCCACGGTGCTCGCGGCCTTCGTGCTCCTCGGCCACTGGTTCGAGATGCGGGCCCGGGGCGGGGCGAACGACGCGATCCGGACCCTCCTCGACCTGGCGCCACCGATGGCATCGGTCATCCGGGATGGGGAGGCCATCGAGGTCCCCACGGCCGACGTCGCGGTCGGCGATCTGCTCCTCGTCCGTCCGGGCGCCAAGGTTCCCGTGGACGGGGTGGTGGAGGAGGGGGAGAGCGAGGTCGACGAGTCGATGGTGACCGGCGAGAGCCTGCCGGTCCGCAAGGCCCCGGGCTCGGAGGTCGTCGGCGCCACGATGAACACGAACGGCACGCTCCGGGTGCGGGCCACGAAGGTGGGCTCGGAGACCGCCCTCGCCCAGATCGTGAAGCTCGTCCAGGAGGCACAGAACTCCAAGGCTCCGGGGCAGAAGCTCGCCGATCGGGCCGCGTTCTGGCTCGTGCTGGTGGCGCTGGTGGGCGGCCTGGGCACGTTCGCGGCGTGGGTGCTCGCCGGCCGGACCGTCCCGGAGGCGGTCCTCTTCGCGATCACGGTGGTGGTGATCACCTGCCCCGACGCGCTCGGCCTGGCCACGCCGACGGCCATCATGGTCGGCACCGGCCTGGGGGCCACCCGAGGGATCCTGTTCAAGAACGCCATCGCCCTGGAGACCGCGGCCCGCATCGACACCGTGATCATGGACAAGACCGGGACCCTCACCAAGGGAGAGCCCGAGGTCACCGAGGTGGTGGCCGATGGCCTTCCGGAGGAGGAGCTCCTCCGCCTCGCCGCCGCCGTCGAGCGGGAGTCCGAGCACCCGCTCGCGCAGGCCATCGTCCGCCGCGCCGAGGCCGCCGGCGTGGCGGGCGCGCGGGCCGAGGGATTCGAGAACGTGCCGGGCCACGGTGCCCTCGCACACGTGGACGGTCGGGCCGTGGCGGTGGGGAACGCCGGGCTGATGGTCCGGGAGGGAGTGAACCTCGGCGGGTTGGAGTCACGCCGGCAGCAGCTGGCCGCGGGCGGCCGGACGGCGGTGATCGTGGCCGTGGACGGCCGCGCGGTCGGCCTGGTCGGGGTCGCCGACGCGCCGCGCCCAACGTCGCGGGCGGCGGTGAGGGCGCTGCGGCAGGCGGGCGTCGAGGTGGTCATGCTGACCGGGGACAACGAGGCCACCGCCCGGCGGATCGCGGGGATCCTGGGGATCGACACGGTCATCGCCGAGGTGTCGCCGGGCGACAAGGCCGGGAGGGTCGCCGAGCTCCAGCGGACCGGGCGGAAGGTGGCCATGGTGGGCGACGGCGTGAACGACGCCCCCGCCCTCGCGCAGGCGGACCTGGGGATCGCGATCGGCGCGGGGACGGATGTGGCCATCGAGACGGCCGACGTCGTCCTGATGCGCTCGGACCCGCTCGACGTCCCCAAGGCCCTCCTGATCGGACGGGGGACGCTCCGGAAGATGCGGCAGAACCTGGGGTGGGCGGTCGGGTACAACGCCATCGCGCTGCCCATCGCCGCCGGGGTGTTCGAGCCCAGCCTCGGGCTGGTCCTCCGGCCGGAGATCGCGGCCCTGTCCATGTCGGGGTCGAGCCTCCTGGTGGCGGTGAACGCCCTGCTTCTCAAGCGGCTCCGGCTTCCGGGGACGGGGCCCTCGCCCGAACCTCGGTCGGAGGGATCCCCCGGAGCGGAAGAGGGGGACACGTCGCGACGGTCGGGTTGACGATGGACTTAGTATGCCGTCATAATATGTTCGCCAGATGGGGCCGGCTGCGCTGAGGGCGATCAGATCGTGGGTCCGACTGGATCGGGCGCTCCGCGCCTTCGACGCGGAGGTTCGAAGGGGGTTCGGCGTCTCCGGGCTTCAGCTCGCGCTGCTCCGGATCCTGGCGGAGCGATCCCCCATGCGGCTCGCCGAGCTGCGACGGTCGTTGGTCCTCCATCCCGCCACGGTGGGTCAGGCCGTCGATGCGCTCGTCGAGGCGGGGCTGTGCGAGCGGGCCCGGGACCGGGAGGACGGGCGGGCGTGGGTCCTGTCGGTGACCCCGGCGGGACGGGACCTGATCGCCCGGGCGCCGCTGGCGGGCCCCGTCCGCCTCCGCTCGGCGAGGGTGAGCCGGTCCCGACTCGATCGCCTGGCGACCGCGCTGGAGGACGCCATCGACCTGTTCGGCCTGGCCCGGTGGGCCCCGCCGCTGCCCGCCACGGCCGATCCGCGCGAACGGAGGAGGAGGGAGACGTGAGCACCCCGATCGAGGCGGCCATCAACGTCGGTCCACGACTGGCCCGCGAGCTTCGGGCCGCCGGCATCTCCACCCTGGAGGAGCTCAGGGCCCTGGGCGCCGTGGAGGCGGCGCGCAGGCTCCGGGCGGCCTCGCCCCACCGCGACTGCATCCACGCCGGCCTGGCCCTGGCCGGAGCGATCCGAGGCGTCCGGTGGACGCTGCTCGACCCCGACACGAGGGCGCGCCTCCGTGCTCGCCTCGTCGCGGAGCTGGGCCGATGAGGATCCTGGGCATCGACAACGTCCTGTTCGCGGTGGGAGACCTGGACGCGGCGATCGATCACTACCGCCGCCTGGGCTTCGAGCTGCGCTTCCGGCTGCCCGATCCGCCGATCGCCCTCTTCGCGATCGGGGAGGAGCGTCCCGGCCTCCTCGTTCGGGCGGAGGGCACCACCGGTGGGGGGCGGGTCTGGGTGGAGGTCGACGACGCCTCGGCGGCGGGCGACCAGCTGCGGCGGCGAGGACTGGATGTGGCCGACCCGATCGCCACGGCGACCGGACGGACCGTGGAGGTGACGGACCCGTGGGGCAACGTCGTGGGCTTCGCCGACTACAGCCTGCGCCCGGAGCTCGCGAGGGGTCGTGTGGCGACGCCTCGCTCCGGCCGTCCCCGAGCTGAGCGGTGACCGAACGAGCAGCCGCGCCGTCCATGTCGCGGTGGCGCGGTATCGCGTTCAGGGTACTGTCCGTCCTGTTCGCCCTGTTGTGGCTCAACGTGGCGTTCTCCGAGGCTGCCTCGGGGGAAGGCCATACACTGCACGTCGTCGCCTTCCGCTACCTCTTCGCCCTGCTCCTCCTGACGATGCCGGCGCTGCTCCAGCTCTTCCGCGCCGAGCGCAAGGCGGCGGCGATGCAGCTCATCGTCCTCGCGGTGACCGCGCACCTGATGGGCACGCTCATCGCTCCGTACCTGGACCCACTGGCCTACGGGTTGGTGGCGATAGCGGTGGCGATGGCGTGGCTCCATCCGGCCCGGGCGGAGATGTTCAGGACGAACTTCAGCCTGCCGCTGACGATCCTCGCCGCCGCCGGTGCCCTCCCGCTCCTGGGGTTCGTCATCGATCAGGCCCGGCTCGTGCGCACGGACCCGTCGTCCCATGCGGTGCAGGGCCACTGGGAGGACACGGCGGTCTTCGCCCTGGCCCTCGCGCTGGCGATCATCTTGGCCAGCCTGCGGACCCGAGGCTGGTGGATCCCGGCCGCGGCGGCGAGCCTGGCCACCATCGCGTACGGCGCCCTCTCGATCCTGGAGCCGGACCAGGCCTCGAGCTGGGGGCGGGCGTGGGGCGGTGCCGCGATCGCCTGGGCCGTTGGCTTCGTCGCGGCGCTGGTCCTGGTGAGCGGGCGGCGGTCGGCTCCTCGGTGAACGCGACCTAGGTCTGCGGGGTCGATCCCGCTCCTGGCCAGCCGGGGTACGGACGCACGTCGCAGCCAGGGGATCCGACGCCCTCGAGGGGGACGGGGTGGAGCGCGATCCCGGCAGCCGTTCCGAGCGGACCGCGGCATCCGCCGGCGTGGTAGAAGGGGGCGCCGGGCTCCGCCGACGCGGGACCGGGCCTCGCGCCATGCGGTGGGAGCGATCGGTGGTCGTGGTGACCGGGGCCTCCCGGGGGATCGGGCGGGCCGTGGCGCTGGCCGCGGCCAGGCGGGGGGCCCGGGTGGGGCTCATCGCGCGGAGCGCGGACCTGCTCGAGGCGGTCCTGGCCGAGGCCGGGGGAGCGGGCCTGGCGGCCCCGGCCGACGTCGCGGACCGGGGAGCCCTGGAGGCAGCGCTCCGGCGGATCGAGGAGGCGCTCGGGCCCATCGACGTGCTCGTGAACAACGCGGGCGTCGGCGCCTACGGACGCTTCGCCGACCAGGCCCCCGAGGTCGTCGAGCGCGTGCTCCGGGTGAACCTCCTCGGGACCGCCCACGCCATGCGGGCGGTCCTACCGGGGATGCTCGCGCGGGGTCGGGGCCACATCGTGAACGTGGCCTCGGTCGCCGGGCGGATCGGGGTGCCGATGGAGGCGGCCTACGCCGCGTCGAAGTTCGGGGTGGTGGGGCTGAGCGAGGCGGTGGCGCTCGAGGTCGCCTCGCGGGGGGTGCGGGTCTCGGTGGTCTACCCGGGGGCCGTGGCGACGGGGTTCTTCGAGGCCCGCGGTCGCCCCTACACGCTCCGCCGGCCCCGCCCGATCCCGCCTGAGCGGGTGGCGGAGGAGGTGATCTCGGTGGTGGAACGCGGGCGGGCGGAGGCCTTCGTCCCCCGCTTCCTCCGGGTGGCGACGATCGCCCGGGCCCTGGCGCCCGGGCTCACCCGGCGGGGGACCGCGTTCGCGCTCCGGCGGGAGCTCCGCCGATGACCCTCCGGCCGTCCACGAGCGCGTGGCTCGCGGGCGGGCCCGCGTCGCCCGGGGAGCCGCTCGAGGGGACCGAGCGGGCGGACGTGGCGATCGTGGGCGGCGGCTTCACCGGACTGTGGTCCGCGATCCACCTCAAGGACGCCGACCCGGCGGCGGAGGTCGTGGTCGTCGAACGGGAGGTCGTGGGCTTCGGCGCGAGCGGCCGGAACGGCGGGTTCGCGATGACGATGGTGGGGCGGAGCCTCCACGACCTCCTCCGGAAGGTCGGCCCGGGCCGGGCCCGCGCGACCTACGACGCGATGCTGCGGACCCTCGCCGGGATCGAGTCGTTCTGCGCGGCGGAGGGGATCGACGCCGACCTCACCCGCCCCGGGGTCCTCACGGTGTCCAACGGCCCGGAGCAGGACGTCCGGGTGGCGCGCGACGTGGAGGCGGCGGAGCGGCTCGGCCTCGAGGGGTTCCGCTGGCTGGACCGGCGGGCGTGCCAGGCGCTCGTGGCGAGCCCGGTCGTGCGGTGCGGCCACCTCGAGGACGCGGCGCTCCTGCTCGATCCCGACGCGCTCGTGCGGGGGCTCCGGGAGGCGGCCGTGCGGCGGGGGGTCCGGGTGTACGAGCGCACGCCCGTCCTGGACCTCGCCCCCCGCGCCCGGGGCGTCGAGCTCCGGACGCCCCGCGGCGGCGTGCGGGCCGAGCGGGCGCTGGTGGCCACCGGCGCGTACGCGAGGGCGACGCCCCCCGTCCGCCGGTTCCTGTTCGCGGTCTACGCGTACATCGCCCTGACCGAGCCGCTCTCGCCGGAGCAGTGGTCGCGGATCGGTTGGGAGCGCCGGATGGGGATCGAGGACAAGCGGGTGATGCCGCACTTCCACCGCCCGACCCCCGACGGGCGCATCCTCTGGGGCGGCCGCGACGCGCCCTACGCGCCCCGGGTGCCCGATCCCCGTCGCGAGGCCGACCCCCGGCCCCTGGCGCGCCTCGAGGAGACGTTCCGCTGGACCTTCCCCCAGCTCGCCGACGTCCGGATCGAGCGGGGGTGGACCGGTCCGATCGACGCCACGGTCCGCGCCATGCCGACGGTGCGCTGGGTCCGCGGCGAGCGGGTCCTGTGCGCGCTGGGGTACTCGGCGCACGGCGTCGCGCCCTCCTGCCTCGTGGGGGAGGTCGTCCGCGACCTCCTCCTCGGGCGGAGGAGCGAGCTCCTGGAGCTGCCCTTCACCTCCCTCCGCCCCGTGCCGCTGCCCCCCGAGCCCCTGCGGGGCGCGTTGATCGGCGGGGCGCAGCGCCTCCTCCTCCGGGCCGACGACCGCGGCGGCCGGGGCGCCCTGGCCCGGCCGCTCCTCAGGGTCCTCCGGGGCTGAGGCCCGAGGGACGCGCGTCCCCGACCGGAATCTTCACAGGGAAACCTGATACGATGGCCCCGACGATGGCGGACGCGGGGCGACGGACCGCGGTGGGGGCGGCGCGACGGACGCGCGGGGACCTCGCCATCCCCGGCGGACGGGCTCGGGCGGCCCGGTGCGGCCCGGAGGCCCTCGCCCGCTACTTCCGGGTCCTCGGCGACCCCACCCGGCTGCGGATCGTGGAGGCGCTGCTCGAGCGGGAGCGCACGGTCTCGGAGCTCGTCGCGCTCGTCGGGGCGCCGCAGAGCCGGGTCTCGAACCACCTGGCCTGCCTGAAGTGGTGCCGGGTGGTCCGTGCCGAGCGCCGGGGCCGGCACGTGGTGTACGGGATCGCCGACCCACGGGTCGGCGGGCTGATCGAGGCGGCCCGGGCCGTCGCGGCGGAGCACTGCGACCACCTCGCGTCGTGCCGGCGGATCGGCCCCGACTGGGTGTGAGGGGAACGGTGGACGGAGCGGGTGGGCTCGAGGTCGTGCCGGGAGGTCCCGTGCCGCGGACCGGGACCCGCGTGCGGCGGGAGGCGTTCCGCTACCTCCGGCGCGGCCAGCCGGCGGACCCCGCCGCGATCGCGGCGGCGCTCGGGCTCACGGTCGAGGAGGTCCGCGACGCCCTCGTGGCCCTCGCCGACCGGGGGCTCGCCGAGCTCGACGGCTCCGGCCGGGTCGTGGGCGTCGGGGGCCTCACGGTCCGCCCGGGCAGGCATCGCCTGACCCTCGAGGGCGTCGAGCTGTGGACGTGGTGCGCGGTGGACGCGATCGGGATCCCCGCGTCGCTGGGGGCCGACGCGGTGGCCGTGACGTCCTGCCCGACCTGCGAACGCGAGCTCCGCGTGGAGATGCCGGGCGGGCGCGCGGTCGGGGGAGGGGAGCTGCGGGCGTGGCTCCCCCGGGTGGACCGCATCCGGAACGTCGTCGACGAGCTGTGCCCCGAGGTGAACCTGTTCTGCGACGAGACCCACCTCGGGACGTGGAGGGCCCTCCGCGGCGACCCGCCGGGGGAGGCCCTCACGGTCGAGGAGGTCCAGGGGATCGGCGAGCGGTGGTGGAGGGATCTGCGATGAAGCGATACCGGATGGAGGTCGCGGGGATGACCTGCGAAACCTGCAACCTGCACGTCGCGCGGGCGCTCGAGCGGGCGGGGGCCCGGGAGGTCGCCGCGGACTGGCGCCGGGGCGAGGCGGTGTTCGCGGCGCCCGACGAGGTCCCCGTGGAGCGCCTGGCCGGGGCGGTCGAGCGGGCCGGCTACGGGCCCGGCGCGGTCTCGGTCCTGGAGGCGGAGGACCGGCCGGGGACGCGGGGAGGGGGGGACGGCTACGACCTCCTCGTGATCGGCGCGGGGTCGGCGGCCTTCGCCGCGGCGATCCGGGCGAGCGACCGGGGGGCGCGGGTCGGGCTGGTCGAGCGGGGGACGATCGGGGGCACCTGCGTGAACGTGGGCTGCGTCCCGTCGAAGGCGCTGCTCAGGGCCGCGGAGATCTACCACCAGGCCGGCCACCACGGCTTCGCGGGGATCGGGACGAGCGCCGGGCGGGTCGACCTGGCGGCGCTCGTGGCCCAGAAGGACGAGCTGGTCGAGGCGATGCGGAAGGAGAAGTACCTCGACCTCGTCGAGGCCTTCGGGTTCGACGTGATCAGGGGACACGCCCGGTTCCTGGGGCCCGACCGGGTCTCGGTGGACGGGCGGGAGCTCACGGCGGGGGCCTTCCTCGTGGCCACCGGCGCCTCGCCCTCCGTCCCCCCGATCCCCGGGCTCGAGGAGGCCGGCTACCTCACGAGCACGACGGCCCTCGACCTCCGGGAGCTCCCGGGGTCGCTGGCGGTGATCGGGGCGAACGCCATCGGCCTGGAGCTCGGGCAGTTCTTCGCCCACCTCGGCAGCCGCGTGGTCTTCTTCGACGTCCTCGACCGGATCGCCCCGTTCGAGGAGCCGGAGGTCTCGGAGGCCCTGGCCGGTATCCTCCGGGAGGAGGGGGCCGAGGTCCACGCGCCGGCCAGGATCCTGTCGGTCTCCCGGGAGGGGGGCCTGCGCGTGGTCCGGGCCGAGGTGGACGGCGAGGTGCGGGAGTTCCCCGTCGAGCACGTCCTGGTGGCCACCGGCCGTCGCCCGAACACCGCGGATCTCGGGCTCGACCGGGCCGGGGTGGAGCTCGACGGGCGGGGCGCCGTGGTGGTCGACGGGCACCTGCGGACCACCAACCCGCGGGTGTTCGCCGCCGGGGACTGCACCCCCGCCCCGCAGTTCGTCTACGTCGCGGCCTACCAGGGCGCCCTCGCCGCGGACAACGCGCTCGACGGCGGGGGCCGGGAGGTCGACCTCCGGGGGCTCCCCCGCGTGACGTTCACGAGCCCCCAGATCGCCGCGGCCGGCCTCACCGAGGCCCAGGCCAGGGAGGCGGGGCGGGCGGTGCGGACCTCGGTCCTGCCGCTCTCCGCCGTGCCCCGCGCGATCGTGAACCGCGACACGCGGGGGCTCGTGAAGATCGTGGCCGACGAGGCGACCGACGAGATCCTGGGGGTCTCGATCCTGGCCGAGGGGGCGGGGGACG
>DATLZM010000043.1:0-19157 GCA_035573995.1 Actinomycetota bacterium | reverse complement strand
GAGGCGCCACGCCGCCCGCCGACCGCCGGCCCCGGCCGCCCCTCGCCCGGGTCCCCCGCTCACGTGAGGGCCTCCTCGGTCAGGCGCAGGAACGCGTCCAGGAGCCGGCCGCCCTCGGTCTCCGCGGCCACCACCGGGACGCCGGCGCCGATCAGCGCGCCGAGGACCTCGTTGGCGGGGGAACCGCCGTCCGGCGGCCCCCCGCCCGCTCCGCCGGGCTCCCCGACCTCCACGCGGAGCCACTCGGCCGAGCCGTCGGTGCGGGCGACCCCGCGCACCCCCGGGACCGCGGACAGCACCTCCTCGGCCCGGGCGACCACCGCCGGCGGCACCCGCACCCGCACCACCCGGGGGCCGTCCGGGCGGGATCGCCCGACGATCTCGGCGAGCGGCCCGGCCGCCACGACCCGACCCGCGTCCAGGATCACCACGTCGTCGCAGACCCCCTCGATCTCCGAGAGGACGTGGCTGCACAGGACCACCCCGGCCCGCCGCTCCCGGGCGAGCCGCCGCGTGAGGCGCAGGAGCTCCTGCTGCCCCCGCGGATCGAGCCCGAGGGTCGGCTCGTCGAGGAAGAGGACGACCGGGTCGTTCACCAGGGCTCGGGCGATCCCGAGGCGCTGGCGCATCCCGTGGCTGTAGGTCCCGATGGGGTGCGCGGCCCGGTCCCCGAGCCCCACCAGCCGGAGCAGCTGCCGGGCCCGCTCGCCGGCCGCGTCGGCGGCCAGCCCGTAGAGCTGGCCGAAGTACGTCACGTACTCGAGGCCGGTCGAGTGCCTCGGGAACCCCAGGTTCTCGGGGAGGACCCCGATCCGCCGGCGGATCTCCTCCGGCCGGTCCGACGGGATGCCGTCCACGCTGAACCGGCCCCGGCTGGGCTCGAGGACCGTGGTGAGGATCCGGATCGCGGTGGTCTTGCCCGCGCCGTTGGGGCCGAGGAAGCCGAGCACCCGGCCGCGCTCCAGGGCGAACGAGAGCCCCTCGAGCGCCCGCCGCCGGCCGTAGGCCTTGCCCAGGCCCTCCGCGACCAGGACGGGGCCCTCCCCGCCCGGGGCCGGTGGCGCGCGATCCGCCATCTGCTCCCGGACCCCCTACCCGGTCGGCGACGCGGGGGCCTCGAGCGGTGCGGTGAGCCCGTAGACGGTCCCCCGCGCCTCCATGGCGAGGGCCTCCGCCCGGACCCTCGCCATCGCCGCCTCGTCGAGACGCTGCACCTCGGCGAGCACCAGCACCTCCTGCTCCTCCTCGTTCGGGCCCCGCCAGCCCGTGCGCACCGGCCCCACGCCGGGGGCGTAGAACTTGATCTGGAAGGCGCCGGGCTTGGTGGGCTCGAACTCCTCGATCACCAGCACGTGCTCGAAGCAGCCCGCCGGCACGCACGTCTCCCGGCCCCGCGCGATCACGCGGGCGTGGTCGTCCCAGAAGTAGGGGGGCGGGGCGTACCCCTCGGAGTACGCGGGGGTCCCCACCCTCGGGTCGGCGGGCATCAGGACGCCGGCCCGCGCGCCCTGCAGGTACCCGACGAGCCACGGGGCCGCACCGTCGAACTGCTCACCGTCGTAGATCTCCGCGTACTGGCCGAGGTGCCACACGTTGCCCTCGAGGTCCTGGGCCAGGAAGATCAGCTCCTTCTCCACGAGCTCGCCGTCGACGAAGTCCCGGTCCCAGCCGACCAGGGTCCGCACGCAGGCGACCTCCTTCGTGAGGTCGGTGGCGGTGAACACGACCCGGTGCCGCACCCGGCGGCGCCCCTCGAGCGAGGAGCCCCGGTGGACCCAGCGCGTTCCCGGCTCGAGCGGGAGGAACCGGTTGTCGATCACGTTCGAGTCGGGCCCGAAGTCCGCCGGATCGAACCCGTTCCCGTCGGTGGAGAACGGCGGGGGCGCGCAGGCGCCGCCGGCCGGCTGGCTCCGGGCCCCGCCCGGGGACAGGAGCCCCGCGACGAGCAGCGCCCCGAGCGCGAGCACGGCCCGGTGGCGTCCTCCCGCCTTCATCCGATCTCCCCCTCGGCCATCGCGACCTCCGATCAGCCCCCCGTCGCCTCCGCCCGACGCTTCCCGAACCGCAGGTAGAGGGAGGGCACGACGAACAGGTTCAGCAGGGTCGCGGTGATCAGGCCACCGAGGATCACGATGGCCATGGGGTACTCGATCTCGGTCCCCGGGACCTCGCCGGCCAGGATCAGCGGCACGAGCGCGAGGCCGGAGGTCAGGACCGTCATCATGATCGGGACGACCCGCTCCGACGCCCCGCGCAGGACGAGCTCGGGTCCGAACGGGACGCCCTCGAACCGCTCCAGGTGCTGGTAGTGGCTGATCAGCATGATCCCGTTCCGGGCCACGATCCCGAGCACCGTGAAGAACCCGACCAGCGAGCCGAGCGAGACGATCCCGCCGCCGAGGTAGGCAGCGATCACGCCGCCCACCAGGGCGACGGGGAGCGTCAGGAACGAGAGCGTGGCCAGGCGCCAGCTCCCGAACGACGCCTGCAGCAGGAGGAAGACGCCGAGGGCGGCCGCGACGGCGAAGGCGAAGAGCCGCCGCTGTCCCGCCTGGCGCTCCTGGAACTCCCCGAGCAGCTCGGCGCGGAACTCGAGGGGCCAGTCCACCCGCTCGAGGCGGCGCTCGAGGTCGGCGACGACGGAGCCCAGGTCGCGGGTGCCGTCGATGTTGGCCCCCACGTCGATGCTCCGGAACAGGTCGATGTGGTGGATCACGTTGGGCACCGGCACGATCCGGACGTCCGCCACGTCCTCGAGGCGGATGTACTCGCCCGAGGGCGTGTCGATCTGCAGGTGCTCGACGTCGCTCAGGCTCTCGCGGGTCTCGGGCGTGCTCCAGAACTGGACGTCGTAGGCCTTGCCGCCCCGGAAGATGTCCCCCGCCTCCTCGCCCGCGATGAGGTAGGCGGCCTGGCGGCGGACGTCGCCGGGCTTCACCCCGTAGCGCTGCGCGGCGTCCAGGTCCACCTCGACCTGGATCTGCGGGATCTCCTCCTGGAACTCGACGTGGTTGTCGATCACGCCGGGGATGCTGCCCAGGATCTCGTTCACCTCCTCCGCCTTCTCGCGGAGCAGGCCGAGGTCGGGCCCGAAGATCCGGACCGTGATCGCCTCGCTGGTGCCGGTGAGGACCTCCCGGATCCGCTCCTTCAGGTAGGTCTGCACGTCGTGATAGATCCCCGGGTAGCGGCTGACCGTGTCCTGGATCCTCGCGACCGTCTCGTCGTAGTCGACGGACGGCGAGACGCTCACCCAGTTCTCGCCGAAGTAGGTCCCGACGACCTCGTCCATGAGCAGCGCCTGCCCGATGTGGGACCCGGCGTTCCGCACCCCCGGGATCGAGAGCAGCTCCCGGTTCACGAGCCGGGTGGTCCGCACCATCTCCGGGTGGGAGGTGTCCGGCTTCCCCAGCCAGTGCATCAGGAAGTCGCGCTCCTTGAAGTCGGGGAGGAGGTTCTGTCCGAGGAACGGGAGGGCGGCCACGCCGAGCACCGTGGTGAGCGCGACCGCCCCGTACGCGCGGCGCGGCCGGAACACGATCCGCCGGAGGATCGCGTCGTAGCCGCGCTTGAGCGGCGGGACGATCGGGGACTCGCGGTGCCGCAGCGAGGCGGTGCTGCGGAAGAAGATCAGGCTCATCGCCGGGGTCACCGTGAGGGCCACGATCATCGAGGCGAGCAGCGCCAGCGCGTAGGACGTCACGAGCGGGTGGAAGAACGCGCCGGAGAGCCCGGTGAGCATGAAGATCGGCGCCACCGCGGCGACCTCGATGAGCGTCGCGTAGACGATCGCGCTCCGGACCTCGAGGGAGGCCTCGAGGATCACCCGGGCCGTGGACCTCCCGGTCCCCCGCCGCCGGTGCTCCCGCAGGCGGCGGACGACGTTCTCGATGTCGATGATCGCGTCGTCCACGATGTCGCCCAGCGCGATCACGAACCCCGCGAGGATCATCGTGTTGACGGTCGCGCCCCGCCAGTACAGGACCAGCCCGGCCGCGATCAGCGAGAGCGGGATGGCCACCACGCTGATCAGCGCCGTCCGCCACTCGAACAGGAAGGCGCCGAGCATGAGGATCATCAGGATCGCGCCCAGCCAGATCGCGCCGCTCAGGTTGTCGATCGCATCCTCGATGAACGTGGCCGGGCGGAAGATCGTGTGATCGATCCGGATCCCCGGGAGCCCCGGTCGGAGCTCCTCCAGCGCCTCCTCGACCCCCCGCGTCACGTCGAGCGTGTTGGCCCACGGCAGCTTCTCGATGATCAGCATCAGGCCCGGCCCGTCGTTGATCACGGCGTCGCCGATCATCGGCCACGTGCCCCGCACCAGGTCGGCCACGTCACGGAGGTACACGGTCCCGTTCCGACGGACCGCGACCGGGACGTCGGCGAGGTCCTGAGCGTCGACGATGGGGAGGACGTGGCGGACCCCCAGGCGGATGGTCGGCGTCTCCACCCACCCCCCGCGGCCGATGAAGTTGGCTTCGGTGAACCGGAGCAGCCCGGCCTCGAGCGCCTCGGAGGTCGCGGTGAGGGCCTGCTCCAGGCTCACGCGGTGCTTCCGCAGGCGGTCCGGATCGGCCTGGACCTGCAGCATCTCGATCCGCTCGCCCCAGATCGGGACGTTGGCCACCCCGGGGACCCGGAGGAGGCGCGCCCGGATCTTCCAGTACGCGATCATCGAGAGGTCCAGGAGGTCGAGGTCGGGGTCGGTCGAGGTGAGCCCGATCTTCATCACGCGGCTCGTCGAGGACAGCGGCTGGATCATGAACGGCGGGCTGGCCCAGGTGGGCAGGTTGGGCGTGATCGCCTCGAGCCGCTCCTGGACCAGCTGCCGGGCCTCGAGCAGGTCGGTGCCGAAGTCGAAGATCAGCACGATCGACGAGAGCTGCTCCACGGACTTGGACCGGATCTCGTCCAGCCCGGGGATCCCCGTGAGCGTCTGCTCCAGGGGGACCGTGATCAGCGACTCCACCTCCGACGCGGACAGGCCGATGGCCGGGGTCTGGATCTCGACCCGTGGGGGCGCGAACTCCGGGAAGACGTCGATCTCGGCGTGGCGGAGCTCCCCCACGCCGAAGAACACCAGGGCCGCGGCCGCCGCGACGACGAGGTAGCGGAACCTCAGGCTCGAGCCGACGATCCAGCGCAGCATGCGCGTCCCTTCCCTCCCCCGGTCATCTCAGTGCCCCACGCCCGACTCCGCGCCCCACAGCTCCTGCGCGCCGACCACCACGACCCGGGTGCCGGGCGGGGGGCCGTCGGCGAGGATCGCCCGCCCCCCGTCGTCCGAGATCACCCGGACCTCGTGCCGGACGAAGACCAGCCCCTCGGGGTTCGTGTACACCCAGAACCGCCCCTCGGGATCCACGAGCACCGCGGCGCTCGGGACGACGAGCCGATCCCCCCGCTCCTCCACCGGGGCGGTCCTGAGCCCGATGCGCTCCGCCCCGTACTCCTCGAGCGTGACCCGGGCCACCTCCGACCCCTCGATCGGCTCGACGTGCGCCGGTTCCGGCCCCTCGGCCTCCTCGGCCTCGAACCTCGAGCACCCGGCGGCCAGGAGGGCGAGGAACGCCACCACCAGGGGCCAGGTCCGTCGGCGCACCGTCGTCCTCCCCTCAGCCCCGCCTGACCGGCTCGATCTCGGGGATCGTGACGACCAGGTCCTCCGCCGTGGTGTCGGGCCGCGCCACGTAGCCGAAGCGCAGGTAGAGGGCCGGGGCCACCACCGCGTGGAGCAGCGCCGAGCTCACCAGGCCGCCCAGGAGCACGACCGCGGCCTGGCCCACGATCTCGAACCCGACCTCGCCGCCGCGGAGGGCGAACGGGAGGAGGGCGCAGGCCGCGACGACCGTCGAGGCCAGGAGCGGCCCCACCTCCTCGCGGGAGCCCCGCAGCACGAGGTCGGCACCGAACGGGATCCCCTCGCGGCGCTCGAGCTCCTGGTACCGGCGGAACAGGACCAGGGTCCCCCGGGCACCGATCCCGATCAGCGCGAGGAGCCCGGCCACGGACCCGAGCCCGAGGGTCCCCCCGGCGAGCGCGGCCGCGACCGCGCCCCCGGCCAGCGCCATCGGGAGCGTGGCGAACGCGAGCACCGCCAGCCGCCAGCTCGTGAAGGCCGCCTGCAGGAGGAGGAAGATGACGATCGCGGCGGCCGCCGCCACGAGGAGGACCCGGGTCCGGGCGGCGGCGCGCTCGACGGCGTCGCCCAGCACCTCGGCGTGGTACTCGAGGGGGAACCGGATCCGATCGAGCGCCCGGTCCACGTCCCGCGCCACCGCGCCCGGATCGCGTCCCGAGAGGTCCGCGGTCACGTCCAGGTACGTCATCACCTGGTCGTGGAGGATCACCGTGGGGTTGGGCACCGTCCGGACGTCCGCGATCCGCTCGAGCGGCACCTGGCCCCCGGTGGGCGCGTCGATCAGGAGACCCCGGACGTCCTCCTCGCTCCGCCGGAGCTCGGGCGTGCCCCACACCACGACGTCGAAGACCTTCTGCTCCTCGAAGAGCTGGCCCACCGTGATGCCCGAGAGCAGGATCGCGGCGGTGCGACGGACGTCGCCCGGCTTCACCCCGAACCGCTGCGCGCGGTCCACGTCCACCTGGACCTCGATCACCGGCTCCTCGGGTGCCTCGACGATCCTGGGCGCGCCGATCCCCCCGACGTTCGCCATCGCCCCCCGCACCTCCTCGGCGAGGCGCCGCAGGGTCGCCGGGTCCTCCCCGTAGACCCGGACGACGAGGTCGTCGCCGGAGCCGCCCAGGAGGTCCGAGACCCGCTTCGAGGAGTACGTCGTGACCTCGCTCGCCACCTCCGGGTAGCCCTCCATCACGCCCCGGATCGCGGCGAGGGTCCCTCCGTAGGGCGCCGCGGGGTCGATGGAGACCCAGATCTCGCCCGAGTTGACGTTCACGATCTGGTCCGACGTGATGGCCCGCCCGACGTGGGCCCCGACCTCGGCCACGCCCGGGATCTCGGAGAGGTCCCGGATCGCGCCGGCCACGATCCCGTCCATCCGGGGCAGGGACGTCCCGGGCGGGGCCTCGAGGCGCACCAGGACGTCCCGCTCCCTGAGCGCCGGGCGCACCGAGACGTCGAGGAACGGCAGCGCCGCGAGGCCGACCGCGAGGGCCAGCCCGAGGACGGCCATCGCGATCGCCGGCCGACCGACGACCCGGGAGGAGACCCGCCCGTAGGCGCGGCCGAGCCAGGCGAGGACGGGGGCCTCGCGGGGGCCGGGCCCCGAGCCGTCCAGCAGGAGCAGGCCGAGGGCCGGTGTCACCGTGAGCCCGACGAGGACCGAGGCGCCCATCGCGAGCAGGAGCGAGGCGGCGATCGGCGGCAGGAACGCGCCGGCCTCCCGCTCCATGAGGAAGACCGGGACCGTGGCGGCGACCACGATGAGGCCCCCGTACACCGCCGCCCGGCGCATCTCGAGGCAGGCGTCGGAGATCGCCCGCCACACCGGGACCCCGCTCCCCTGCTCGTGGTGGCGCCGGAGCCTCCGCGCGAGGCTCGCCGCATCGAGCACCGCGTCCTGCACGATGATCCCGAGCCCCGCCGCGAGGCCCGCGACCACCATCAGGTTCACCGTGTCGCGCCGGATGAAGAGCACCACCCAGGCGGCGGCGAGCGACAGCGCGATCGCCGCGGCGGAGATCGCCGTCCGGCGCGGGTCGAGGAAGAGGAGCCCGAGGAGGAGGATCACGATGGCCCCTGCGATCGCGAGCGACCGGGCCAGGTTCGCGAAGGAGGCCGCGATGTACTCCGCCGGCCGGTAGAACGCGGTGTCGATGGACATGCCCTCGAGCCCCGGGCGCATCACGTCCAGCGCCTCCTCCACGCCCCGCGCCACCTCCGGGGTGTTCGCGCCCGGGAACTTCTCGACGACCAGGAGGAGGCACCGCTCCCCGCCGCAGTGGGCGTCGCCGATCAGGGGCTGGTGGTCCTCGACCACCTCCGTCACGTCGCCCAGGGTCAGGGGCTCGCCGTCCACGAAGACCGCCCGCCCCTCGGGGTCCTCGAGCGGCACCCGTGCCAGGTCCTCGGGCGTGCGGATGGCCTGCTCGTGGAACACCTGGAGCCGCTGGTTCACGGTGTCGATCCACCCGCCCGTCCCCGGGGTGGAGGCCTCGAGGAAGGTGAGCGGCGAGACCTCGAGCGCGTTGCCCGCCGTCCGGATCACGTGCTCGAGGGTCACGCCCGCCTCGCGCAGGCGCGCCGGGTCCACGAGCACCTGGAGCTGCCGGTCCCGGAACCCCCAGATCGAGACGTTCGCCACGCCCGGCACGCCGAGGAGCCGGGGCACGATCACCCACCGGGCGAGCACCGAGACCTCGATCGGGGAGAGCTCCTCGGGGACGAGCCGGACCATGGCCACCCGGCTCGTCGACGACAGCGGCTGGAGCATCTGCGGGGGCTTGGCCACCTCCGGCAGGCCGGCGGCGCCCACGGCCTGCGTGAGCCGCTCCGCCACCACCTGCCGCGCGTCGAGGATGTCGGTGCCGGGCTCGAAGACCATGACGACCGAGGAGAGCCCGGGGAGCGAGGCCGAACGGATCTCGTCCAGGAACGCGACCCCGTTGAGGAGGTCCTGCTCGAGCGGGACCGTGATGAACTGCTCGACCTCCTCCGCGGAGAGCCCCAGGGCCTCCGTCTGCACCTCGACGGTCGGCCGCTTGAACTCCGGGAGCGTGTCGACCGGCGTCCGCGGGAGCTGCGTGATCCCCAGGACGATGACGCCCGCCGCGATCCCCACCACGAGCGCGCGGAACCGCAAGCTCGATCCGACCAGCCACCGCATCATCGTCCGGGACCTCCCCTCACCGGCCACCTCCGGTTCGGCCCGTCCGCCAGGACGGCCCCCTCCCGATCGCCCGCCGGACGCCCCGGCGCGCGGTGCCCGTACCCTGCCGTGCGCGCGTCACCGGAGCGTCACCGCCGCCCGGCCCCCGGAGGCCCTCCCTCCGGCGGCCCGAACCCCTCGAGCCACCGGCGGACGATCCGGACCACCTCGTCGACGCTGGCCGCGGTCGCCGTGAGCGTGGCGGGCCCGCCGGCGGGGACGAGCTCCGGCCCCCCGGTGGACGGGTCCACGGACCCCACGATCCGGGCGCGAAGGGGCGTCGAGTGGTCCGGCTCGAACCAGACCTTGAGGACCAGCAGGCCGGCGAGCGGACGCGATCCGGGGGGAGCGGGGGCCACGGCCGCAGCCTAGGCGGCCGGCGTCACCCCACCGTCACGCCGCGCGCCTCGACCAGGAGCGCCCGGATCGCCGGCGACGGCTCGAGCCCGAGCTCCTCGAGGAGGAGCCGCCGGAACGCCTCGTACTGGTGCATCGCCTCGACCGCGTTGCCCTCCGCGAGGTGCGCGCGGATCAGCGCCCGATGCGCGCTCTCCCGGAGCGGTTCCGCGGCCACCGCGGCGAGGCCCGCCTCCACCGCCTCGGGCCACCGACCGAGGTCGGTGAGGCGAGCGCAGAGGGCCTCCAGGGCGTGGAGCCGGAGCTGCCGGAAGGACTCGCGCTCGACCACGACCCACTCGTCGAACCAGTCGGGCAACAGGTCCCGGGCGAGCGCCGAGATGGCCACCCCGCGTTCGGGGACCGGCTCGGCGGGGTCGAGCAGCCGGCGCGCGAGGGCCACGCTCCGCCGCAGGTCCACCGCCACCGTCGGCGCCAGCTGGAGGTGGCGGCCCGAGGACGAGACGAGGTCCGGTCCGACGGGACCGAGCCGCCAGAGCGCCGAGCGGAGGCTCGCGGCCGCGCGCGCCTCGGTGGTCTCGGGCCACAGCGCCCCGGCGACGTGCGACCGGAGCACGGGGCGCTCGCGGAGCGCGAGGAAGGCGAGGAGCCGCTGGGAGCCGAACGGGAGCCTAACGGCCACGCGGTTCGCCCAGAGCTGGAACCCGCCGAGCAGCCCGATGCCGAGGGCCACCGCCCCCGCCGCCGCACGCACGCCCGGTGCGATCCCCGGTCCCACGACCGCCCGGCTCACCATGGCCCGCCCCCCCCGGGTCCCGAGCCCAGCCACGTCCCGTCCGAGGCCACAGGACCGCGTCGCGCGGGTGCGAGCCTCCCGGCGCCGCGTCCGCACCCGGACGCTACCGCGACGTGTCAGGACGACACAACCCCCCGGGCGGCGGGTATCCGCTACGTCAACGGCACGAGGAGGCGGCGTTCACTCCCACTCGATCGTGCCGGGGGGCTTGGAGGTGACGTCGTAGACCACCCGGTTGACCCCGGGCACCTCGCGCACCACGCGGGCCGCGATCCGGTCCAGGACCTCGTGGGGGAGCCGCGCCCAGTCGGCGGTCATCGCGTCCTCCGAGGTCACCGCGCGCACCACGACCGGGTACTCGTAGGTCCGGCCGTCCCCCATCACGCCCACGCTCCGCACCCCGGCGAGCAGGACGGCGAAGGCCTGCCAGAGCTCGCGGGCGATCCCGGCCCGCCGGACCTCCTCCTGGACCACGCGGTCGGCGGCCCGCACGATCGCCAGGCGCTCGGGGGTGACCTCCCCGACGATCCGCACCGCGAGCCCCGGCCCGGGGAACGGCTGGCGCCACACGATCTCCTCGGGGAGCCCGAGCTCCTCGCCCACCCGGCGGACCTCGTCCTTGAACAGGTCGCGCAGGGGCTCCACGAGCTCGAGCGCCATGTCCTCCGGGAGCCCGCCCACGTTGTGGTGGCTCTTGATCGTGGCCGCCGTGGCCGACCCCGACTCGATCACGTCGGGGTAGAGCGTGCCCTGCACCAGGAACCGCGCCCCGCGGTGCTCCCGCGCCACCTCCTCGAAGGTCCGGATGAACAGCTCGCCGATCCGCCGGCGCTTCTCCTCGGGATCGACGACGCCGCGGAGGGCGGCGAGGAACCGGTCGGCGGCCTTCACGTGGACCAGGGGGACGCCGAAGTGCCGCCCGAACGTCTCCTCCACCTGCTCGGGCTCCCCCTCCCGGAGCAGCCCGGTGTCCACGAACACGCACGTGAGCCGCTCGCCCACCGCCCGGTGGACGAGGAGCGCGGCGACCGCCGAGTCCACCCCGCCCGAGAGGGCGCAGAGCACCTCGGCCCCGCCGACCTGCTCGCGGACCCGGGCCACCTGCCGCTCGATCACGTTCACCGGCGTCCAGTCGGGGAGGAGCCCGCAGGCGTCGTGGACGAACCGTTTCATCACCGCGAGCCCCCGGGGCGTGTGGGCGACCTCGGGGTGGAACTGGACCCCGAACAGCCCCCGCTGCGGGTCCTCCATCGCCGCGACCGGCGTGACGTCGGTCCGCGCGGTGACCCGGAACCCCTCGGGCGCCCGGGTCACGGTGTCGCCGTGGCTCATCCAAACGACGTCCTCCGCCGGGAGGTCGGTGAGGAGCAGGCCCGGCTCGACGACCCGGAGCGTCGTGCGACCGTACTCCCGGGCCCCCGTGGCCCGCACCTCCCCCCCGAGGGCCTGGGCCATCAGCTGGTGCCCGTAGCAGATCCCCAGGACCGGGACGCCCAGGCGGAACAGCTCGGGGTCGACGGCCGGGGCGCCCTCCTCGTACACCGAGGCCGGCCCGCCCGAGAGGATCAGGCCGGCCGGGCGCCGAGCGCGGAGCTCGGCGGCCGGGACATCGTGCGGGACGATCTCGGAGTACACGTGGCATTCCCGGACCCGGCGGGCGATCAGCTGCGCGTACTGGGCGCCCAGGTCGACGACGAGGACCGGCCGCGGCAGCCCCCGGCTCACGGCCCGCTCCCCGCGGTCACGCTCCGCCGCCCCCCGTCACCGCCGCCAGCCCCGGCGGGTCAGTGCCCCATCCCCACGCCCTGCGCGCGCTGGTAGGTCTTCCCCTCGCTCCCGATCGAGGGGGCGATCACGAGCTCGGCCTTCTGGAACTCCTTGATCGTGGCGTAGCCGGTGGTCGCCATCGACGTGGCGAGCGCCCCGAACAGGTTCAGGGTCCCGTCGTTCTCGTGGGCCGGGCCCACGAGGATCTCCTGGAGGGAGGCGACCTGGCGGGTGCGGACGCGCGTCCCCCGGGGGAGGGTGGGGTGGAACGTGGCCATGCCCCAGTGGAACCCGCGCCCCGGGGCCTCGTAGGCGCGGGCGAGGGGCGAGCCGATCATCACGGCGTCCGCCCCGCAAGCGATGGCCTTCGCGATGTCGCCCCCGGTCCGCATCCCGCCGTCGGCGATCACGTGGCAATACCGGCCGGTCTCCCGGAGGTGCTCGGCGCGGGCCGCGGCGGCGTCCGCGATCGCGGTGGCCTGGGGCACGCCGACCCCGATCACGCCCCGGGTGGTGCAGGCGTTCCCCGGCCCCACCCCCACCAGGACCCCCACGGCCCCGGTCCGCATGAGGTGGAGCGCGGTCTGGTAGGAGGCGCACCCGCCCACGATCACCGGAAGGTCGAAGGTCGCGATGAACTCCTTCAGGTTGAGGGGCTCGGTGCGGGTGGAGACGTGCTCCGCGGAGACCACGGTCCCCTGGATCACGAGGATGTCGAGCTCGGCCTCGAGCGTGAGGTGCGCGTAGCGCCGCACGCGCTGGGGCGTGAGCGAGGCGGCGGCCACCACCCCGCCCTCCTTGATCTCGCGGATCCGCCGGACGACGAGCTCCTCCTTGATCGGCTCGCGGTAGAGCTCCTGCATCCGGCGGGTGGCCTTCTCGTCGGGGAGCGAGGCGATCTCCTCGAGGACCGGCTCGGGGTCCTCGTAGCGGGTCCACAGCCCCTCCAGGTTCAGCACCCCGAGCCCGCCGAGCCTCCCGATCTGGACCGCCGTGGCCGGGGACACCACGGCGTCCATCGCCGAGGCCATCATCGGCAGGCGGAACCGGAACGCGTCGATCTCCCAGGAGATGTCGACGTCGTCGGGGTCCCGGGTGCGCCGGGAGGGGACGATCGCCACCTCGTCGAACCCGTACGCCCGCCTGGCCGTCCTGCCGATCCCGATCTCGATCTCCATCGCACCCCCAGGTACGGAACGACGCCCACCGCCGGGGATGGGCGTCAGGCGACCTCCATGCCAGGAAGGTATCACGGGCGGGGGGAGGGGGCCGCCAGCACCGGGGTCGGTCGTGGCGCGTCCCGGGGTTCGTCGATGCCGCCGCGTCCGTCGCCCGCGTGGCGCTCGGCGAGCGGCGGGCGGCGACGCTCGGCCGGCGGCGCTTCCCGGTGCTGCGGGACGAGGACGGGAGGTCGCTCGAGGTCGTCCCCTGAGGCCGGGCTCAGCGCCCCTCGACCCCGGGGGCCGGGAGGTCGGTCAGGCCCGAATGCGGGCGGGGCTCCCGGACGAGCGGGGTGGGGTCCTCGATGTAGCCGAGCTCGGCCAGCTTCTCGAGCACCTTCGCGAGCGACCGCTCGGGGGTCTCGGCCATCGTGTCGAGGACGAGCTCGGGGTTCTCCGGGGGCTCGTAGGGGTCGTCCACCCCGGTGAAGTTCTTGATCTCGCCGGCCAGGGCCTTCTTGTACAGGCCCTTGGGGTCCCGGTTCCTCGCGATCTCCTCCACCGTGGCGTGGACGTAGACCTCGACGAACTCCCCGATCATCTCCCGGACCTTGTTCCGCGTCTCCCGGTAGGGGGAGATCGGGCAGCAGATCGTGGCGACCCCGTTGCGGGTGAGGAGCTGGGCCACGAACCCGATCCGCAGGATGTTCGTGTCGCGGTCCTCCTTCGAGAACCCCAGGCCCTTCGAGAGGTTGCGGCGGACCACGTCGCCGTCGAGGATCTCGACCTTCATCCCGCGGGCCCGCAGCTCGTGGTAGAGCATCTCGGCGATCGTGGACTTCCCGGCCCCCGAGAGGCCGGTGAACCAGACCGTGAACCCCTTCTGCTCCGGGTGGTGGGTCACCGCCGAGCCCCCAGGCCGCGCCTCACAGGAAGCTCCTCCCCACCGCCCCCTCGGGCGCGTCGATGCCGTAGAGCGAGAGGATCGTGGGCCCCACGTCGACGAGCCGCAAGCCCTCGACCCGCCCCGTGGGCTGGCCGGGGGCTCCCACCATCGCGAAGACGCCGGTGCGGTCGTGGTTCGCGCCGTCGGGGCCGGTGTCGTTCTCGTAGGTGAAGACGTCGGGGTTGCCCACCGTCCCCACCGAGCGCCACGCCAGGTCGCCGAAGTACACGATCAGGTCGGGCGCGACGCCCCGCACGTCGGGGTAGGCGTCCTCGGGCTTGATCACCCGGGTCCCGAGCGGCCGCCCGTCGGGCCCCGGCATCGCCTCGAGCCTCCGGGCGAGCTCGTCGCGGACCTCCTCGTAGCGCTCGGGGTCCACGACGCCCTGGGGCTCCCGGCCCCGCACGTTCAGGAACAGGCGCCCGTAGTAGCCGCCGTCGCCCCAGGCCACGGTCCGCGACCAGTCGATCGGGGCCTTCGCCACCGGCACGATCCCCCGGACCGGCTCCGCGAGCGCCAGGTACCCCTCCCGGATCAGCCAGTCGTTGAAGCAGACGCCGCCGTCCATCCTGCGGGCCCCGTGGTCCGACATCACGATCGTGACGGCGTCGTCGGGCAGCGCCTCGAGCAGCGCGCCGACCTCGGCGTCGAGGAACCGGTAGTAGTCCTGGAACGCGGTCTCGAAGGGGCTGCCCGGCCGGTACTTGGGGTGGCCCGGGTCGAAGAACTGCCAGAACACGTGGTGCAGGCGGTCCGGGCCCATCTCCACCATCATGAACAGGTCCCACGGCTTGGTCCGCACCAGGCGGCGGGCGACCCGGAAGCGGCGCCGCGTCATCTCGTAGAGCTGCTCGAGGACCACCTCGAAGCCCTTCTCCCGGAAGTTCGGGATGTCGAAGATGTAGCCGCCCGGGCCCAGCTCCTCCTCGACCTCGGCCCGCAGCTCCGGGGGATGGGTGAAGGCCTTGGCCGAGGGCGGGGTGAGGAAGCACGAGACCCGCCACCCCTCGACCGGCTTGGGCGGGTAGGACGGCGGGACCCCGATGAGGAGCGAGCGCATCCCCTGGGCCCCGAGGAGGTCCCACACCGCGGGCTCGCGCACCGCGTCCGCGGTGGCGATGGCCAGCCCGTCGTAGGTCGTGTCCTTCCGGTTGCGGAAGCCGTAGATCCCGAGCTGCCCCGGGGTCTTCCCGGTCATCGCGCAGGCCCAGGCGGGCACCGTGATGGGCGGGGTGATGCTCGCGAGCTCGCCGTGCATCCCCGACTCCATCAGCTTGCGGAGGTTGGGGATCTCGTCCCGGAGATCCTCGAACAGGAGCTGCGGCGGCGCGCAGTCCAGCCCGATCACCGCGACCCTCGGACCGTCCATCTCCCTCCTCGTGCCTCCCCCGGGCGCGGGCGAACCCGCGCCTGGTTCCGGGGACCAGCTCATGCTAGCAGAGGGTCTCGGCGCCCCGATGTGGGAGGATGGCCGCCCGGTGAACCTCCTCCGACGGGTCCTGTACTGGCAGGCGGCGGCCTGGGCGCTCGGGAGCCTCCCCGAGCTCGCGGCGCCGGGGTGGTTCCTGGAGCGGCTCTTCCACCAGACCCCCTACCCCGACCACGCCTACGTCCGGGCGGCGGGCGCCATGGGGATCGGCCTGGCGATGTTCATGGTCCTGGTCGCCCATCGGATCGAGGACGTGTGGTGGTGGTCGTGGGCGTTCGTCGTGGTGGACGCGGCCCTGGCCACCATCTGCGTCCTCTCCGCGCTCTTCGGGCCCCAGGAGGGCTCGGGGACCCTCCTCTGGTGGCTCCTGGGGGCCGCGAACGTTGGGTTCGGGGGGGCCCTCCTCGTGGGGATGGGCCTGGCCGGCCAGGAGCGGCCACCGATCTAGCCCGGACCGGGCGCGAGTCGGGAGCAGGGCCGACCTAGCCCGGGCCCGGGGACGCGCCGCCCCGAGGGGGCTCCGTTCCCCGGCGGGCGGCGGCGATCCGGTCCTCCGCCAGGCGCCTGGCGGCGGCGTCGGTCGTGATCCCCTCCGCCTCGGCCAGCGCGAAGACCCGGAGGAGCGTGTCCCCGATCCCCCGGAGGCGCTCCTCGAGCTCCGCCTCGGTCCACCCCAGGACCTCGAGGCCGGCGAGCGACAGCACGCCCCCCGCGTTCACCACGAAGTCCGGCGCGTAGAGGATCCCGGCGTCCCGGAGGCGCTCGGCGTCGGCGGGCTCGAGGAGCTGGTTGTTGGCCGCCCCCGCCACCACCCGGCAGCGCAGGCGCGGGATCGTCGCCGCCGACAGCACGCCCCCGGTCGCGCACGGCGAGAACACGTCGCACTCGGCGCCGATCGCCTCGGCGGCGGCCACCTCCACCCCGTCCACCCGCAGGGCGGCGGCCCGGGCGCGCTCGGGGTCGAGGTCCGAGACCAGGACCTTGGCCCCGGCCTCCGCCAGCAGGTCGGCGAGCCGGCCGCCGACCGCGCCCACCCCCTGGACCAGGACGGAGCGACCCGAGAGGTCCTCGGAGCCGAACGCGTGGAGGGCCGCCGCGCGGATCCCGTGGAAGACCCCGCGGGCCGTGGCCGGCGAGGGCTCCCCGGACCCACCGCGCGCGGGCGAGCGGCCGAGGACGTGCTCGGTCCGCTCCCCGATCACGTCCATGTCGGGGGCGCCGGTGTTCATGTCGGCGGCCGTGACGTAGGTGCCGCCGAGCGAGGCCACGAGGTCGGCGTACCGGAGGAGGAGCTCCCGGCGCGGCTCGCCCCTCGGGACCTCGGGGACCGCGAGCACCGCCTTCCCCCCGCCGAAGGGGATGCCGGCGAGGGCGTTCTTGAGGGTCATGGCCTGCGCCAGGCGGAGGACGTCCCACAGGGCGTCCGCGGGGGCCGGGTACACCTTCATCCTCGTCCCCCCGAAGGCGGGGCCGAGGGCGGTGGAGTGGACCCCCACGAACATCCAGGTCGCGGTGGGGCCGTCGTGGCGGAGCGCGACGAACTCGCCGTCCCAGCCCCGGAGCAGCTCCTCGAAGCCGCCGCCTACCCCCATCGGCCGCAGTCTACCCCGGGGCCGGGCGGCGACCGGGCCGGGGAGACGTGAGGGGCCGGGCGCCCGCCCGGCCCCTCACCCCGGGGTCAGTGCACGTGGCCGTGGCCGCCGGCCGCCGGCTCCTTCTCCTCCTCCGGCTTCTCCACCACCGCGCTCTCCGTCGTGAGGACGAGCGCGGCGATGGAGGCCGCGTTCTGGAGCGCCGACCGGGTCACCTTGGCCGGGTCGATGATCCCGGCCTTGAACATGTCCACCCACTCGCCGGTGGCGGCGTTGAACCCGCGGCCGTCGCGCTCGGCGCGGATCCGCTCCACGATCACCGCCCCCTCGAAGCCGGCGTTGTCGGCGATCAGCCGCGCCGGCTCGGCCAGGGCCCGCCGGACGATGTCGGCGCCCGTCGCCTCGTCGCCCGAGAGCCCCAGGTCGGCGAGGGCGGACTCGGCGCGGATCAGGGCCACGCCGCCGCCCGGGACGATGCCCTCCTCCACCGCGGCCCGGGTCGCCGACAGAGCGTCCTCGATGCGGTGCTTCTTCTCCTTGAGCTCGACCTCGGTGGCCGCCCCGACCTTGATCACCGCGACGCCGCCCGCGAGCTTGGCCAGGCGCTCCTGGAGCTTCTCGCGGTCCCAGTCGGAGTCGGTCTTCTCGATCTCGGCCTTGATCTGGTTGATTCGGCCCTTCACCTCCTCGGGGTCCCCGGCGCCCTCGACGATCGTGGTGTCGTCCTTGGTGACCACGACCTTCCGGGCCCGGCCCAGGAGATCGAGGCCGACGTTCTCGAGCTTGAGGCCAACCTCCTCGGAGATCACCTGGCCGCCGGTGAGGATCGCCATGTCCTGGAGCATCGCCTTGCGGCGCTCCCCGAAGCCCGGGGCCTTCACCGCCACCGACTGGAACGTGCCCCGGATCTTGTTCACGACGAGGGTGGCCAGGGCCTCGCCCTCCACGTCCTCGGCGATCACGAGGAGCGGCTTGCCCGCCTGGAGCACCTTCTCCATCAGCGGCAGCAGCTCCTGGACGCTCGAGAGCTTCTTGTTCACGAGCGCGATGTAGGGCTCCTCGAGCACCGCCTCCATCCGCTCGGGGTCGGTCACGAAGTACGGCGAGATGAAGCCCTTGTCGAACTGCATGCCCTCGACGAACTCGAGCTCCATCCCGAACGTGTTGGACTCCTCGACCGTGACCACGCCGTCCTTGCCGACCTTGTCCAGGGCCTCGGCGATCACCTCGCCGATCTGCTGGTCGGCGGCGGAGATCGCGGCCACCTGGGCGATCTCGTCCTTCGACTCGACCTCCTTGGCCTGGGACTTGATGGAGTCCACCACGGCCGCCACGGCCCGCTCGATCCCGCGCTTGAGCGCCATCGGGTTGGCCCCGGCCGCCACGTTCTTCATCCCCAGGCGGACCATGGCCCGGGCGAGCACGGTGGCGGTGGTGGTGCCGTCCCCGGCCACGTCGTTGGTCTTGGTGGCGACCTCCTTCGCCAGTTGGGCCCCGAGGTTCTCCCAGGGGTCCTCCAGCTCGATCTCCTTGGCGATCGTGACGCCGTCGTTGGTGATGGTGGGCGGGCCCCACTTCTTGTCGAGCACCACGTTGTGGCCCTTGGGCCCGAGCGTGATCGCGACGGTGTCGGCGAGCTTGTTCACGCCCGCCTCGAGCGACCGCCGGGCCTCCTCGCTGAACCTGAGCAGCTTCGCAGGCATCTCCTCCAGCCTCCTCGATAGGAGCGACGGGGGGCCGCCGGGCGCGCGCCCCCCGTCGCGCCTCGTTCCCCTCCGGCTACTTGGTGACGATGGCGAGCACGTCCCGGGCGGAGAGGATCAGGTACTCGTTCCCCTCCCGGTCCTTCCACTCCGTGCCGCCGTACTTCGAGTAGATGACCTTGTCGCCGACGCTCACGTCCAGGGGGACGCGCTGGCCGTCCTCCCAGCGCCCCGGCCCCACCGCCAGGACCTCGCCCATCTGGGGCTTCTCCTTCGCGGTGTCGGGGATGACGATGCCCGAGGCCGTCGTCTCCTCCTCCTCGCTGGGCTTGACGACGATCCGGTCCTCCAGGGGCTTGAGGTAGAACTCCGCCATCCTTCCCTCCTTGGGTCGGCTAGCACTCTCCGCCTTCGAGTGCTAACAGCATAGCGAGCGGAGTGCCAGCGGTCAACGGCGGGCCCGGGGGCGCCTCCGGCGCGGGGGCCAGCGCCGGGGTGAGATCCTGCGGCGGTCCGGCGGCCCCCCGACGGGCCGCCGAGCGGGCCACCCTCCCCCCG
>DATLZM010000042.1:0-1396 GCA_035573995.1 Actinomycetota bacterium | reverse complement strand
GTCCAGGATCCCGAGGATCGGCCTGCCGCTCGCGAGGACGCCGTAGGCCTTGCTCGGCACGCTGATCCCGGTGTGGCCGGGCTCGAGGCAGACCACCGCGAGGTCGGCGGCCGAGAGCGCCTCGGCGAGCCGGTCCATCGGCTGGTAGGGGAGGAACTGGACGTTGTCGAGCCCGCGCGCGGCCACGAGGGCCTGGAGCCGCGCCTTCTTGGCCCCCTCCCCGACGAACTGGAAGAGGACCGAGGTGCCCCGGAGGAGCGCCGCCGCCTCGACGAGCGGCTCCAGGTTGTGCTTCTCGCCGAGCCGGCCCGCGTACTGCACCACGAGCCGGCCGTCGAGGCCGTGCTCGCGGCGGAACGCGTTCTCCTCGGGCGGGACCGGACGGACCCGCCGTTCGTCGGACCAGTTCGGGATCAGGACGATCCGACCGTGGCGCTCGGGCGGGAGCTTGCGCCGGATGAGATCCTCCATGTCCCGCCCGATCACCACCACCACCGAGGCGCCCGCGAGGATGCCCCTCGTGACCCGGTCCCAGGCCCGCGCGACGATCGACCCCGGCCGGAGCACGCCGAGGCTGATCGCGAACTCGGGGAAGACGTCGTACACGATGAGCAGGTACGGGCGGCCGAGCCAGCGAGCGAACAGCCGCCCCACGAGCCCCACGAACGGCGGGTTCGTGGTGACGACCATCCCCTGGAACCCGCGGCGGGCTCGCCACAGCGCCACCGTGACCGAGGCCAGGAACGAGAGCCCGGCGAGCGTCCGCGAGGCCACGCCCCCCCGCGCGCTGCCCAGCGTCGGGACCCGTCGGATCCGGACGCCCCCGTAGGTCATCTCCCGCGGGAGCCGCTCCCCTCCCCGCTCGTTCGCCCAGGCGGGGCGGGCCGTGTACACGGTGATGTCCCACCCGAGCTCGGCGAGGCGCGTGGCGAGCTCGGTCATGTGCATCCCGGTCGACACCATCTCGGGGTAGAAGTGCTCGCACAGGAGCACGAGCCTCCCGCGGCGCCCCGGTGCCGGGACCCCGTCCGCCGCCGGCAGGCCTCCCTCGGTGGTCGCGGGTCGCGCGCTCATCGTCCGATCCCCTCGATCGTGGCCGACCGGCACCCCGAAACGCATGCGCGGTTCGCGGTAGGACGGGGCCCGGCCGGGCCGCGCGGTCCCCGCGACCTCGCCACGCTTCCTACCGCGTTTGGGGGATGAGTCCCGCGATCCGCCGGACCACGATCCGGTGCATGGTGGAGACGGACCAGGCTCCGACCAAGGTCATCTACGTCCTGGGCCCGGGGAGGAGCGGCTCGGGGATCCTCGGCCGCACCCTGAGCACGATCCCGGGCGCGGCGTTCGTCGGCGAGCTGCGGCGCGCCTGGCGGATCCGGCCCGACAGGACCTGCGC
>DATLZM010000041.1:0-4409 GCA_035573995.1 Actinomycetota bacterium | reverse complement strand
GGGCTCGGGCGCCGAGGCCTCGGCCGCCCGCCTCGCCGCGAGCTCGGCGCGCCGCTCGGCGACCGCCGTCCGCGCCTCGCGGACCCGCTCGACCAGGACGGAGAACGGGGTGCCCGTGAAGATGAGGAGCCCGAGGGCGGCGAGCCCGGCGCAGACCACCGCCGCGCCGTAGGCGGAGAGCACCCGTGAGAGCGGCCAGGCGAGGACGGCGCCGAGGAGCCCCCCGGCCTCGTGGAGCCCGTGCCAGCCCGCGGCGGGGCTCGGGTTCCCCTGGGCCGTGGAGACGATGCCGAGGATACCGGCGAGCGCGAGGCCGAACCCGATCGCCATCCGCACCCGCTGGCCCTCGGCCGCGTCCCGGAGGAGGACCGCCCCCCAGTACAGCCCGAGCACGGGGGCCGCCATCGCGGCGTCGCCCACCGCGCCCGCCGCGGCCCAGGCGAGGGCGGCCCCGAACGGGCCCGCCGAGTCGAACCAGATTCCGAGCGCCCCGAGGATCGCGAGCACCAGGAGCCCGATCCCCGCCGCCTCGTCGGCCCAGGGCGCGAGGTGCTCGAGGATCGACGGCTCCCTCGCCCGTCGGCGGGACGAGCGGCTCGCGGGCCGCCGCTTCGCCTTCGCCACCTACACCTCCATCACGACCGGGAGGATCACGGGCTTGCGCTGCGTGACCTCCCAGAAGTACCGGCCCAGCACGCGCCGGATGCGCTGCTGGATCACGGTCCGGTCCGTGACCTCCTCGCGCGCGCTCTCGTCGAGCGACAGCATGACGCGTTCCCGGGCCTCTTCAAGGATGTCCGCCGACGCGCCGTCGTAGACGAACCCCCGGCTCACGATGTCGGGCCCGGCCACGACCTCCCCGTGGTGGGCGTCGATCGCCACCACGACCACCACGACCCCCTCGCCGGAGAGCTTCCGCCGGTCCCGGAGGACCTCGCCCCCCACGTCGCCGATCCCGAGGCCGTCCACGAACGTCATGCCGGCCGGGACCCGATCGGCGACCTTGACCTCCTCCCCCACCTCGAGCACGTCGCCGTCGTCGCAGATCAGGATCCGCTCGGGCGGGATGCCCACCTCCATCGCGAGGCGCGCGTGGTGCGCGAGGTGGCGGCGCTCGCCGTGGACCGGGACGAACCACCGCGGGCGGACCAGCGAGAGCATGAGGCGGAGCTCCTCGGCCGCCGCGTGCCCGGAGGCGTGCACCGGGTGGGCCGGGACGTGGAACACGTCCGCGCCCGTCCGGTACAGCCCGTCCACGACCCGGTGGATCGCCGGCTCGTTCCCCGGGATCAGGGACGAGGAGAGCACCACGGCGTCCCCCTCGCGGAGCTGCACCCACCGGTGCTCCCGGGCCGCCATCAGCGACAGCGCGGAGTAGGGCTCGCCCTGGGAGCCCGTGCTCACCACGACCACCCGTCCCCGGTCGAACCGGTCCAGCTCCTCGATGGGGATCACGTCCTCGTCCGGCACCCGGAGGAGCCCGAGCCGGCGGGCCACCGCCACGCTCTGGTGCATCGAGCGCCCGAGGAAGGCCACCATCCGCCCGTTCGCCCGCGCCGCGTCCACGACCTGCTGGATCCGGTGGATGTGGGAGGAGAAGCAGGCCACGACGACCAGCCGGCGAGCGCCCGCCACGATCTGGTGCAGGACCGGACCCACGCTCCGCTCGCTCGCCGTGTAGCCCGCCTCCTCGGCGTTCGTGGAGTCCGAGAGCAGGAGGTGGACCCCCCGGCCCGCCTCCTCGGCCAGGCCGTGGAGGTCGGTGGGCCTGCCGTCGAGCGGGGTCTGGTCGATCTTGAAGTCGCCCGTGTGGAGGATCGAGCCGAACGGCGTGTCGATCACGACCGCCATCCCCTCCGGGATCGAGTGGGTGACCCGGAGGAAGCGCATCGAGAACGGCCCGACCACGGCCTCGCCCGGCACCTCCACCGGCCGGAGGTCGGCCCGCTCCAGCACGCCGTGCTCGGCGAGCTTCCCCTCGAGGAGCCCGAGGGTGAACGGGGTCCCGTAGACGGGGAGCGGCCAGAGCTCGCGGAGGAGGTAGGGCAGCGCGCCGATGTGGTCCTCGTGGCCGTGGGTGAGGACCACGGCCTCCACCCGCCCCGCGTTCTGGCGGACGTACTCGAAGTCCGGGAGCACCAGGTCGACCCCCGGCATGTCCTCGGTGGGGAACGAGAGCCCGACGTCGAGCACGAGGATCCTGCCCCCGAGCTCGACGCAGGTCATGTTCCGGCCCACCTCGCCAACCCCGCCCAGGAACACGACCCGGACGGGGTCGGCCCCGGCGGAGCGCGGGCCGGCTCCCCCCCTAGAGGAGCCCGGCATCCCCCAGGGCCTTCCTGATCCGCTCGCGCTCCTCCGGCGTGGCCGGCACGAGCGGCAACCTGGGCGGCCCCGCCGGCCGCCCCACCATCTCCAGGGCGGCCTTCACCGGGATCGGGTTGCTCGTGATGAACAGGGCGTTGAAGAGGGGCGACAGCTCGCGGTGGATCTTGCGGGCCGCCGGGTGATCCCCGCCCTCGATCAGGTCGATCATCTGCCGGATCCGCTCGCCCACGAGGTGGGAGGCCACGGAGACCACCCCCACCGCCCCCAGGCACACGTAGCCGAAGGTCGCCCAGTCGTCGCCGGAATACACCTCGAAGTCCGGCGGCGCCTCCTGCATGAGCCGGGAGATCCCCTGGAAGTCGCCGGTGGAGTCCTTCACGCCCACGATGTTCGGGACCTCCGCCATCCGCAGGAGCGTCTCGTGCTCGATCCGGACCCCCGTCCGCCCGGGGATGTTGTAGGCGAGGATCGGCAGGTCGGTGGCGTCGGCGATCCGCTGGAAGTGGGCGAGCAGCCCGCGCTGGGGCGGGCGGTTGTAGTAGGGAGCCACCACCAGGAGGCCGTCCGCGCCGGCCGCCTCCGCGGCCCGGGTGAGCTCGATCGACTCCGCCGTGGAGTAGGTCCCGGTGCCGCAGATCACCTTGCCCCGCCCCCGGACCGCCTCGCAGACCGCCCGGAAGAGCTCGGCCTTCTCGTGGTGCGTGAGGGTCGGCGACTCGCCGGTCGACCCCGCCACCACGACCCCGTCGGAGCCGTGGTCCAGGAGCCAGCTCGCGAGCTCCTGGGCGGTGTCGAGGTCCAGCGAGTGGTCGTCCCGGAACGGCGTGACCATGGCGGTGATGACCGCCCCGAACCTACCGGCCATCTCTCTCGCTCCTTCCTCCCGCTCGCGGGGGCGCCGGGCGGCGGCGGGGCCGCTCAGGGGATCGGCGGGCGGGCCCGGGTCGCCGCCCTCCCGCGGCCGACCCCACCCGTCGGGCCCGGGCTCCTTCCACCGGCCCTCCCGTCGCACGAGCGTAACAGGAACCACATGTTGCACGGGAGCAACCCGAGCCGCCCGTGCCCCTGGCACGGCGGGCGGCGTGGGCCCCCGGCACGGGGGCTAGGATAGCCCCCGCCGTGCGCATCTACACCCGCACCGGGGACGACGGGACCACCGGGCTGCTCCACGGGGGCAGGATCTCCAAGGCCGACCTCGCCGCCGACGCCTACGGGACGACCGACGAGGCGGTGGCCGCCCTGGGCCTGGCCCGCGCCCTCGCCCAGGACCCCGGGGTGCGCGAGGAGGTCCTCGCGCTCCAGCGCGACCTGTTCGTGGTGGGGGCGGACCTCGCGACCAACCCCGGGGCACGCGGGAGGCTCGAGCCCGGCGTCTCCCTGGTCACGCCCCAGATGGTGGCCGCCCTCGAGGCGCGGATCGACGCGATCGTGGCCCTCCACCCCCTCCCCCGGGCGTTCGTCGTCCCCGGCGCGAACCCGGCCTCGGCGGCCCTCGACCTGGCGCGGGCCGTGGTGCGCCGCGCGGAGCGGCGGGCCGTCGAGCTCCGCGAGGCCGGGCGCGAGGTCAACCCGGAGGTGGTCCGGTACCTCAACCGGCTCTCGGACCTGCTGTTCGTGATGGCCCGGCGCGAGGCGGGGGAGGCCGAGCCCGGGACCCGCCCCGGGGGGCCGGAGCCGGGGGCGAGCGGGGAGGAGCCGCGGAGGGATCAGCGCGGGACGAACGCCCCGTAGTTGTCCCCGCCCAGCACGAGGATCGCGAGCCCGATCTGGTCGACCTCGAGCTCAGGGGGGAACCGGACCGTGAACGTCGCGCGCCCGCCGTCGGGGATCGGCGCGGCGTCGGGGATGCGCCCGTCGATCTCGTGGCCGTCCCGCGCGTCGAGGACGTAGACGAACGGCTCCCCGAGGTCCCGCCCGGTCCCGTTCTCGACCTGGAGCGTGGCGGTGCGGCCCGCCTCGTCGAAGTCGAGCACCGCGACCAGGCCGGCGTTGCGGTACTCGTACAGCCCGGGGGTGGTCCCGATCGGGCGCGGGCTCTCCGCGGCGGGCGACGTCGGGGTGGACGTCGGCTCGCTCGCCCC
>DATLZM010000040.1:0-2622 GCA_035573995.1 Actinomycetota bacterium | reverse complement strand
GGGCGAGCGGCGGCTCCTCCACGCTCGGCCGGTCCGGTTGCGGGTGGCGGGCCGGAGCATCGCGACGAACACGGTGAACCTCGCGGTGGCCGTGGCGTTCGCGCTCATGGGCGTGGCGGTCCTGGCGCTGGCGGCGGCCGGGAACCCCACCGCGGCGCCGTCGTTCCAGCTCGCCATCGGCCGGCGGCTCCGGGACGCCTCGGCCGGGATCCTGTCGTTCCTGGGACCGGTCCCCGAGCCGGTCCTGGGCCTCGCCTTGCTGGCCCTGGCCGCCTCGATGTTCGTCGTCGCCGCTCGGGGGAACCGCCCGAGCGCAGGAAGGAGCGATCCCCATGACCACGAAGGCTGCACGACGCACGGGAGCGAAGGCCGGACGTCGCAGGTGGGCCACGAAGGGCCCGACGTCCTCGCGGCGGGACGGGAAGTCGGGCCGGGAGGGCAGGTCGGCGGCCGAGCGGCGGCCCCCCCGCCGCCGACCGGCCGGTAGGTGGAGCGCGAGGGGGCCGTCCTGGGGCACGCTCGCTGCGGTCGGCCTCCTGGCCCTCGTGGGCCTCCTCGTCTACGCGAGCCGTTCCCCCCGGGCCGGGACGACCGCGGGCGAGCGGGCCCCCGGCTTCACGCTGCCGTCGACGCGAGGTGGGTCGGTCTCCCTCTCGGAGTACCGGGGTCAGCGGGTGCTCCTGTACTTCAGCGAGGGCGTGGGCTGCGATCCCTGCTTCTCCCAGGTGGTGGAGCTGGAGCGGAACGCCGACCGGCTCGCCGATGCGGGCCTCACGGTCCTCCCCATCGTGGTGAACCCGGCGGCGGACGTCCGGCGGGAGCTCGCCCGGTTCGGGATCCGCACGCCGTTCCTGATCGATGCGGATCGGAGCGTGTCGTCGGCCTACGGGGTGCTGGGCAAGGGGATGCACGCCGACCTCCCGGGGCACACGTTCGTGCTCGTCGGCGAGGACGGGAGGGTCCGCCGGGAGGTGACCTATCCCTCGATGTTCGTGGAGACCGAGGCGCTGTTGGCCGACCTGGGCATCGGCGGGTGACGGCGCCGTGTCCGTCGACGGCGGGCCGGTCGCCCTGCCCGAGGGGGGCCGAACGTCCCTGAGCGGTCCGCCGCGGCGGCCGCATCGTTGGGGCTCGGAGGGGAGGACGGTGGGGACGGCGACCATCCTGGTGGTGGACGACGAGCGGAAGATCCGCGACCTGGTCCGCTCGTACCTGGAGCGTGAGGGCTACGCGGTCCTCGTCGCCGACACGGGGCAGCGGGCCCTGGAGGCGATCGAGCGCGCCCACCCCGACCTCGTGGTCCTCGACCTGATGCTCCCCGACCTCCCCGGGGAGGAGGTCGCCCGCTCGGTCCGGGCCCACTCCGACCTCCCCATCATCATGCTCACCGCCAAGGCCGGAGAGGACGACCGCGTGACCGGGCTCCGCCTGGGGGCCGACGACTACCTGCCGAAGCCGTTCAGCCCCCGGGAGCTCGTGGCGCGGGTCGAGGCGGTGCTCCGGCGGGCGCGCGGCGGTGGCCGAGCGGGACCCCTCTCCTTCGACGGCGGCGCCCTGGTGATCGACCCCGAGGGCCGCGAGGTGCGGCTGCGCGGGGAGCCGGTCGAGCTCACCAGGAGCGAGTTCGACCTCCTCCTGGCCCTCGCCTCCCGCCCCGGCCGGGTGTTCTCGCGGTACGAGCTCGTGACCCGGGTCCAGGGCTACGACTACGAGGGTTACGAGCGGACCATCGACGCCCACGTGAAGAACCTCCGGCGGAAGCTCGGGGAGGACCCGAGGGCCCCGCGCTACGTCCGCACCGTGACGGGCGTCGGCTACAAGTTCGGGGTGAAGGCGGATGCGTAGATCGTTCGCGTTCCGGCTGGCCGCGGCCTTCGCCGGGGTGGGGATCGCCGCCGCGGCCCTCACCGCGATCCTCGTGAACGTCGCGTTCGGGACGCGGTTCGAGCGGTACCTCGAGGAGCAGCGCGGCGTCCGCCAGCGACAGCTCGTCGCCGCCCTCGCGGACTCCTACGCCCGGATGGGCGGGTGGAGGACGTCCGACCTGGAGCCGCTCGCGGCGCTCATCCTGATGGACGGCGGGACGCTCCGGCTGGAGGACGCGGAGGGCCGGACGGTCTGGGCACCCGCGACGGGCGCGGCCGCCAGCGCCATGGCGCGGATGCACCGGGAGATGATGGGCGGCGGCCCGCTCGGGCCGGAGCGGCGGCTCCCGATCGAGGTGGACGGTTCGGTGGTGGGCACCGCGGTGGTCCGCCTCCCCGAACCGGGGGTCCTCCCCCAGGACGAGGCGTTCCGGGCCTCGGTGAACCGGCTCCTCCTGGCCGGGGGGATCGCCGCGGGGATCCTGGCCATGGGGCTGGGGGCGGTGCTCGCGAGGCGGGCCACGGCCCCGGCCCGGGAGCTGACCCGCGCGGCCCGGGCGATGGCGGCCGGCGACCGCTCCCACCGGGTCGAGTACGAGGGGGCCGATGAGCTGGGGGAGATGGCCCGGGCCTTCAACAGGATGGCCGACGCGATCGAGGAGGAGGACCGGCTCCGGCGGGCCTTCGCCGCCGACGTGGCCCACGAGCTCCGCACGCCGCTCGCGATCCTCCGCAGCGAGATCGAGGCGCTCCAGGA
>DATLZM010000039.1:0-6048 GCA_035573995.1 Actinomycetota bacterium | reverse complement strand
CGAACCGGGGCTCGGAGAGGAGCCGGCGGACCTCCTCCACGCCGACCCCGCTCCGGTCCGGGTAGCGCAGGAGCGCCCCGCCCTCGAGCACCCGGAGCGCGGGCCGCCCCGCCCGGAGCTGCCGCGCCCTCGGCTCCCGCTCCTTGAGCAGCGCGAGGATCGGCGCCGCCACGAACACCGACGAGTACGCCCCGCTCGCCACCCCCACCGCCAGCGCGAAGGCGAAGTCCTTCAGGGTCTCGCCCCCGAACAGGAGGAGCGCGACGATCGGCAGCAGCGTGCTGAGCGAGGTGTTCACCGACCGCATCAGCACCTGGTTCAGGGAGGTGTTCACCACCCCGGCGTAGCCGTCGCGGGCGACGAGGGCCGCCGACGCGGCGTTCTCGCGCACCTTGTCGTAGATCACGACGGTGTCGTAGAGGGAGTAGCCGAGGATCGTGAGGATCGCGATCACGGTGGCCGGGGTCACCTCCCGGCCGACGAGCGCGTACACCCCCGCGGTGACGAGGAGGTCGTGGAACAGGGCGGCCTGGGCGCCCACCGCCATCTTCCACTCGAACCGCAGCGAGATGAAGGCGGTGACCGCGACCAGGAAGATCAGGAGGCCCTGGAGCGCCTTCCGCGAGATCTCCGAGCCCCAGGTCGGGCCCACGTCCTGCCGGTTGATCTCCTCGACCCGGGTCCCGGCCTGGCGGGCCAGGGCCTCGAGGAGCGCCGCCCGGGTCCGGTCGTCCATCCCCGACAGCGACCGCGTCCGCACCGACAGCTCGTCGCCGTTCACGAGCTGGACCTCGGCGTCGCCCAGGCCGAACCGGGGCTCGGAGAGGAGCCGGCGGACCTCCTCCACGCCGACCCCGCTCCGGTCCGGGTAGCGCAGGAGCGCCCCGCCCTCGAACTCGAGGGAGAAGTTCAGCCCCCGGACCAGCAGCCCGACGAGCGCGAGCGCCAACAGCCCCCCGGACAGGGCGAACCACCAGCGCCACCGCTGGACGATCGGGAAGCTCGGGGTCCGGTGGCCCCGGAAGGTCTCGATCGCGTGGCGGAGGTTCACCCCGACCCCCCTCCGGCCGGCGCGGGCTCGGCGGCCACGCCGCTCACGAGGCCGAACCCGCGGAGCTCGGCGAGCCGCCGGCTCCGGGCGATCAGGAACACGAGCGGCCGCTTCAAGAAGTAGACGACGAACACGTCGAGGACGGTCGACAGACCGAGGGTGAGGGCGAACCCGCGGACCGAGGACACCGCCACGAGGTAGAGGATCACCGCGGCGAGGAACGTCACGAAGTCCGCGGTGAGGATGGTCCGGAACGACCGGGCGAAGGCCGGGACGACGGCCGCCCGCGGGCTCCGGCCGTGGCGGACCTCGTCCTTGAGCCGCTCGTAGAACACGATGTAGGAGTCGGCGGTGATCCCGAGGGAGACCACGAGCCCGGCGACGCCCGCGAGCGTGAGGCTGTAGCCGGCGGTCCGGCCGAGGACCGACACCAGGGCCAGCGCGAGGACGGCCCAGGCCGTCATCCCCACCCAGGTGACCACGCCGAGCAAGCGGTAGTAGAAGGCCAGGTAGAGCGCGAGCAGGACGAGCCCGCCGATCCCGGCCACGAGGCCCTGGTGGAGCGACTCCCGCCCGAGCGTCGGGCTCACCGTGACCACCTGCTGCTTCGTGAGCTCCACGGGGAGGGCGCCGGCGTTCAGGACCGTGGCCAGATCCTTGGCCTCCTGCTCGCTGAAGCTCCCGGTGATCTGCCCGACGCCCCCGGTGATCGCGGACTGCACCCGGGGGGCCGAGATCACCACGCGGTCGAGCACGATCGCCAGCTGGTTCTTGGGCGGGGGCTCGGACACGAGCCGGGTCGTCACGTCCGCGAAGGCCCGCGAGCCCTCGGGGGTGAGCTCGAAGTCCACCCGCCACCCCGTCTCCAGGCTGGTCTGCGTCGCCGTGGCGAAGACCGCGGTGGCCCGCTTGATCGCGTCGCCCGTCACCTCCACCGGGCCCAGCACGTACTTCGTCCGACCGTCCTTCCCCAGGTAGACGACCTGCTGATCCCGGAGGGCCCGGAACGAGCAGGCCGGGGTCTCCCGCTCCACCTGGGTGGGGCAGGTGACCGGGGTCGTGTCGTAGCCGGGGCTGCCCGGGGTGAGGACGTTCAGCACCTGCCGCTGCTCGAGGCGGGCGGTGGTGCCGATCAGCTGGAGCAGCCGCTCCTGGCCGGTGGCCTGCTCCAGGGCCTGGGCCTCGTCCCGGGTGAGGCGGCAGCCGAGCGTCCTCCCCGCCGAGCTCACCACGCAGAACTCCCGGGTGAACCGCTCGACCCGGAGCGCGGACCGCGCGGCCTCCGCCTCCTGGCGGCTGTCCGCGCAGGGGAGGGGCTCGGGCTCGAAGCGCGACGACAGGCGGGGGGCCGGCGAGGCCGCGGGGGTCGGGGTGCCGCCCGGCGAGGGCGACGCCGCCGCCTGCCCGCCACCCTCGACGAGGCAGAAGCGCTCCTGGGTCACCCGGACCGCGAGGCCCTCGAGCGCCGCCCGGGCCTGCGTCCGCGTCTCGAAGCAGCGGTACACCTTGCCGAGCGATCCCACGAGGCACGCGTTCCCCGCGGGCGCCGGCGAGGCCCCGGGGCTCGGGGTCGCCGACGGGGAGGGCGGGGGCCCGACCCGGATCCCGTCCAGGGCCGCCCGCGCCGCGTCCCGCGACCCGAAGCAGTCGAGCCGCTCCCCCTCCGCGGTCTCCAGGCACACCTCGGCCGGCTCCGCCTCGACCGAGAGGGCCGCCAGCGCCGCCCGGGCCTCCGCCTCGGAGCCCGCGCAGCCGTGGTCCGCGCCCCCGTCCACGAGGCACCACTGCTCGGTCGGGCGCTCCTCGATCCGGCCCCGGGCGAGCCCCGGGAGCTGCACCTCGATGTTCGTGCCGGTGACGAAGATCTGCGGCTCGGCCACCCCGAACGCGTCCACCCGCTCCCGGATGTTCTCGAGCGCCCGCTCCATCACGTCCCTGGGCGTGCCGGGCGGGGCGGACAGGATCACCGAGACCCCGCCCTCCAGGTCCAGCCCGAGGACCGGCCGGACCCCGGTCGCGAAGCCCACCGCCGAGGCGCCCACGAGCGCCAGGACGAACAGCACCGAGAGCCAGAGGCCGCGGCCGCGCCTCACGCGAGCTCCGCCCCGTTGATCACGAGCTTGAACCGGGCGTCCAGCGCCTCCGCCGCGTGGCGGCAGAGCTGCATCCGGCCCAGGAAGATCTCGAAGTACTCCATCACCTTGCTGATCGCGGTGTCGATCGTGAGCTCCAGGGTCACCGTGCGGGCCGCCGAGTCCACGCGGAGGAAGGACTGCTCGGCCGCGTAGTTCACCCGGTCGTGGATGTCGAACTCGATGTTGTCGGACTTCCGCACCCGGCTGCGGTGCACGTCGGACTTGTCCGCCAGGATCACGGCGGCCGAGATCGGCGAGACCAGGTAGCCGTTCTCCTCCTCGTGGTTCGCGATGGCGGCCACGACCGCCGCGAGGTCGTTCCCGGGGGCCCGGTCCCGGAGCGCCTGGTAGACGAGGACCGCCCCGGTCTGCCCGTGGAACTCTCGGGAGACCATGTTGCCGACGTCGTGGAGGTAGCCGGCCACGCACCCGAGGGTCGCCGTCCGCTCGTCGTAGCCGAGGCGGGAGAGCACCTGGAACGCGATCCTCGCGGTCAGGTTCGCGTGCCGGAACCCGTGCTCGGTGTAGCCGAGCCCCTCCATCACCCGGTCGGCCGCCGCGATGAACCGGGAGAGCTCCTCGTCCTGCTGGACCCGCTCCAGCGTGAGCAGCTCCTCGGGGGCCGGCCCGACCGAGGGCGCCGGCTCCCCGACCGGGGCGGGACGCGCGCCCGCGGGCTCGCGCCCAGGCGCCCGCTCCACCGATCCGCTCACGGCTCCCGCCCGGCCCCCTCGTCGCCGTCCCGCTCGGTGAGCCGACGGGCGATCGCCCCGCGGACCATCCGGACCTTCGTGCCCGGCGAGATCTCCAGGGTGACGATGTCGGAGTCGGGGTCGATGTGGCGCACCGTGCCGAACATCCCGCCGGCGGTCATCACCTCGTCGCCCACCCGCAGGCTCTCGATCAGCTCCCGCTGTTGCCGGGCCCGGCGCTGCTGCGGCCGGATCAGCATGAAGTAGAAGATCCCGGCCATCAGGAGGAGCGGCAGCAGGAGCCCGATCGTCCCCCCGGCGGGCTGGCCCTCCTGGGCGAGCATCGCGAAGATCGTCAACGGAGTCCCTCCTCGGCGCGCGAACCCCGGAGCATACAGGCTAGCGCGCCGCCGCCCGGGACGGGTGCCTCACAGCGGCAACGCGCCCGGCACGGCCGCCCCCAGGTGGCGGTACGCGAGCTCCGTGGCCGTCCGCCCCCGGGGGGTGCGGCGGAGGAACCCGAGCTGGAGCAGGTACGGCTCGTAGACGTCCTCGATCGTGTCGGCCTCCTCCCCCACCGCGGCGGCCAGGGTGGAGAGCCCCACCGGCCCCCCGCCGAACTTCGCGACCAGCGCCTGGAGGATCGCCAGGTCCACCTTGTCCAGGCCCAGCTCGTCGACCTCGAACAGCGCGAGGCCCGCCCGGGCCACCTCGGCGGTGATCCGGCCGTCGTGGCGCACCTGGGCCACGTCGCGCACCCGCCGGAGCAGGCGGTTCGCGATCCGGGGCGTCCCCCGCGAGCGGCGGGCGATCTCCGCCGCGCCCCCCTCGTCGATCGCGACCCCCAGGATCCCGGCGGAGCGGCGCACGATCCGCGCCAGGTCCCCGAGCGGGTAGTGGTCGAGGCGGGGGGAGAACCCGAAGCGCTCGCGCAGCGGGAGCGTGATCCGCCCCGGCCGGGTCGTGGCCCCGATCAGCGTGAACCGGGGGAGATCCAGGCGGATGCTCCGGGCCGAGGGCCCCTTCCCCAGGACCACGTCGAGCTTGTAGTCCTCGAGCGCCGGGTACAGGACCTCCTCGACCGCCCGGGGCATCCGGTGGATCTCGTCCACGAACAGGACGTCGCCCTCCTCGAGGTTGGTGAGGATCGCCGCGAGGTCGCCCGGCCGCTCCAGGGCCGGCCCCGAGGTCGGGCGGAACCCCGCCCCCATCTCGTTCGCCACGATCGCCGCGAGGGTGGTCTTCCCCAGGCCCGGGGGGCCTGAGAACAGGAGGTGATCCACGGGCTCGCCCCGGGCCCTGGCCCCCTCGACTAGGAGCGCGAGCTGCTCCTTCACCCGCTCCTGGCCGACGAACTCCTCGAGCGTGCGGGGCCGGAGGGCGGCGTCGAACCGCCGCTCCTCGTCGTCCGCCTCCTCGGCCCGCACCACCCTCGGCTCGTCCGCCGCCACCGTCCCCCCGCTCAGCCTGACGGCCGGCGCCCCACCCGCTGGAGCGCCCGCCGCAGCAAGTCTTCCACGGACCCGTCCCCGTCGGCGGGAAGGCCGGCCATCGCCTCGGTGGCCTCCTGGGGCGAGAGCCCCAGCGCGAGGAGGGCCTCCCGGACCTCGGCGAGCGGCCCCTCGACCGCCCCCGGCTCGCCCCCCAGCCGGTCCCGGAGATCGAGCACCACGCGCTGGGCGAGCTTCCTCCCCACCCCCGGCACCACCGTGAGGGCGGCGGCGTCGCCCGCGGCCACGGCCCGACGGAACGCGTCGGGGCGGAGCGCGGAGAGGAAGGCCAGGGCGAGCCTGGGGCCGACCCCGTTCACGCCGACGAGGAGGTCGAACACCGCCCGCTCCTCGGCCGTCGCGAACCCGAACAGCGCCATCCCGTCCTCCCGCACCTGGAGCCGGGTGAGGAGCCGGGCGGTCCGGCCCACGGGCGGGAGGGCCGCGGCGGTCGAGGTCGGGACCAGGACCTCGTAGCCGACCCCGCCGACGTCGAGGAGGATCCGGGTCCCGGCCTTCTCCACGACCTCCCCCCGGAGCGACCCGATCACCGCCGCCCCCTCACCGGGCGGCCCTCCGCAGCCGGGCCTGCGCGAGGTGGCAGAGGGCGACCGCGACGGCGTCGGCCGCGTCGGCCTGGGCCGGGGCGTCGCGCAGCCCGTGGGCCCGGGCCAGCGCCC
>DATLZM010000038.1:0-4227 GCA_035573995.1 Actinomycetota bacterium | reverse complement strand
CGGGCACCAGCCGATGCCCTCCCCGAGCGGGCGGTACGTCCTGGTGTTCAACGGGGAGATCTACAACTTCCGGACGCTCCGGAGGCGCTTGGAGGGGCTGGGGTACCGGTTCCGCGGCGGCTCCGACACCGAGGTCCTGGTCGCGGCGATCGAGGCGTGGGGGTTGGAGGCGGCCCTCGAGCGCCTCAACGGCATGTTCGCGTTCGCCGTGTGGGATCGGCGGGAGCGGGCGCTGCACCTGGCCCGGGACCGGATGGGGGAGAAGCCCCTCTACTACGGATGGGTCGACAGGACGTTCCTCTTCGCGTCCGAGCTGAAGTCGCTCCGAGCCCACCCGGGGTTCCGCCCGGAGGTGGATCGGGAGGCCCTCGCCCTGTTCCTCCGGCTCAAGTACGTGCCGACCCCGTGGTCCATCTACCGAGCGATCCGCAAGCTGGAGCCGGGGCACTGGGTGACCGTGAGGCCGGACCGGCCGGGCTCCCAGGAGGGACCGATCGCCTACTGGGACGCCCGCGAGGTGGCCGCGCGTGCGAGGAGCGCGCCGTTCCCCGGGACGCTCCAGGAAGCGGCCGAGCGACTGGAGGAGCTGCTGGCCGACGCCGTCTCCTGCCGGCTGGAGTCCGACGCTCCCCTGGGCGCGCTCCTCTCCGGGGGGATCGACTCCTCGACCGTGGTCGCGCTGATGCGGGCGCAGGGCAGCCGGGAGGTGCGGACGTTCACCGTGGGGTTCCGCGAGACCGCCTTCGACGAGTCGGCGGGGGCCCGGGCCGTCGCGCGGCACCTGGGGACCGACCACACCGAGATCCGGGTTGAACCCGAGGACGCCCTGGCGGTGATCCCCAGGCTTCCCTCCATCTACGACGAGCCCTTCGCCGACTCCTCGCAGATCCCCACGCTGCTCGTCTCCGAGCTCGCGCGCAGGTGGGTGACGGTGGCGCTCTCCGGGGACGGGGGCGACGAGCTGTTCGGCGGCTACAACCGCTACTCCTGGGTACCCGCGCTCAACGGATCGGCGACCCGGGCCCCCGGGCTGGCGCGCCGGGCCGGGGCCGCGGTGCTGGAGCGGCTGACCCCGGCACGCTGGGAACGGATCCTCCGCGCCGCGAACCCGGTGATGCCCGCGTCGCTCCGGCAGCGGATCCCCGCCGACAAGCTGCACAAGCTGGTCGACGTGTTGCGCTCCCGGGGCCCCGACGACGCCTACGTCCGGCTCATCAGCCACTGGCCGGATCCGTCGGCGCTCGTCGTCGGCGGGCGCGAGCCGCCCGCCGTCGCCACCGACCCGGCACGGTGGCCGGCGGCGGACGGGGTCGCCCAGCGGATGATGCTGGTGGATGCCCTCACGTACCTGCCCGACGACATCCTGGCGAAGGTGGACCGGGCCAGCATGAGCGTGAGCCTCGAGGTGCGGGTTCCGTTCCTCGACCACCGGGTCGTGGAGTTCGCCTGGAGCCTGCCCGCGTCGCTCAAGGTCCGCGACGGGCGGGGGAAGCTGCCGCTCCGCGCGGTGCTGAGCCGCCACGTGCCGGCGGCCCTGGTGGAGAGGCCGAAGATGGGTTTCGGCGTCCCGATCGGTGACTGGCTGCGGGGCCCGCTCCGCGGGTGGGCGCAGGACCTCCTCGACCCGGAGCGGATCCGGTCGGAGGGGTTCCTCCGACCCGAGCCGATCGCCGCGGCCTGGGAGGAGCACCTCTCGGGCCGTCGGAACCGGCAGTACCAACTCTGGGACGTCCTGATGCTCCAGGCCTGGCTCGAGACCTGGGGCACGGGCGCGGCGGTCCGGCCCGAGGCGACCGCCGTCCGCTGATCCTCACCGAGGAGCCGCGCGTGCCGAGGAACGTGCTGCTGCTGATCAAGGGCCTGGGGCCGGGCGGTGCGGAGCGTCTCCTGGTCGCGGGTGCGCGGCACCTCGACCGGTCCCGGTTCCGCTACCTGGCCGCATATGTGCTCCCGTGGAAGGATGCGCTCGCCCGAGAGCTGGAGACCGCCGGCGTCCCGGTCACGTGCCTCGGCGGCGGCCCCGGGGCGAGATGGGCCTCACGGCTCAGGGCTCTCGTCCACGACGAGGGGATCGAGCTGGTGCACAGCCACCTCCCGTACACGGGGATCTGGGCTCGCGTGGCCCTCGGCGACCAGGTGCGGCACGTGTACACCGAGCACAACGAGTGGGAGTGCTACCGGACCGTCACGTACTGGGGGAACCTCCTCACGTTCCCCCGGAACGACCACGTGTTCGCGGTCTCCCGACAGGTCGCGCGGACGGTGCGGTACCCGGGCGCCCTCCGGAGGGCGCTGCGCATGCCGCCGGTCGAGACCCTCTACCACGGGCCGGCCACGGACGAGGTCGCCCCCAGGTCGGAGGGGCGGGCGATCCGGGCTGAGCTGGGGATCTGGGACGGCGCCCCGGTCGTGGGGTGCGTCGCGAACTTCCGGGTGGCGAAGGCCCATCCGGACCTCCTCCGGGCCGCGGCGCTGGTGCGGCAGAGGATCCCCGAGGTTCGCTTCGTCTTCGTCGGGCAGGGACCGCTCGAGGAGCGGGCCCGGCGGCTCGCTAAGGACCTGCGACTCGCGGATGCCGCCGTTTTCGCCGGATACCGGGAAGACGCCGCTCGGCTCTGCGCGGCGTTCGACCTCTTCACGCTCTCCTCGGTCCATGAGGGCCTGCCGATCGCCCTCCTCGAGGCGATGGCGGCGGGCACGCCCGCCGTGGTGACCGACGCGGGCGGGCTCCCCGAGGTCGTCGAGGACGGCGTGCACGGGCGGGTGGTCCCGCGCCGGGACCCGGCGGCCCTGGCGGCGGCGATCGTGGAGCTGCTGAGCGACGAGGGGCTGCGGGCGCGGATGGGTCTGGCCGCGCAGGAACGGGCGCGAGGCTTCGACATCCGTCGAGCGGTCCGCCGGATGGAGCAGGTGTACGAGGAGCTGCTCTCGTGAAGGTCCTCCCTGACCTCGTCATCCGGCCGTACGAGGATCGCGACGAGGGGCGCGTCCTGGAGCTGCTGAGGGCATCCCTCGGGGGCGGGCCGCTCGGTCGGCGGGATCCCGCGTTCTTCCGCTGGAAGCACCTGGCGAACCCGTTCGGGACTTCGTTCCTCCTCGTGGCGGAAGCCGCGGGGAGGATCGTCGGGCTCCGCGCGTTCCTCCGCTGGCGGTTCGAGCTCGACGGGCGGGAGGTCCGCGCGGTCCGGGCCGTGGACACCGCGACCCACCCCGACCACCAGGGGCGGGGGATCTTCCGGCGGCTCACGCTCGAGGCCCTGGACGCGCTCCGGGGGGAGGCCGACCTCGTGTTCAACACCCCCAACGGGAAGAGCCTCCCGGGCTACCTGAAGATGGGCTGGCGGGTGGTCGGGCGGGTCCCGGTGTCCTTGCGCGTGCGCCGGCCGTTCCGCTTCCTCCGCGGGAGCGTCGGCCCCCGGGAGGCGGGGGATCCGGGCCCGCCGCCCGCTGTGACAGCGCCTGCCGTGGGCGACGTGCTCGCGCGGCTCCGCGCCCCGTGGCGCGCAGGACCTCCGGATGCATCCGGGGGTCGTTTCGCGACGCCGCGGACGCTCGAGTATCTCCGGTGGCGGTACGGGGAGGCTCCGGGCTTCGACTATCGGGCGGTCGTCGAGGGGGACCCGGGAGCGCCGGAGGGGCTCGCGGTCTTCCGGGTCCGCCCCCGGGGGCGCCTGTGGGAGACGACGGTGGCGGAGGTGTTCGTCCGGCCGGGGGACCGGGCCACGGCCGCTCGGCTGCTCCGGCGGGTGGCGCGGGCCGCCCGCGTCGACCACCTGGCCTGCTCGTTCCCCCCGGGCTCGACCGCCCTCCAGGCCGCGCGCCGAGCCGGGTTCCTGCCGGCCCCCGCCGGGATCACGCTGGTGGCCCTGCCGCTCCGGGAGGAGCTCCGCGAGGCGGCGTGGGACCTCCGCCGGTGGGCCCTCACCCTGGGCGACCTGGAGGTGTTCTGACCGTGCAGCGGGCGACGGCATCGACGGTCGCGGTCGCTCCCACGTCGGCCTCGCGCGAGGAACGGCGGCCGGCGGCCCTCGCGGCGCTCGGGACGGTCTTCGCGGCCATCTGCGCGACGGCGTTCCTGGTCCTCACCGGGGTCTCCTCCTACGACACCTGGGGGGCGGTGTTCGTCGCACCGGTCATCGTGCTGGTCTCGCTCCCGGTCCTCGCCCGCCAGGCCGAGCGCGAGGGCGACCGCCGGCTCCTGACCCTGCTGGTCGCCGCGCTCCTCCT
>DATLZM010000037.1:0-8460 GCA_035573995.1 Actinomycetota bacterium | reverse complement strand
GATCTTCGTCTCGCTGATCCTGGTGTACATCCCGCTGTTCGCGGAGTTCGCCACGCCGGCCCTCGTGGGCGGCACGTCGGGCTACCTGATCGGGAACGTGATCCAGGAGCAGGTCCTCGAGCTCGGGGACTGGGGGGTGGGTTCGGCGATGAGCTTCCTGGTGCTCCTCCTGACGGGCGTGCTCGCGGCGGTGAGCTACCGGCTCGCGCGGATCTCGCGGCTGGAGGCGGTCCGGGGGTGAGCCGTCGGGCGGCGACCGAGCCGGAGGGGGCTCCGCGGGGGCCGGGCGGGGGCCCCGGGGCGGCCGGGGCGTGCCCCGTCCTCGAGCTCGTGGAGGTCACCAAGCGCTTCGGCGACGTCGTCGCGGTGGACCGCGCGTCGTTCCGCATCGCCCCGGGGGAGTTCTTCTCGCTCCTCGGGCCCTCGGGCTGCGGGAAGACGACCACGCTCCGGATCCTCGCGGGCTTCGAGCGCCCGACCTCCGGGAGGGTCCTGATCGACGGGCGCGACGCCTCGGGCCTCCCCCCGCACCGCAGGGACACGAACATGGTGTTCCAGTCCTACGCGCTCTTCCCCCACATGACGGTCTACGAGAACGTGGCGTTCGGCCCCCGGCGGAAGGTGCGCCGCGGCCTGCTCCCCCGGGACGAGGTGGACCGGGTGGTCCGGGACGCGCTCGCCACGGTCCGGATGGAGGCCTTCGCTGGCCGGTACCCGCGGGAGCTGTCCGGCGGCCAGCAGCAGCGGGTCGCGCTGGCCCGGGCCCTGGCGAACCGGCCCCGGGTGCTGCTCCTCGACGAGCCCCTCGGGGCCCTCGACCTCAAGCTCCGCCAGGAGATGCAGTTCGAGCTGAAGCGGATCCAGCGGGAGGTCGGGATCAGCTTCGTCTACGTGACCCACGACCAGGGGGAGGCCCTCACGATGTCCGACCGGGTGGCGGTGATGAACGCCGGTCGCATCGAGCACCTGGGCCCGCCGGAGGAGGTCTACGAGCGCCCCGCCACGGCCTTCGTCGCCGGGTTCATCGGGAGCGCCAACCTCCTCCCGTGCCGCATCCTCGCGCTGGGCTCGGGGGCGGCGGCGGACCTCCGGGGGCGGCGGCTCCGCGCCGCGGCGCACGCCCCGACCTGCCGGGTGGGAGGCGACGCCCTCCTGATGCTCCGCCCCGAACACCTCCGGCTGACGGCCGGGGAGCCGGCGCCGGGCTGCGGCCTGCCGGTGCGCGTGCTGGACCGCACGTTCCAGGGCCCGGAGGTCCGGTTCCAGACGGCCATCGAGGGGGACGGGCTCGAGCTCGTCGTGCTCACCCCCGCCGTGGAGGCTCCGGCCCTCGGGCCCGGTGACCCCGCGTGGGCGACCTGGCGCCCCGACCACGCGTACCTGCTCCCCGCGGGCTGATCGTCGCGCCCGGTGCGCTCGGAGCGGAGGAAGGGCCGAGGACCCGCGACCGCGCCGAGCCCCCTCGGGCCGCCCGTGGCGCCCGTGTCGACAGGGAGGCCATCATGTGTCCGTGCGCATCACCGTGGACCTCTCCGATGACCTGTACCGGGCGCTGAAGGCCCGCGCCGCGCTCAGCGGCCTGACGCTGCGGGAGCTGGTCCGGCGCTACCTCGAGCAGGGGCTCCGGCAGCCGAGCCCTCCCGGTGCGGGCGCCGGCCGGCGACGGCCCCCGCCGGTGATCGTCCCGCCCCGGGGCGTGCCGATCCCGGCCCTCTCCCGAGCGGCGATCCGCCGGCTCGAGGAGCGGGAGGACGAGGCCAGGCCGCCCGGCGTCCGTCCGGAGGCGTGACCCCGGGTGGCCCCGGCCGTGCCCCTCCGCGGCCGCCGGCCGTGTCGTAGGCTCCCGGTAGCCTGCCGCCGGTGTGGGAGGTGACGGGTGGCGAGCGAGCCGAGCGCCGGGCTCACCTATCGGGACCTCGTGGCGATGTTCCCCGAGCAGGACCTGGTGCGCCGGGAGCTCGTGGGCGGGGAGCTCCTGGTGAGCGCCTCCCCGGCCCGTCGCCACCAGGCCGCGGTCGCCCGCCTGGTCGGAGCGCTGCTCGCCTACGCGAGGACGCACGGTGGCGAGGTGATCCCCGGGCCGTTCGACGTCTACATCTCCGAGCGGGACGTGCTCCAGCCGGACCTGATCTTCGTTCGGGCCGAGCACCTGGACCGGCTCGAGGAGCGCTCCATCCGCTCGGCCCCGGACCTCGTCGTGGAGGTCTCCTCGCCGTCGACCCGGACGCTCGACCTCACGAAGAAGAAGGGCCTGTACGAGCGCCTGGGGGTGCCCGAGTACTGGTGCGTAGACCTCGAGGCGGAACGGCTGGAGCTCTACCAGGCGGGCCCCGGCGGCTTCGGTCGCCCGTCGATCGTCGGGCGCGGCGGATCCCTGACCTCTCCTCACCTGCCTGGGCTGCGGATCGCGGTCGACGAGGTCCTCGGGCCGGAGGAGGGGACCTGAGGTCGTCGGCGCCGCGGCCCGCGGTGGCTGCGTGCGCCCTGCATCCGATCGCACCTCCATATCCGGTACCCGGCCGAGGGACGTTGGGAGGATATCGTCGCGCACCATAACTCGGCGGCAGGTGCTCGTTCAGCCCTCCGAGGGGTTGGTCGCGACGGTGAGGCGGGTGAACCGCGGGGTGATCGCGAGCGCCTCCGCGCCCTGAACGGGACCGCCTCGATCACCCCCGGGCTTCCGCCGGGGCGTAGCGGCAGAAGCGACGGAAGTCGCAGCCCGCGCAGACCTCGAGGCGGGCGGCGGGCTCGAAGCGCCCGGCGCGGATCCCCTCCACCCAACCCTGGAGGCGCTCGCGGAACCGCTCGCGCTCGGCCTCGTCGTGGGGGACCGGGATCCGTCCGCCGCGGTCGGTGTCGAGGTCGTGGATCCACAGCCGCACCGGCTCGAGGCCTTGCCGCTCGACGGCGAGCGCGTACATCCGGAGCTGGTTCATGTGGATCTCGGAGGGGGGCCGGTTCGCCGCGGTCTTGAGGTCCACGAGCTCCACGCGCCGGCCGTCGCCGTCGGCCCGCAGCAGCAGGTCGATCCGCCCCCGGACCCGGGCGCCCTCCAGGGGCACCTCGAAGGGGGCCTCGGGCCGGACGACGCGCGCGAGCTCCTCCCCGTAGCCCCGCAGGTACGCCCGGGCGCGCCGCGCGGCCGACGCGCGGAGGTTCGCCGCCGGCACCGGCCCGGCGAAGGGGAGGTAGAAGTCCCGGGCGACGATCGCGTCCACGTCCTCCTCCCGGGGGCGACGCCCCGCCATGGCGAGCCGCGCGAGCTCGGCCACGACGTGGTGGAGGAACCTCCCGAACCCGAGCTCGGGGACGATGGGGGGCCCGAACCCGCAGACGTGGCGGAGCCAGTAGCGGTAGCCGCACTCCCGGTAGGTCTCGAGGGCCCCGAAGTCGGCGTCGAGGAGCTCCTCGGGGCCCGTCCGGGGGACGACCGGCGGCCGGGCCTGGCCGTGGCGGAGCGCGAGGGGGAGGGCCGGCCGGAGGTGGTTGGCGACGAACCTCGAGGGCTCCGCCCGCTGGACTCGGTGGCGCTCGAACCAGCTCACGACGAGCAGTTCGCGGGCCCGGGTGAGGGCGACGTAGAGGAGCCGGGCCTCGTCCTCCTCCCGGCCCTCGTAGCGCCGCCGGTCGAAGAGGTCGTCGGGCACGTACCAGACCTGCGGCCTCCCCAGGAGCGCCGAGGGGAACCGACGCTCCACCAGGGCCGGCACGAAGACCACGGGGAACTCCAGGCCCTTGGCCTGGTGGACGGTCATCACCTGGACCGCGTCGCCCGCGACCCCGTGCGGGTCCGGCGTCTCTTCGGCCGCCCGGCCGGCGAAGGCCTCGAGGAACGCCTTGAGCCGGACCAGGTAGACCTCTCCGCGCGTGAGCCCGAGGGCCCGGCGCGGCTCCGCGGCCCGGTCGGCCGCGAGGAGGGCGTCCTCGTCGGCCTCGTCCTGCTCGGCCGGCGCCCCGCCCGCGTACAGCTCGGCCGGCGCGGCCCGGCGGACGGCCTGGTCGAACTCGACCAGCAGCTCCGACATCCGCCCCAGCCCGAGCTCGCGGTACCGTGCCCCCTCGTCGCTCCCCGGGAGCCCGAGCACGGCGAGCATCTCGTCGAACAGGGCCACGCTGTCGTCCACCCCCTCCCGCAGGACCCCGGCCCGGAGCCGGTCGAGGCCGGCCATGGCCCGGGCGGCCGCCCGGGCGTCGGCGCCGGTCAGGCGGCGGATCTCCTCGGCCAGGCCCTCACGCGTCACGGTCTCCGGTTCGGGCTCCGGGCCCGGGTACCAGGTCCCGGCCCCGCCCCCGCCGGCCCACAGGACGAAGATCCGGGCGACGAGCGCCATCTCCGGCCGGGCGAGGAGGGAGGTCTTCCCCACGACGGCGACGGGGATCCCCCGCTCGCGGAGGGCCCGGACGAGCGGCGACGCCGACGTTCGCACCGACCGGTAGAGCACCGCGACGTCGGCGGGCCGGTGCCCGTCGGCCAGGAGCTGCTCGATCCGGGCGGCGATCCCCCCCGCCTCGTCCTCCGGCGTGGCGTAGGTGGCCACCTCCACGGCCCCGGGCTCGGCCTCCTCGCGGGCCGCCTCGAGGACCTTGGGGAGCCGCTCGGCGGCGGGGAGGGCCTCGACCACGTGGCGGGCGAAGCGGACGATCCCGGGGCGGCACCGGTGGTTCCGCCCGAGCGCCACGCGTTCCCCCCGGTGGCGGGCGGCGAAGTCCACGAGCAGCGAGACGTCCCCGCCGCGCCACTGGTAGATCGCCTGGTCGTCGTCCCCGACCACGGTGACCTCCGCCCCGAGCTCCGCGAGGAGCCCGAGGAGCCGGTCCTGCTGCCGGTTGAAGTCCTGGAACTCGTCCACGAGCACGTGGGAGACCCGACCCGCCAGGCGTTCCCGGAGCCCCCCGCCGGGGAGGAGCTCGTCCACGGCCCGGGCGATCATCAGCCGGAACGGGAGGAGCCGCATCTCGCCCAGGAGCCACTCGTAGCGCTCGAGCACGCGGGCGAAGCCCGGCGCCCGGGCGCGGAGGACCTCCCGGTCGACCGGCTCGTCGTGGACGACCTCGGCGCTCCGCAGGAACGCCTCGATCGCCGGCGCCGCCGCGACCCGCTCGCTCGGGCTCCCCTGCCGCGCCGCGTACAGGTCGACGACGCCGATCCGGCGCGCGACCCGGTGGAGGAGCGCCCACTCGGCCGCCTCGGTGAGGCCGTCGGCGGTCTCGTACTCGCCGAGCCCGCGGAGCGCCTCGAGGGCCCAGGCGTGGGTCGTGCCCACGAACATCCCGCGGCCGGCGGGGGGCAGCTCCCGGAACGCGGGGTCCGCCTCGGCCGCCCGCAGCTCGATCCGCGCCTTCAGCTCCGAGGCGGCCTTCTCGGTGAAGGTGAACGCGATCACCGAGGCGGGGTCCGCGCCCTCGAGGAGGAGCCGGACGGCCCGCCTGGCCAGGACCTCGGTCTTCCCCGACCCGGCGCAGGCGAGGATCTGGAGGCGCGCCGCCCGGTGGCGGACGGCGCGCTCCTGCTCGGCGGTGAGGGTCGGCGCGGCCATCACCGGAGGGCGTCCGGATCCACGCGGAACCGCGCCACGAGCTCGTCGAACTCCTGGTCGGCCTCCTCCCGGTCGGCGGTGGCCACGGCCCGGGCCTGGTGGATCTCCCGGGCCCGCTCGACCCAGTCCCGGACGAGGGAGGCCGGGGCCCGCCGGGGGTCCGCGAGCGCCTCGGGGTCGGCGCGGGCGAGGTCCTCGACCCCGCGGATGCCCCGCTCGTAGAGGTACCGGCTCCGCCCGCGGCGGAGGCCGGGGAGCTGGAGGCCGATCACCGGCACGAGCTCGGGCGCGACCCCGTAGCGGATCGCCGCGGCGGCGTCCCTGGCGGCCTCCGCGATCCCGGGCTTCCCGAGGACGGCCGCGGCCTTCTCGTAGAGCAGGCACACGCGCGACAGGTCCTCCAGCCCGCGTTCGAAGTCCCCCCGGTACCGCACGGGGAGGCGGATGTCCCGCTGGTCCACCTCGTCGAGCCAGGCGTCCAGCGCCCGGAGCCACTTCCCGCGCTGGCGTTCGTCGGCGAGGTAGTCCTCGGCCGCCCACCGGGCGACGTCGCGGTACGTGGCCTCGGCGGCGGGCGCGACCCGGTCGGCGACCTGGTGCGCGAGGAGGAGGTCGAAGGCGGAGGCCGACGCCACCCGGCCGAGGGGCGTGGCGCGCCAGGCGCCGGGGACGCGCTCGAGGAACCGCCAGGCCGTGAGGATCTCCAGGGACTGGGCGAGGCGGGTGCCGGGGTCGAGCCGGTCCGAGAACACGTGGCCGCAGTTGTAGATCGCGCGGTAGCGGGCCTCCTCGTCCACCCCGTCCCCGAAGATCAGGTCGTGGATGGCGCAGGCCTGGTGCTTGCAGACCTTCCCCCGGTAGTAGCGGCTGGCCGCCGGGCAGGTGCAGGTCACGGTGGTGACGCCGATGGTGACCTCGTAGGTGCGGTCGCCCGAGCCCACCGCGACGTGGACCCCCTCGGGGGAGAGGTCGTACCCGAGCAGGCGGATGTTCCCCGCCGCCTCCACCACCTTGCGGTAGTCGGGGATGTCCTCCATCAGGTCCTCGCGGAACGGCCGGTCGAACGCGATCGGCTCGGGAGCCCGGTGGTGCGCGAGGGTCCGCTCGTAGGCCCGGGCCACGTCCTCCCGGGTGGCCTCCCCGCGCTCGACCACCACCGAGAGGACGAACCGCATCGTCCCCTCGAAGCTCTCGGGCAGGCGGCTCCGCACCACGCCGCCCTGCCCGGCCTCGATAGCCCGGCGGAGCTCGACGACGTCGGGCTCGTTCCGGAGGTCCCGTTCCACGAGCGCGATGCCGACCCCCCGGTCCACCTGGAGCGGCCGGGCGGCCCGGCCGAGCATGTTCAGGACCTCGCCGGAGGGGATCACGACGCTCCGGCCGCGACCCCGGACCACCTCGTAGCGGCGGACGTCGCGGACCACGACGATCCCCGCCGGGAGGTTCACCCCGGCGGCGAGGGTCGGTGTGCAGGTGAGGATCCGGAGGAGCCGCTCGTGGAACGCGAGCTCGAGCGCGCGGCGGGTGGGCTTGGAGAGCCCCGCGTGGTGGAACGCCACGCCGGAGGGGAGGAGCTCCGCCACCCCGGTGGCGTCGGGGTCCTCCTCGAGGATGCGCTCGGCGAGCCCTCCGGCGCGGCCGTCGCCGCCCCCGAGCCCCTCGGCGAGGCGGCGGGCCACCGCCTCGGCCCGGGTCCGCGAGCTGCAGAACACGAGCGCCTGCTCCCCGTCGAGCGTCGGGCGGAGGTGCTCGAGGAGGGTCGCGTCGAGGTCGTCCGTCGGCTGCCAACCGAGCTTGAGCGGGACGGGTCGGTCGGCCGCGGTGCCCTTCACGAGCGGCACGCCGAGCCACCGGGCGAGCTCGCCGTCGTTCTCGATCACCGCCGAGAGCGCGACGAGGGCGCCGACCCTGCCCGACGCGAGGAGCCGCGCGAACAGCCCCTCGACCGCGGGCCCCCGGGTCTCGTCGGCCACGAGGTGCACCTCGTCGGCGACGACGGTCCCGACCTGGAATGGGCTCGCGTGGAGGAGAGCGGCGAAGCTCTCGTAGGTCGCGACGACCAGGTCGGCCTCCTCGGGCCGCACCGGGTCCCGGTGGTCGCCGGTGGAGATCCGCACGCGCGCGTCCGTCCCCGCGAAGAGATCGAGGAACGCGTCGAAGACCTCCTCGGCGAGGGCGCGGTAAGGGACGAGGTACGCATGTGTCCCGGGGTCGCGGCGGGCGAGGGCCCGGCGGATGGCCTCGCGCCCGACGTGGGACTTGCCGGTCGCCGTCGGCGCGGAGATCAAGGCGCTTCCTCCCTCGAGGATGCCGAGACGCTCGGCGCGCTCGAAGAGCGGGAAGCGGAGGTCCTTGGCCACCTGCCCTCCCGTGGGGGTTCCACGGAAGTGCTACGGTCCCCGGGCCCCGGTGTCAAGCCCTCGCCGGAGTCGGAGCCACCCTGGTCGCCTTGCTCGGAAGCGATCGTGTGGGTATCGTCGCACGACTCCTGCGGAGGCCGACCATGGGCTTCGAACCGATGCTCGAGGGCGGGACCGGTGCCGCTCCGCCAGCGGGGCCGCCCGAGGAGGGACGCCCGTACGAGTCATCCGCGGTCGCCGGCGCGATCCTCCTCACCATCGTCCGGTCAGCGGGTCCCAGATCATCCGGTTCGACGAGGGGCTGACGCGGTCACCCTGACCCTCGGAGCGGCCGGTCGCCGCCGAGCCGAACCCCCGGCGCGAGGAGCTCCGGCTCGACGAGGACCACGGGGGCACGCCGCCTGCCGCGCTCGCCGCTGATCCGCCGCGTCAGCCCCTGCGTGCGGCGATCGGCGAGGCGCGGTCCCGGCTCCACCGGAAGGCCCGGCGATGGATGCGGCGCTCCGGCTCCGCGGGCGGGCGCGCGAGCGGGCGCCCGGCGGCCTCGGCCCGGAAGAACCGCC
>DATLZM010000036.1:0-1031 GCA_035573995.1 Actinomycetota bacterium | reverse complement strand
CGGGAGGACCCCGCCCGACACGTTCCTGGTCTGGAGCTACGGCGGGTTGCCCGAGGGGTTCGGCCGACGCCTCCGGAGCGAGCCCTGGGTCCGCCGTTCGGTGGTCGTGGAGAGCGACAACACGTGGCTCACGGGATCCCTCGCCGCGGACGGCCGGATCGTCGACGACCCGCCCGGCCGGTACGCGATCCCCCTCGAGGTGGCGGCGGTCGACCCGGACGACTACGCGTGGTTCCTCCCCCCCGTCGACCGGGGCGTGACGCGGGCCCTCGCCGCGGGCCAGGGGGTGCTCGGGACGAGCAGCGCGGCCCTGCGGGGCCTCGGGCCGGGGGCCGTCCTCGAGTTCGGGGACGTCCGCGTGGAGGTCGCGGGCGTCCTCCCCGACGAGCTCGTGGGGGCGAACGAGCTCCTGGTCTCGCGCGAGGTGGGGCGGGCGATCGGCGTCCGGCGGGCGCGGTACGCCCTCCTCGAACCCCGGCGGCGGATGGGCACCGGCGAGATCGCCCGCCGGGTCCGACCCCTCTTCCCCCCCGGCACGCCGTTCCAGGTCCGCGCCCCCGGCGACACGCCCTACTTCCGCCACGGCGACGCGGTCCTGCCGCCCGTGCGGATCAAGATGCTCTTCGGCGAGTTCGCCGCCCGGCCCGACCCGGACCGGCCCGGCTACCTCCTGATCGACCCGGCGTGGGTGAAGGAGCACATCGCGACGGTGCGGGTCCCGCTCCTCGGCGAGATCACCTGCAACGTGGCGATCATCCCCCAGATCGAGGGCGCGATGCGCGAGCTGATCCGGCTCGGGTACGCCGACCTCGTGCGGAGCTACCACGGCTGCTACTCGCCCCGGCACATCCTCCGGGACCCGACGGCCAACCTCTCGCACCACGCCTGGGGCATCGCCTTCGACATCAACCTCGCCGGGAACGCCTTCGGCGAGCCCCCGCACCAGGACCCCCACCTCGTCCGGGTGCTCGAGCGGTGGGGGTTCATCTGGGGCGGCCGGTTCATCGTCCCCGACGGGAACCACTTCGAGT
>DATLZM010000035.1:0-1647 GCA_035573995.1 Actinomycetota bacterium | reverse complement strand
GGTTCGGGTATCCTCCTGCGTTGGGCAGAGGTCGAGTACCTGGAGTTCATCGAGGGCTGAGATGAGCCGCGACGGCGGGAAGGAACGGCCGGTCGAGACCCGGGGTGGGTACCCCGCGGGCCCGAAGCTCGTCACCGAGCTCGCCCCTCCCCCGAAGGGTCCCGGCCCCGGAGCACGGCCCCCTGAGCCGGGCGCCGGATCCGGGAAGGACGAGCGTCGCGGGTAACGGCCTCGGCGGGCCAGCCCCCGGCTGGATCGCGTCCCGGTCCTCTCGCGCCAGGTCGATCGGTCACTCATCCCCCCGCCGTCGGTTCGTCCTCGCCGTGGAACCACCCCCGCCCCGAGGATCCGGGGGCGGACCCACCGCGGTCGGGGGGCGCCTCCGCCTCGGTCCGGCGGCGCCAACGGGCTCCGCGCTCGATGGGGCTCGCCTCGGAACGGAACCACGGGCGGGCCGCGTTCCCCTCCCCGTCCGCGAAGGCCGCGAGGTGCACCACCGCCGCCTCCCACACCAGCGCGGAGCCGGTCAGGCCCGCCGCCGTCAGCACGACCTCGGTCCCCAGGCCGACCGCGTCGTGCGCCGTGACCTCGGCCTCCCGGAGCCGGCCGAGGAACCGCTCGACCTCCTCCCCGGCGACGGCGGCCTCCGCCATACCGAGCGCGTCCAGCGCGTAGGCCCGGACCAGCCGGGGCCACAGGCGGGCGAGCGCCTCGGGCCGGTCGAACACGTCGAGCGCGACCGGGCGGCCGCCGATGCAGGCGAGCACCCCGGTCTGCTCCGGCAGGGGCTCCCCGGCCGCCCCGAGGATGCGGTCGAGGTCCCACGCCCGGGCGACGAAGGCGTCGCGGAGCGAGGAGGTCGGCGAGCGGGTGCCGGAGGCCGCGAGGCGCGCCTCGACCGCGCCCCACACCGCCCCCTGGTCGGACCGCCGGTCGCCGACCGTGCGCCGGCGGGCCGCCACCGAGGACGTCTTCACCCGCCGCACGCCGGGGCTCGAGAACGTCCGCTCCACCGAGAGGCGGCGCCCGGATCGGTACGCCCACCGCCCCGCCTCCACGCAGCTCACCGGGATCGGCAGCTCGGAGCTCGCCGGCACGAGCACCGAGACGTTGAGCGCCCGGTCCTGCTTCGCCCCCACCAGGTGCTCGCCCTCGAGGAGCAGGACCGGCTGGGACGCGCGGTTCCGCACCACGAGCTCGGGCACCACGCCCCCGCCGAGCTCCCCAACCTCGAGCAGCCCGGCCGCGATCGCCTCCTCCGCCAGGAGGTAGCCGCCCGCCCGCCGCCCGCCGAAGACGGGGACCAGGGCGAGCCCGCCCGCCGCCTTGGGCTCGCCGGCCCGGAGGGAACCGACCAGCTCCCGCACCACCTCTACGTCGCGCACACCTCCTCCTTCCCGTTCGAGTCCCGCATCGCCTCCTCCTTCCCGTTCGATCCCGGGATCGCCCGCTCCCCTCCGTTCCACGCCCGCATCGCCTCCTCCGCCCGCTCCGCGCCGAGGAGCGGCACCTCGTAGCGGTTGGCGATCTCGCGGAGCCGCTCCCGGTACCACCCCGGCGCCGGCTCGTAGTAGCTGAGGAAGTTGCCGACGCTGATCACCTCGTCGAACGAGACGATCGCGGCGACCGAGGCCCGCTCCGCCCGGT
>DATLZM010000034.1:0-1094 GCA_035573995.1 Actinomycetota bacterium | reverse complement strand
CGGTGGCGGGGGCCGCGGAGCTCGGCGCCAGGTGGCGGGACGAGCTCGCGCGCTGCGCCGACCGGATCGGCTCGCGCGACCTCCGTCGGGCCGTCGTCCTCCTGGCCCGCACCGAGCGGCTCGGGACCTCCCTCGCCCGGGCGTGCGTCGAGCTCTCGGACCGGGTCCGCGCCGCCCGACGGGCGGAGGCGGCGGCGCGCGCCCGGCGGGCCCCGGTGCTCATGCTCTTCCCCCTCGTGTTCCTCATCCTCCCCGCGTTCCTCCTCCTCACGGTGGTGCCGGTCCTGCTCACCACCGTTCGGTCCATCGGCTGAGAGAGGAGGTGACCATGCTGTCCGCGTTCGTGGCGGTGACGCTCCGGCTGGCCGAGCGCCTCGCAGCGAGGCGCCCCCGCGAGGAGGGCCAGACCACGGCGGAGTACGCGCTCGTGATCCTGGCGGCGGCGGCCATCGCGGTCGTGCTGATCGCCTGGGCGCGCTCGTCGGGGAAGCTGCCGGCGTTCTTCGACGCGGTGATCGACCAGGTGATCGGGAGCGCCCAGTGAGGGACGGGACCTCCCGTGCGTCGGGTGATGGGGTCCCCCGAGGCCCGGGGGCAGGCCGCGGTCGAGCTCGCGCTCGTGCTCCCGATCCTCCTCCTCGTGGGGCTCGCGCTGGTGCAGGTCGGGCTCCTCGCCCGTGACCGCCTCGTGCTCGAGCAGGCCTCGCGCGCCGGGGCGCGCGAGGCCGCGGTCACCCCGGACGAGGAAGCGGTCCGTCGGGCCGTGGTCGCCGCGGCGCCCGGCCTCGACCTGGGTGCGATCGAGCTGGAGGTGGCCCGGGCTGGGTCGGCCGGGGACCCGGTGACGGTGTCGCTCCGCTACGCGGACCCCGTCCGGGTGCCGTTCGTGGGGTGGCTCTTCCCCCCGGCCGTGGAGCTCTCCGCCTCGGCCACCGCCCGCCAGGAGTTCGCGTGACGCGGCGTGGGCTCCCCGGCGGGCGCGGCTCCGAGCGGGGCGCGGTGACGCTCGTCGTGGCCGCCCTCGCGGCCGTCGCCGTGGTCCTCGCCGCCGGCACCGCGGACCTCGCCCGGGTGCTCGTCGCGGCGGCCCGGGC
>DATLZM010000033.1:0-4825 GCA_035573995.1 Actinomycetota bacterium | reverse complement strand
GGCCGGCGGCGCGCTCCACGTGCTCTACGCCTCGGACCTCACGTCGAAGGGGTTCGCCCGGGACGGCGGACCCTACCAGGGCGTGTTCCACGTCTCCAGCACCGACGGGGGGAGGAGCTGGTCCGCTCCCCTCCGGGTGAGTCAGCCCGAGCGCCATGCGTTCCGCCCCGCCCTCGCCTCCGACGGCACGACGCTGGTCGCCGCCTGGCTCACCCAGCGGAGCTACGAGCGCTACGACCCCGCGCAGCCGCGGGTGCTGTTCGTCCGGACCGGCTCGGGGTCCGCCTGGGGCCGGACCACGAGGCTCTCGCCGAGGCGGGGGCGGGTGGACCGGCCGTCCGCGGCCGCCTCGGAGGGGCGCGCGTACGTGGTCTGGACCGATGCCGGCGCGGGGAGGGTCCGCCTGGCGCGCTCGGCGGACGGCGGGGAGACCTGGCGGCGGACGGAGGTCGGGAGGACGAAGGCCCTCGACCCCCTGGGCGAGGGCTTCGCCGGGCTCCCGGCGGTGGCCGCCTCGGGCTCGACGGTGGGGGTCGTCTGGATCTCCTCGAGCCGAGGGGAGGTGCGGGCCAAGGTGTCCACGGACGGCGGGGAGACCTTCGGCGAGACCGTGGTCCTCGCCCCGGGCGGGGGGCGGGCGAACGGCGGCGCGCCGGCCGTGGCCGCCGGGCCTGAGCGGCTCACGTTCGCCTGGACCACCGGGCGGGGCGTGTTCGCCCGGACCTGGCGGGCGGGCGCCTGGGGACCGCGGGTGCAGGTCTCGGCGTTCGGCGCCGGGCTCCCGGGAAAGGGCGGGTACGACCTGGCGGCGGGGACCTCCCCGAACGGGACGGTCGGGCTGGCCTGGGCCGAGTGCCGCACCGCGGGCTGCGACCTCCTCTCCGCCGACGCCCGGGTGGCGCTCGCCTGGGCCGAGTCGGCGGACGGGGAGTCCTGGGGCGCCGGGCGGATCGTGGCCGGCACCCGCGACCCCGATTGGAGGATCAACGACGGGCCCTCGGTGGTCTGGACCGGGCCCGCCACCCGCGTGGTCGTCCACGACGGCCGGGCGTCGGGCTACACGTCCTACGCGGTCTTCGCCACGACCGGGACCGGCTCGTAGGGTCCGACGCCACCCGCCTCGGTTCCCGTCCCCGGAACCTCGATGGCTCCCGAGCCCCCGGCTCCGTCCGCGTGCTCGGAGCTCGACGCTTCCCGAGCCGCTCGGTCCGCGTTCCCCGGGCCTCGGCGGGCCGGGGCCGCGGTTCCCGTCCTCCGTGCCCGGCCGCCATCGCGTTGGTAGGGTGCTCGCGGGATGGCCGAGCGGAGCCGGGACTGGATCAGGCAGGCCCGCCGGGACCTCGACGCGGCGCGGGCCCAGACCGAGGCTGGCTTCCACGAGTGGGCCTGCTTCGCGGCCCAGCAGGCGGCGGAGAAGGCGGCCAAGGCGGTCTACGAGCGGCTGGGCGGCACGGCGTGGGGGCACTCGGTCCGGGAGCTCCTCGAGGGGCTCCGGGAGCGGGTCGAGGTCCCCGAGGAACTGGTCGCGGCCGCCCGGCGGCTGGACCGGTTCTACGTCCCCGCGCGCTACCCGAACGGGTGGGAGTCGGGGAGCCCGGGCGAGTACTACACGGGGGAGGATGCCGAGCGTGCGCTCCGTGATTCGGGAGAGGTCGTTCGGTTCTGTGAGGGTCTTCTGGCTGGATAGCGGGCTCGCGCTGGAGCGGCTGCGCGCGGCGGCGGAGCGGCTCCTGGCTGACCGGCCGGAGGTGTCACGGGTCGTGCTCTTCGGGTCCCTCGCGGAGGGACGGGCGGTGCCGGGGAGCGACGCGGACGTCCTGCTGCTCCTCGAGCGCTCCGACCGGCCCCGCTGGTTCGACCGCCCCCTGGACTACTGGCCGGCGTTCGAGGGCGTCGGGCTGCCGGTGGAGCTTTTCTGCTACACGCGGGAGGAGGCCGAGCGCGTCCCCCTCGCGCGCCGAGCGCTCGAACGGGGTCTGGTCCTGGCGGGGCGGGGTCCGGCCACGGGACCGGGCTGAGCCGGCGCCCCCGCGTGGCTACGCGTTCTGGGCGTGGGGCTTGGCGCCGACGGCCAGGGCCACCAGGGTGAGGTCGGAGCGGAGGACCTTCAGCTCGTCCCGCACCTGGGCCAGCTCGCTCCGCATCTCCTGGCGCAGGGCGGCGATCTCCCCCCGGAGCTCGTCGCCGGTCTCACCGAGTTTGACTTCGAACCTCGCCTCGAGGCCGGCGACCGCCTCGCGCATCTCCCGGCGGAACCCGTGGATCAGCAGGCCGACCACGCCGGCCGCCACGGCCACAATCGCCCCGTTGACCAGGCTCTGGACGGGATCCACCGGACCCTCCCCCGGGGAGGTGTGGGCACTGTAACACCCCTCGCCGACACGGCCCCGCGGGCGGAGCCGCGCGCCCCGGGCGGAGCCGCGCCCCCCGGCCCCTGACGTGGGAACATCCTGGGCGTGGCGGACCCGGTCGAGGAGCGGCTCCGGAGGGCGGCCCCCGCGGCCTTCGAGGACTCGGGGGTCGTCTTCGCCTACCTCTTCGGATCGCGGGCCACGGGGCGGGCCCGCCCGGACAGCGACGTGGACGTGGCGGTCTACCTGGACCGAGCCCCCGCGGACCCCCTCGCCGAGGCCCTGGCGCTCGCCGGGCGTCTCGAGGAGGCTTCGGGGGTCGGGGGCATCGAGGTCGTGGTGATGAACGACGCGCCCCTCCCGCTCGTCGGAAGGATCCTCCGGGAGCGGATCGTCCTGTACTGCCGCGACGAGCCCGCCCGCGTGGCCTTTGAGAGCCGTGCGTTCCGCGAGTTCCTCGACTTCGACCTCCACGCCCGGGAGCTCGACCGGGAGCTGCTCCGCCGCCACGCCGAGGGCCGCCGTTGATGGTCGACCCCGGCCGAGTGCGGGCCCTCCTCGACCGGCTGGCGGAGGAGCTGTCCCACCTCCGGGCCCTCGCCGCCCGGGACCCTTCGAGCCTCCTCGAGGACCCCGACCTCCTGGCCGCCGTGAAGTACCGCTTCGTGGTGGCTATCGAGACCTGCATCGACCTCGCCCAGCACACCATCGCCTCGGAGGGGCTCCGTGCCCCGACGAGCTTCGCCGACTCCTTCGCCGTCCTCGGGGAGGCGGGGTTCGTCGACCGCGGCCTCGTCCCCGCCCTCCAGGAGATGGCGAGGTTCCGGAACCTCCTCGTCCACGGGTACCTCGGGGTGGACGACCGGCGGGTCGTGGAGATCCTCCGGACCCGGCTGGACGACCTCGACGCGTTCCGGACCGAGGTGGCCCGGCGGGCCCTGGAGGGTACCTGAACCGGCGGGCCCCCGAGGGCGCCCGCACCGGGGGGCGTGGTGGAACTCGGCCCCTTGGGGGAGCGGGGCCGCCAGGAGCTCCTGTGGTTCGCGCTGCCCGGAAGTTCCCGGGCCCCGCGAGGATCCGGACAGAGGGCCCCCTGGCCCCGTGTTGCCATCTTTCGGTCTTGATGGAAAGGAAACGCTAACTTCGCACCCGTGGGAGCCAGGCGGAAGACGACGATGTACCTGGACGAGGACCTCCTGCGGCGGGCGAAGGTCCTGGCCGCACGGACCGGGCGCCGGGACTACGAGGTGATGGAGGAGGCGCTCCGCCGCTATCTCGGCCTGGGTCTGATCTCGGCGGTCTGGGACCGGAGCGACCTGGGGGAAGAGGAGGCCCTTCGGCTCGCCTACCGCGAACTCCATTCCTCGCGCGGGTAGGTGCCGGCTGCCGTCCTCGATCCGGGCGTGCTGGTGGCGGCCCTGATCTCGCCGAGGGGCGCGCCCGCCGCGCTGCTGCTCGCGTCGTTCGAGGGCTACTTCGAGCTCGTGGTCTCCCCCTGGCTGCTCGGGGAGCTCGACCGGGTCCTCCGCCGGCCGAAGTTCCGACGCCACGTGACCGGAGCGGAGGTGGCCGGGTACCTCGAACTGCTCGCGGAGCGGGCGGTGGTGGTCCTGGATCCCCCGGCTCCCCCCGTGACGCCGGACCCCGGGGACGACTACCTGGTCGCGCTGGCCCGGGCGGCTCGGACCGACGTGCTAGTGTCGGGCGACGCCCACCTCACCGGCCTCCCCGACCCGGATCCGCCCGTCCTGACCTCACGGGGGTTCCTCGACCGGCTCCAGCTGCGTTGATCCGGCCGGATGGCTGCGACGGCTGCGGGTAGGAGCTCTGGCGCCTGTACCTATACTCGCGCGCTTGGAGCGAGCGGAGCGGGCCCGCGCGCTCGCCGCCGAGGCCGACCGGATCGTCCGTGCCCGGCGCTCCGGGACCTCGACGATGCGCGCCTCGCCCGCGACGGAGGCCGATACAACCTCGCGTGCTTCCTCTCCCAGCAGGCGGCCGAGAAGGCGTTGAAGGGGTTCCTCTCCGTCCAGATCGGGCCGGCTCGCGGTGATCTCCGCCGTGGACGCCCATCCTCGGCGCCGGATGGCGCGATCCGGAGGCTAGCTGGCGTGGCGCTGGAGGTGCTCGTCGAGCTTGGAGGCGAGCGCGTCGAGCCGCCTGTCGACGGTGCCGAGGCGCTGCTCGACCGCGACGAGCCGCGTGTCGAGGGACCCCACCGCCTCGTCCACCGCGATGAGCCGGGTGTCGAGGGACCCGACCGCCTCCTCGAGCGCGCCCATCCGCCCGTCCAGGGCCCCCACGGTCTCCTGGACCGTCCCCACGGACCTCTGGAGCGACCCCACGGAGCCCTGGAGGGCCCCCACGGTCTCCTGGAGCCCTGTCATCCGGGCGTCCAGGGACCCCATGAGGCGCTGCATGGGCCCGATCTGCTCGAACAGGGAGTCGATCCGGGCGGTCACCTGGCTGCCGAG
>DATLZM010000032.1:0-1375 GCA_035573995.1 Actinomycetota bacterium | reverse complement strand
TACCGCTTCCCCCATCACGGGCCGCGGGTGGGGGCGCCGGCGAACCTCCCGGCCTGCCGCGCCGGGCTCGCCGTCCTCGGCGGGGCCCGGGGCGGCACCGACATCCCGGTCGGCGATCGCGACGGCGTGGCGCGGCACCTGCGCGCCCACCTCGAGGACGCGCAGCGCGAGTGACCCGACACGGGAGGTCGAAGCGATGTCCGACACGGACGAGATGACCAAGGAGAAGCAGGGCTCCGAGGAGAAGGGCTCCGAGGACCACGGCTCCGAGGAGCGCGACTGGAAGGCCGAGGCCGAGAAGTGGAAGGCCCTGGCCCGCAAGCATGAGGCCCAGGCCAAGGCCAACGCCGAGGCCGCGCGCCGCCTCCGCGAGGCCGAGGAGGCGGAGAAGACGGTGGCCGAGCGGCTCGCCGACGCCCAGCGGCGGGCCCAGGAGGCCGAGCTCCGGGCGCTCCGGCACGAGGTGGCGGCCGAGCGGGGCCTGCCTCCGAAGCTCGCGCGGTTCCTCCACGGCTCCTCGCGGGAGGAGCTCGAGGAGGCCGCCGCGGAGCTCCTCGAGGCGATCAAGCCCGCCGACACGGGGGGCTCTCCCGGCACGGGAAACGCGAGCACCAAGCCGAGGGAGCGGCTGCGCCCCGGGGCCGGCCCCGACGTGGAGCCGGAGGAGCTCGACCCCCGGAAGCTGGTGGCAGGCATCCCTCGCCGTCCCTTCTGAGGGAGGTTGAGAGATGGCGAACATCTTCATCAAGGCCGAGCGCGTCGTCACCGCGGCTCTCGGGCTCCTCGAGCGCGAGATCGTCCTGCCGCGCCTGGTGACGCGCATGGCCGAGGCCGACTTCGTCGGCGCCAAGGACGACACGGTCAACATCAAGGTCGGGGCGTACGCGACCGCCCGGACCCGGGGGCTGCGGTCCGGGGCCGCCCGTACCCGCGACGAGCTCACCGAGCGGACGGTCGCCGTGCAGCTCGCGACCGACGTCTACAAGGACATCAAGCTCACCGACGAGAACCTGACGCTGGATGTCCGGAACTTCGACGAGCAGGTCCTCCAGCCGGCGATGGCGGCCGTCGCCCGGAAGATCGAGGAGGAGCTGGTCTCCACCATCACCGGGGCGACCTACGCCAAGTCGATCGCGTTCTCCTACTCGACCGGGAACGTCTGGAAGGACCTCATCGTCAAGGCCCGGGAGCTCCTGAACAAGGCGCGGGTGCCCTCGGGCGGCCGGGTGCTGGCGGTCGGGAGCGGCATCGAGACCGCGATGCTGAACACCGACCTGTTCGTCCAGGCCCAGCAGTCGGGCACCACCGAGGCCCTCGAGGAGGCGACCATCGGCCGGAAGGCCGGCTTCCAGATCGTCTCGCTCCCGGCGCTCGG
>DATLZM010000031.1:0-1657 GCA_035573995.1 Actinomycetota bacterium | reverse complement strand
CCGGTCCGGGGACTGGCTCGCGCCGCTCCACCAGCAGGCCACCTGGCAGCGCGTGGCCTCGGCGCCCTGGGAGACGGCGGTCGCCGGGACCAGGGAGGCGTTCCGCTGGATCGGGGTCTACCCCGGCGGCTACCACCTCCTCGACTGGCTCCTGGTGGTGCCGGCCGCCGCGGCCTGCGTCTACGCCGCCCTCCGGTTCCGGCCGGGGTACGCGGTCTACGCCCTCGCCAGCCTGCTCGTCCCGCTCGCCCTCGCCTTCCCGCCGCGCCCCCTCATGTCGCTGCCGCGGTTCCTGGCGGTGGTCTTCCCCCTCCACTGGGCCCTCGCCGACCTGGTCGAGCGGCGGGTCCTCCCCCACGCGGGGGTCGTGGCGGTCTCCGCCGCCGGCCTCGGGGTGGCCACCCTCCTCTTCGCCGGCTGGTACTACATCTTCTGACCCGTCGTGCCGACCTATAGGATGATGAGGTCGCACGGGGCGGCCCACGGCACCGAGGGAGGACGGGTGACGAAGGTCGATGTCATCAGGGTAGCCATCGCGGACGACCACTCCCTGGTGCGTCAGGGGCTCCGGCGCTACCTGGAGATGGCCGAGGGGATCGAGGTCGTCGGCGAGGCCTCGAACGGGCGCGAGCTCCTGGAGCTCATCGAGCGGACCAAGCCCCGGATCGCGCTGATCGACATCCGGATGCCCGAGATGGACGGGCTGGAGGCGGCGCGCCAGATCCGCGACCGGTACCCCGAGGTCGGGGTGATCATGCTCACCGCCTACGACGACCGGCAGTTCGTGGTGGAGGCGGTCCGCTCGGGGGCCCGGGGGTACGTGCTCAAGGCCCGCGACGCCGAGCACCTGATCCAGACCGTCCGCCTGGTGGCGGGCGGGAACATGGTGATCGACCCGCAGCTCGTGGTGGCCCTGGCCGAGGAGCTGTCCCAGGCCAAGGAGCGCGACCGGAAGGCCGAGACCCTCACGGCCCGGGAGATCGAGGTGCTCCAGCTGCTCGCGTTCGGGCACACGAACCGCGACATCGCGGAGCGCCTCTACATCTCGCCCGACACCGTGAAGACGCACCTCGAGCACATCTTCGAGAAGCTCGGGGCCTCCGACCGCACCGCGGCGGTGGCCGAGGCCCTCCGCCGCAGGCTGATCGAGTAGCCGGCCCGGGCCCGGCCGGGTCCCCCTTCGGGCCTACCCCTCGTCGTCCACCGGGCGGCCCCCGTTCAGGTGATGTCCGCGCGGTCGCCGAGGGGGCATGCTATGGCGCGGACCATGCGCCGATCCGAGGCACGTCGAGCCGTGGCGGCGGCCCTCCTCGCGCTCGCCGGGGCGGGGCTGGCCGTGGCCTACGCGTTCGGGCCCGACGACCCCGGGGGCCGGGCGGCGGCGGTGGACGCCGCCCTCGCCGGCGCCTTCGCCGTCTCCGGGTGGGCCGCGCTCGACGCCGCCCGGACCGGGCGCGCCTGGGAGCCCGCGCGGTGGTTCGGGGTCGGGCTCCTCGGCCTCGCGCTCGCGTTCGGGCTGGTGCTCGCGCGGGACGCGGCGGGGCTCCCGGCGCCGCCCCCCGGGCTCGCCGACCTCGGCCTGCTCCCCATCGCCGCGGCCTTCCTCCTGCCCGCGCGGGCCGAGTTCGTGGCCCACGTCGAGGAGCGGCACCGGCGG
>DATLZM010000030.1:0-3787 GCA_035573995.1 Actinomycetota bacterium | reverse complement strand
CCGCCTCTCTCGACGTCCTCGTCGAGTGGCTGCGGGTCGTCGAGAAGGACCGCTGGATGGTGGCGGCGACCCTGCGCGGGATGGGTCCGGCATGATGGCCGACGGGACTCGGCCCCCCTCGCCCGGGGAGGAGCCTCGGCGCTCCTCCCCCGGCGGGGAAGGCAGGGGGACCGCGGAGGGATCCCTGCGGCCGTCGTGCCGGCCGCCTTGCCCGACCTGGGGACGGCGGAGGCCGCGATCCAGGAGCTCCGGGCCGGCGGCATCCCCCAGGAGGACATCGGGATCGCTCTCCCCGAGCCGGGCCGGTTACTTCCCGATCGAGCCTCCCGGCGGCGAGGAGCCGTCCGCGGCGGCGTCGGCATCGGTGGCCGGAGCGCAGCATCTGCGTTGCCGCCGAGTGCCGCAGCCTGTGCGCGCTCACGGGGGGATCCCCGCACGTCCGCACGCGGCGTAGACGATCCCGGTGATTCCGCCGGAGCTCAGCCGCTGGTGCGGCGCCCGGACGCGGGTGAAGACCTCCCGAGCATCGAAGCGTGGCCGGCCGACGCGGCGGAGCGAGCCGGCGATCGCCTCGCCGACATCGGTGGGCAGTGGCAGGCGTTCCTGCTTGGGACCCTTGCCGCGCACGAGGAGCTCGCCCTTGCGCCAGTCGATGTCCTCAAGACGCAGAGCGGCCACCTCGCCGGCACGTAACCCGAGCCGTGCCAGCACCAGGAGGACGGCGAAGTCCCGACGGCCAACGTGGTCCGCCGGTCGCAGCTTGCAAGCAGCGGCGACCTCGTGCGGATCGAGCGCTCTGGGGAGTCTGGCAAGCCCCCAGGAGGCCATCCTGGGGACGGCACCTGCACGAGGCCGTGGGGCGCGACCGGTGAGATGGCAATAGCGCACGAACGCCCGAAGCCCCGAGGTCAGGTGGAGACCCTTCCGCGGTGGAAATAGACCACGGGCGTCGTAGGCCCCTCGGAAAAGTCACGAGCCTCAGAGAGGGGGTACACCTATGGCCGTACGAGGATCGCCCAGCGAGCGCATCTGCGCCGAGATCGACGAGCTCGACGGCGCAGGGAGACCTCGGTGAGACCCTGGAGGAGGTGGCCCGCCTGGGGGCCCGGCTGCTCCTGCAGTCGGCGCTTGAGGCCGAGGTCAGCGCGTTGCGGGCCCGCAACCGCTCCGAGCGCCCGCGCCTGGCCCGCCAGGCCAAGGCCGGGTCCCGCAACGGCTCCCTGGGCCTGGCCGCCGTCGGGCTCTTCGCGCTGGGGACAGCGGTGGCCCTCCTCACTGGCCGCCCCATGCTCCGTGGCGGCCTGCGCCAGCTCGCGATCGGCGCGCTCGCCGCGGCGGCCACGTCGCGATCGGCCGCGCGACCGGCGTCTCGGTCAGCTGACACCGCTCAGACCGCCTCGCCCTCGGCCGCGACGGGTTCGACCTCCACCCGCACGTCGATCCCGCCCCGGACGCTCTGGGTCACGACGCAGAAGTCCTCGAAGATCGAGACGCACCGCCGGATCCGGCCGGCGTCCCCCGGGTCGACCTCCGGATGCATCCGGACCCCGATGCCCTCGATCCGGAGGCGTCCCTGCTCGTTCCGCGCGAACGAGACCGACACCTCGGTCCGCATCCCCCGCACCTCGACCCTCGCCTTCGGCAGGCAGAACAGGGCGCTCGCCGAGAGGCAGTCGCCCACCGCGGCGGCGAGGACCCGGGCGGCGTCGGGACCGGCCCCCTCGCCGAGCGGCGGCGGCTCGTCGAGGACGAGCGGCGGGACGCCGGGCAGCCCGAGGTCGGCGCGGAACCGGTAGCCCTCCTCGAGCTCGAGCACGACCCTGGCCTCGGGGCGGTCGCTCATCGCTCCCCCTCACCGGCCGCGCGGAGCACCGCCTCCAGCACGACCTCCTCGGGCGCCGCGCCCTCGAGCTCCACCGCGTCGTCGACCACGGTCTTGGGCACCCCGTAGACCCGGTACCGATCGCCGAGGTCGGGGAACTCCGACACTTCGACGACCTCGGCGCGCACCCGGTCGGAGGCCATCGCCATCTGCATCGCGGTGAGCGCGGCCCGGGGGCAGTAGGGGCAGGTGGGGGTGACGAACACCCGGATCCGGACGTCGCGCGCGAGGCCCGCGAGAGCCCCCGCCGTCGCCGGGCGCAGCCCGTGCTCGCCCGAGGCGAGCAGCGCCAGGGCCTGGATCACCGTGGCGAGCTCGAACCCCGCGGGGATCCCGAGGAACCGGATCCCCGGGTCCCGCCCGTCGGCGCCGAGGAGCGCCAGGGCCGGGACCCGCTCCACGCCGTGGGCCGCGGCCACCCCGGGCTCCTCGCGGAGGTCGTGGACCTCGAGGCGGACCCGCTCCGAGGCCGCCGCCAGCTGCTCCGCCAGGCGCACCGTCTCCTCGCAGAACGGACAGGCGGCGCGGCCCCCGGCCCGGTCGGTGAACACCAGCAGCCGGACGTCCCCGGCCAGGCCCCCCAGCGCCCGCCGGAGCGCCTCCCGCTCCTTCGTCCCGATGGTCCCGATCATCCCGACCTCCTCGCGTCCGTCTCGGCGGCCGATCCGGCCGCCCACCGGATCGATGCACGACCGCGCCGAACGGTGCGGGGCCACCCTTCCCCCGAGCGGCGGGACCTTCGCCCCTGACGGCCGGCGCCCTCCCGCGCTTGCCTGGGACCGGGAGGCCCCGGCACGGGTCGTTGGCGCACCGCCGGGGCGGGACGTGCATCGATGCCGGTGGAGCCTTCGAGAGACGCGAGGAGGTGAGGAGGCGATGACCGCGCTGGTGCGCTGGGATCCCTGGGAGGAGCTGGCCGCCTTCGAGCGGCAGATCGAGCGGCTGTTCCGGGACACGTTCGGCTCGCTTGAGCGCCTGGCCCCGGTCCTGCCGGTGCGGCCGCGGGAGTGGACCCCCGCGTGCGACGTGCTGACCCGGGGCGAGGACCTCGTGGTCCGGCTCGAGCTGCCCGGGGTGGACCCCGAGAAGGAGATCGAGATCACCGTCGAGGACGGGATGCTCTGCGTGCGGGGCGAGCGCCGCTTCGAGGGGGAGCAGAAGGGCGAGGGCTACCTCCGGCGCGAGCTGGCTCGCGGCAGCTTCGAGCGGGCCATCTCGCTCCCGGAGGGGGTGAAGCCGGAAGACATCACGGCGACGTACCAGGACGGGATCCTGGAGGTGGTCGTGCCCAGGGCCGCCGCCCTCCCGGAGCGGAAGAAGGTCCCGGTGAAGGTGGCCGGCGAGCGGCGGAAGGCGATCCGCGGCGGGAATGTGGCCTGAGGAACCGGCCGGGGGCGCGGGCGAGCCCCGCGCCCCCGGCCTCGTAGCGGAGGGGACGTTCGATGATGTGGGGACCCGGTTGGTACGGCTGGTGGATGCCGTTCGCGTGGCTCGCGTCCCTCGCGCTCATCGTGGCGGGGATCGTGCTGCTGCTCCGCCGCCCCGAGGGTGACGGCCGGTCCGAGGCGCGGCGGATCCTCGAGGAGCGGTTCGCCCGCGGGGAGATCGACGAGGAGGAGTTCCGGCGCCGCCTCGAGGCGCTCACCGGGAGCCGCCGATGAGCCGGAGGGCGCTCGGCGCCGTCCTGCTCGCAGCGGGCCTGCTCGGCTTCGGCCTCAGCGCGGTCGGCTGCGCCTGGGGCGCCCCCGCGGGGAGCCCACCCCCCTGGTCGCACGGCTGGATGCACCGGTGGATGCACGGGGCGCCGGCCGCCCTCCCCTCCCCGCCGGTGCCGGGCGCGCCGGAGGTCGAGGTGGTCGCCCGGGACTTCTCGTTCTCGCCCGCGGAGCCGCGGGTAGAGGCGGG
>DATLZM010000029.1:0-13956 GCA_035573995.1 Actinomycetota bacterium | reverse complement strand
GGCCCCAACGGGCCGTACGGCATGGCCGTCATCTTGGGGTTCCTCGTCTGGGTCGTGGCGACGAGCGTGGCCCGCTTCCGCGCGGCGAGCGCGGCCCGGGCTCGGGCCGGCTCCAGGAGGGAGAGGAACCCGAGGGCGGTGGTCCCGGGGGCCTCGTACGGGCCGACCTCCGCGGCGAGGGCCTCGAGCCCGCGGAGGAGGCGTTCCCGCCCGGCCGCCGTCAAGCGGTAGACCCGCCGCTCCGGCCCCTCGAGGCCGGGGGCGTCCCGCCCCGCCACCAGCCCGGCGCGCTCGAGGCGGCGGAGGGCCTGGTACACGGAGGCGCGGCCGACGGGGACCCACCGATCCGCGCGCCGGGCGCGGGCCCGCTCCAGGAGCTCGTAGCCGTGCGCCGGCCCCTCCGCGAGCAGCCCCAGCGCCACCAGGTCGACCTTGCCGAGCCGGGGGCCCCCGGGTCGCACGTCCATGGGGCCGCCACGCTACCGGGCGGCAGGTGACCGAACAACCATCGGGACCCTCCGGACGCTCCCGGGCCGCTCGACCGCCGGCGGGCGGCCGCCGAGGCCCGCGACGTATCCTCGAGGGCGGAGGCGAACGAGGGCTGGTGTCCTCCCCGGTCTTCAAAACCGGTGTGCCGGCGAGAGCCGGCAGGCGGGTTCGATTCCCGTCCGCCTCCGCTGCGAGAGGCATCGCCGCACAAGGTGCAAGAGGGCGCTCCGAGCAGCGCCATGCTGTCCCGCGTCGCTGGGCGTCACTGCGCTGCGGTCTCCTGTGCGGAGGGCGCCGTTCGACGCTCGTGGCGGAAGAGGGCCACGCTCGTCGCCACGACCCAGACGAGGAACCCCAAGATGACGGCCATGCCGTACGGCCCGTTGGGGCCGGCGAACGCTCCCTCTCGGACGACGATCGCCGCCCCCGCCACCGTCCACCCGGCCGCGATGACGAGGCCCAACAGCCCGATCCACCGGGGCAGGAAGCGCTCCCGGAGCCCGACCACGGAGGGCACCGCCACCAGGACCGCGAGCGCGAAGTCCCCCACGTTGAGGGCCATGTTGCCGAGGTCGAAGAGGGCGCGGACGAGCGTGGGGCCGGCCGACTCGGCGACGCCGAAGCCCAAGGTCCCGAACACCGCCATCCCCGCCAGCGTCGCGGCCAGGACCAGCACACCCGCCCCGAGCGTGAGCTGCGACGCAACGCCGACGCGCCCGCCGCGGGCCACGGCGCGGGCCACCCAGCACACGAAGAGCAGGAAGAACACGGCCGCGAGCGCCTGGGCGAGAACGGAGGAGCGCACGCCGCCGGCGTGCTCCACGTAATAGGCGCGGATGGCCGAGGCCGCATCGCCCGGCTGCGGCGGGGCGGGAACGGCGAAGATGCCCGCGAGCAGGATCACCGCGAAGACGATCCCGCTCAGCGGCCCGACGCTCACCGGATCGTGGGCCCCGCGGCGCGACCTCTCCCTCGTCAGCGTGCTCATCCTTCGCTCCCCTCGCGATCGAGGGCTCCCAGCGCCTGCATGAACTCGAGGTTGTCCCAGTACAGGTGGAGGGACACGATCTCGCCCCCCACCACCCGCGACACGTCGCAGACCCGGGAGGAGACACGCCTCCCGGTGGGCGGGATCTCCCCCGTCGGGGTGGGGAACGGACCCCGATGCGTCCCCGCGGGCACGCTCTCGGTGACCACGGTGTCGCCTGCCACCGCCTGGGCCGCGATCCTCCATTCGAGGTCGGGGAACGCGGCCAGGTACGTCTCGAGCAGCTGGGTCAAGGCATCGCGTCCCCGCAACAGCAGTCCTCCGGGGGCCTCAATCTCGATGTCCGCCGAGGCGAGCGCGGCGGTCGCCTCGGCGTCGTGCCCGTTGAGCGCCGCGTAGAAGCGGTCGACGACGGCCTTGGCTTCGGACTCGGGCATGGTCAACCTCCTTCCCCTGTTCCTTCGGAGCGCCAGGCGCCCGGTGCCGGGCCTGACCCTCCCCCTTTGGTCACGATGGCGTAGCGCCAGCGACGGTCCCCTTCCTGCCGCATCACGGAGATGCCGTCTTTGCCCACGGCGAGCGCGAGGTCGCGGGCCTGCAGGATCCGGCCCTCCCCGGCGACGTGGCTGGGGCCCGCCTCCCACATGGAGGCGAGGAGCCGGGCCACCTGGTGGCGGCCCCGAGCCGAGACGTCGCCCTGGACGAACACGGCCCCCTCCACGAACAACCGGCTCAGGGCATCGGTGTCGCGCATCACGAAGGCGTCCTCCAGCAGCATCTCCAGCTCTTCCGGCGTCCGGGCTGCCATGCCAGGGAGGCTGGAGCACACGGGCCCGCCGGTCCATTCCAGAAAGGTGGCATTTACCTCCCGGCCTCGGGCCCCTATCCTTCGCCCATGAGGACCTCCGCAGCCGAGCGCGCCTCTCAGGAGATCGCCCGGCTTGCCGGTCGGGGGCACGACGTCGCCACCTTCCTCGACCACGCCCAGGAGGCGGTGGAATCGGTGGTTCCGACCATGGGGCTGCCCTACTGGTTCACCCTCGACCCGGCCACGGTCCTCATCACCAGCATCTACGGGCACGGCTGCGAGGTCCCGACCGACGTGATGCTCCAGGCCGAGTACCTGGCGGGGGACGAGCACGCCAACCGGTGCGCCGCCGTGGCCGCCAACCCCGCCGGCGTCCAGACCCTGGACGAGGCGACCGGCGGCGACCCGAACAGGAGCCGCGTCTACCGGGAGTTCATGCGGCCGATGGGAATCGAGCAAGAGGCCGTGGTCGCGCTTCGCACGACCACGGGCGAGAACTGGGGGGTGCTCAGCCTGGTCCGCGAGCGGGGCCAACCGGAGTTCGACCGGCAGGAGCTCCGCTTCCTGCGGGCGGTGGCGCCCCACCTTGCCCAGGGCGTCCGCCGGGGCCTCCTGGTGGGCGAGGCCACCGACCCCGAGTGGCCCGACTCGCCGGGCCTGGTGGTCGTGGATCCCGGGCTCAGGGAGGAGTCCCGCAGCCCCGGGGTCGAGCAGTGGCTGGCGGACCTGCCCGGCGAGTGGAGCGACCAGGGCCCGCTCCCTCCCGCCGTCCTGTCGGTCGCCGCCCAGGCGCTGCGCACGGCCGAGGGCGACGGGCCGCCCGGGGAGGTGGCCGTGGCCCGGGTTCTCTCCCGGAGCGGCCGCTGGATCGTCATCCATGGAGCGCCCCTCGCCGGGACCGGGAACCCGAGGGCCGCGGTGATCCTGGAGCCGGCCGGCCCGGCCCGGATCGTCCCGCTGCTCATGGCCGTCTACGGTCTCACCGAGCGCGAGCGGGACGTGACCCGCTTGGTGCTGCAGGGAGACTCCACGACCCGGATCGCGCGCTCCCTGTACATCTCGCCGCACACCGTCCAGCAGCACCTGAAGAGCATCTTCGAGAAGACCGGCGTGCGGAGCCGGCGGGAGCTGGTGGGCAAGGTGTTCTTCAGTCACTACGAACCGAGGGTTCGCGACAACGAGAGCCGAGCGGCGGCCAGCAAGCCGCTCCGGGGCGGCCCCTTCCCGCACGAGCACTCACCGGGGGGAGGGTAGTGGCGTCCGCGCCGGAGTTCCGCTGGGGGACGGCCCTCGGGGTGAGCGTCGCGCTGTTCCTCGTCATCGGCGCCCTGTGGGTGTTCGTGGGGGCGCTCTCCGTGCCGCTGCACAACCGAGATGCCCGGACGATGTTCGCCACCCCACGCACGGACAGCCGGTACTTCGGCCGCGATTCCAGGGAGCTCATCGCGACCGACCCCGTGGTCTCGAAGTACCGGACCCTGTGGATCACGGTCGTCGCGGGGTTCCTGCTCCTCGGCGGGACGCTGGTGGTGGCGCTCGCGTGGTTCGGCCTGCGCCGGAACGAGGCGTGGGCGCTGGCGGCGCTGGCGACGGGGATCCTGCTCGCCGTGGCGTTGTGGGCGGTCGCCGTGGCGCCATACTTCCGGGCCGGCGTGCCGCTCACGCTCGGAGACGCCCCGCCCTTCATCTGGGTCCCGGCGGTGCTCGTCATCCCGGCGACGGTGCTCGGCTGGATCGGCCTCCGGTAACCCGGGCGGGACGACCGAGGGGCACCATCGTCCCCGCTCCCGTCGGCCCCGCACGCTGTGCTCGTGCGCAGAGGAGAGCGCGAGGTCCGCTGCGAAGCACCGGGGGCTGTGAGGCGAGGTGATCTCGGGCCGCCGGAGCCGAGCCCCGTCTCGTGCCCGTGACCCAGGCCGGCCGCCGTTTGAGACCGACCCGCCGCTGGGACTGACCCATTGAAGGTCGTTGATGGCAGGACCAACGAAGGAGCAGCAAGTGGACGGGCTCAGGATGATGCCTGCGTCGCTCGATGCCCGGGGGAAGATCGCGGCATTGCTCGCGCTGGCCAGCCTGCTCGCCATCCGCAACCCGCTTCGCAAGGAGGCGGAACGTCGCGAGGCCGACGCGAGTGGTGAATCGGGGTGAGGCAGGGCCAAGGACGCGCTTCACCCCTGACCACGGGCCACGGGTGGTCTTTGCTTGCCTCGCTGCAAACGGCGCGCAAACGGACACGCCAACACTGGGTGCACTGGATGGACCAGATAGCACGATGGATCACCAAAACCCGCACTCGACAGCACCAGATGGATTGGGTGGCACCAGTCAGCACGCTCGTTCACGAACTTCAAAACCGGTGTGACCTCGAGAGGGGTCAGGCGGGTTCGATTCCCGTCCGCCTCCGCGAACCGGTAGGGGTAAGGATCCTGGGCGGGATGGAGTACGGCTGGATGTACGCCCGGGACTCCACGACGATCTCATCAACGAGCCTGGCCAGCAGGTCCTTGACCTGCTCGGCATCTCCTTCCTTGACCGCCTGGAGATCGTCTCTCGGAGCGGATCGAGGGATGCCTCCGCAGGGAGAGCAGGTTCCTGGGCAAGCTCGGCCTCCAGTGCAGCCCGCCTCGTCCTCGGAGATCACCCCCCTCGGGAGTGCGGCATCGAGCAGGCTGTCAGAGGTGGATCGCCCCCGACCCGGTGTAAGAACCCCGTGTAAGAACCCCGACCTCCACTCCCCGTTCCCTCCCCTACGGCTCTGCCGTATGAACGGCTCGACCGATGAGCCTGTGCAGGTGGACCGGCTGGCACCCGCGGGCTGGCGGCGGTCCATCGCCTACGGACGATGTTCCGGGATCCCGCCGCCATCGTCGCCCACGCCGCAAGCGCTGAACTTGCCTGTCACGCCCGAGGTCGCGGGGTGGAGTCCCGTCGCTCCCGCACGTACACTTCGGTCCACGGCGGATCCTGATCGCCGCTGGAAGGATCGCGCCCGGCTCCAGGTGGGGGTGATCAGAGGCATGCGGCGCCGTCTTCCCTCGGGCACCGTCACGTTTCTGTTCACGGACGTCGAGGGCTCGACCCGCCTCCTGCACGAGCTCGGCGCCGAAGGGTACGCGAAGGCGCTCGCCGAGCACCGGCGTGTGCTTCGAGACGCGTTCGCGCATCACGGCGGCGTGGAGGTCGACACGCAAGGTGATGCCTTCTTCGTCGCCTTCCCGGAAGCCGCTGGTGCGGTCGCGGCGGCTGCGCAGGCGCTCGATGCTCTTCGGCCTGGGCCGATCCGCGTTCGCATCGGGATCCACACGGGGACGCCGCACATCACCGAGGAGGGATACGTCGGCGCCGACGTCCATCGAGCGGCGCGGATCGCAGCCGCCGGCCACGGCGGCCAGGTGCTAATCTCGGCCACCACGGCCTCGCTCCTCGGCGTCGGTGGCCTGCGGGACCTCGGGGAGCACCGGCTGAAGGACTTCGACGAGCCGGTCCACCTGTACCAGCTCGGCGACGAGCGGTTCCCGCCCCTGAAGACGATCTCGAATACGAACCTGCCGCGCCCGGCGAGCTCCTTCGTCGGCCGCGAGCGCGAGGTCGAGGAGGTGGGCTCGTTGCTGCGCGACGGCGCCCGGCTCCTCACGCTCACCGGTCCCGGCGGCATCGGCAAGACGCGCCTCGCGATCGAGACGGCGGCCGAGCTGGTGCCCGAGTTCAAGGCGGGCGTGTTCTGGGTGGGCCTGGCGTCGCTTCGCGACCCGGCGCTCGTCACGGGGGAGATCGGCCGGACACTCGGCGCGAAGACCGGGCTCGCCGAGCACATCGGTGATCGTGAGATGCTGCTCCTGCTCGACAACCTCGAACAGGTGGTCGAGGCCGCGCCCGAGCTCGCCTCGCTCGTCGAGCGCTGCCCGAACCTGCGGCTGCTCGTGACGAGCCGGGAGCGGCTGCGGGTGCGGGGCGAGCGCGCGTACCCCGTCCTCCCGCTCGCCGACCGGGATGCTGCCGAGCTCTTCTGTTCACGAGCGCAGACGGAAGCCGACGACAGCGTCCGGGAGCTCTGCCGGGCGCTCGACAACCTGCCGCTCGCGCTCGAGCTCGCCGCCGCACAAGCGAGCGTCCTTTCGCCTCGGCAGATCCTCGACCGCCTTTCGAGGCGGCTCGACCTCCTCAAGGGCGGGCGCGATGCCGATCCGAGGCAGCGGACGCTGCGCGCCGCGATCGAGTGGTCGCACGAGCTCCTCGACGAGGAAGAGCAGCGGCTATTCGCGCGGCTCGCCGTCTTCCGCGGCGGCTGCACGCTCGCGGCCGCCGAGGACGTGGCGGAGGCGGACCTGGACGTCCTCCAGTCGCTCGTCGACAAGAGCCTCGTTCGGCGCACCGAGGAGCGCTTCTGGATGCTCGAGACGATCCGGGACTTCGCCGGCGAGCGCCTCGAGCGGTCAGGCGAGGCAGACGCGCTTCGGCGGCGTCACGCCGTCTACTTCCGCGACCTGGCCGAGCGGATGGACGCGCTGCTGCGGGCGGGCGAGCCGGAGGAGGGCCCCGTGTCCTCGCTCGAGGCCGAGATCGACAACCTGCGCGCGGCCCTCGAGGCCGGACTCGAGACCGGCGAGATCGGGCTCGTTCGCGAAATCACGGCCTCGTTGCCGATGTACTGGCTGACACGCGGCCTGTACTCGGAGGCGCGGTCGTGGCTCGATCGCGCGCTCGCGCTGGACGACGCGGAGGACGTCACGCGCCGCCGGCTGCTGTCGGCCTTGGGCACCGTTGCCTACAGCCAGGGCGATCACGCGCTCGCGGTCGCCGCGTCCGACGAGGCTGCCTCGTTGGCGATGCGCCTCGCAGGTGTGACCGAGCGGTTCCAGATCCTGAAGGCGCAGGCGACCGCGGCGCTCCGGAAGGGCGACCTCGAGACGGCAGAGCGGCTGAACGAAGAGGCGCTCGCCGTGGCGATGGAAGTGGACAACGGCGTCGGCGCCTCGGCGTGCCGGCTGAACCTCGCGTACGTCGCGAACAAGACTGGACGGCATGACCGCGCGGAGGCGCTCCTCGCCGAGAATCTCCCGTTCGTCCGCTCGAGGGGTCAGACGCGGTGCGAGGCGTACACCCTCGCGGGCATGGCCGAGACCGCCGTCCACCAGGGCCGCATGGAGGATGCCGCCGAGCATGCGCTCGGCGGCGCGCGACGGGCGCTGCTCATCGGGGACAAGCCGCTCCTCGCTGCGACCCTCGATCTGTTCGCCGCATCGGCAGCCGCGCGCGGCGATGCGCGGCGGGCGGCGACGATCCTCGCGGCCACGGAGGCCGCGCGCGAGGCGATGGGCGTCCGCCCCGACCAGGACGAGGCGGCGGTGCGCGCGAGGGCGTTCCAGGCGCTCGGCGAACGCGCCAGCGTGATCGAGGATGCGTGGCCCGAAGGCACCGGGTTGGACCTCGAGTCAGCGCTGGAGATCGCCGAGAGGGCGTGAGATCCAGCGCGAAGCGGTCGTCTCGATGCCGGCGCTTGCGAGACGGGGGGCTCCCCCACCCGCCTGGCCTTCCCCGTCGTGGTCAAGGAGCTGCGCTTGATCCGACCGATCCGCGGCGCCGATCTCATCGGGCCCAGCAGAGGCTTCCCGCCGATCCATCCCGCGGCCCACTCGAGCCCTGCCCCCCTCGCCGATGTCGCAGGCCGGAGGGCCACATGCTAGAAGGCGGACGCCGATGGAAAGGCGGCTCGTGGTCCACCGAGTTGCGAAGCAGATGGTCCGTGGTCGCCCGGCAGCGTCCGCGGGGATCCCGCCAGCCGCGATGAGTCCTGCGGCGTCCGGGCGTCGTATCGTCGAACCCGATCACCGAGGAGGACCCCTGATGCGCAGCGTGACCTAGTCGATGAGCGCCTCACTCGACGGCTTCATCGTCGGGCCGGACGGTGGGTTCGACTGGACGGTGCCGGACGAGGAGGTCTTCCGCTTCTGGATCGACGAGATCCGAGGGGTCGGTGTCCACCTGTTGGGACGGCGGCTGTACGAGACGATGCTGTACTGGGAGACCGCCGACCAGGATCCATCGCTCGACGACGCGGAGCTCGAGTGGGCCTCGCTCTGGAAGCGGCTCCCCAAGGTGGTGTTCTCCACGACGCTGTCGGCGGTGCAGGGCAACGCCCGCCTCGCCTCCGGCGGACCGGCGGAGGAGATCGAGCGTCTGCGGGCCGAGCAGAGGGAGGGCAACATCGCGATCGGCGGCGCGACGCTCGCCGCCGAGGCGGCCGCCTCGGATCTGATCGACGAGTACCGGGTCATGGTCTACCCGGTGCTGGTCGGGGGCGGCATCCCGTACTTCCCCCGGCAGGAGCGCCAGGTGGATCTCGAACTCGTCGAGACCCGCACGTTCAGCTCGGGAGTCGTGTACCTCCGTTACCGTGTGACGCGCTAGCCCACGCTCACCCTTAGCGGTCGAGGCGGCACCACAGCGGCGGGTCGCCGATCGACGCGACCCCGATCAGCCCCGGAACGTCCAGCGGGCGGCGCTGGCACGCGGATCGCGAGCGTTCCAGGCGATCGCCCTCTCGGTCTCCAGGAGATAGAAGGGCATGCCCCGATCCCGGGGGTCCGTCCTCACCCCGTACTTCGACTCGTACGCAGCCCGCGCCTCCGCCGGCACCCGGCCCCCCGCTCCGCGGATCGGCCCCTCGATGATCACGACGTCCACGGCGCTCTCCGGATGCACGGCGCCGTGACCGGCCGCTGCGATGTTCCGAGCCATCAGCGTGTCGGGACTCGTCGTGAAGTAGAACCGCGGCTCGAGCCAGATCCCCCACACGGGTCGGGCATGAGGCCGTCCGTCGGGGCGACAGGTGACGACCCAGAAGTACCTCGAAGCCTCCAGCCAGCTCCGAACGACGTTCCAGGTCAGCGGAGGAACGGGCGTGTCCGACGCGGTCATGGCGCCGTACTCGGGCCGATCGGGGAACAGGACCTCCGACCGCGTGGGCATCGTCGTTCAGGTCCTCGCAGGGGGGAGATGCGTGAACCCCGCTGATCGTCCGATGGAGATGACCGTCCCTCGGCTCCCCAACGCGGCCGCCTTCTGCCGCAGCAGCTCGAGCGCCCTCTCGGTGGGCCGGCCGTAGCACTCGATCGCGGTGAGCGTGAGCAGGTGGGACATCTTGCGGAACTCCTCCCCGCCGATGTCCAGGTGCAGCTCGAGCGAGGCAGAATCGGGATGGACCGCGACCACCGTCATCCTGGCCGCTTCTTCGTCGATGTAGAAGCCGTACGTGATCAGTTGAGGTTCGCGGACATCGATGAACCGAGCGAGCCGTTGGACCGCCGCTTTGAGCTCCTCGATCGAACCCTCTCGGATCTCCGAATGGTCGATGTAGATGATCGGTTCCGAAGCGCTGACCGTCCCGTCACCGGCCATGCCACCTCCCCTCATGACGGCACGCAGGCCCGACCTCCCGCCCCCCGGGGGACGAGTATCCCATGACTTCGCCACCGGATCGCCGCCCTCATGCAGGGGCCCCGCCACCACGGCCAGGAACCTCGAGGCCACGATGTCCCCGGGCGAAGGCCCCCGACGGCGCCGCCGGCGACCCGGCCGGCGGTCTCGTTCCGCCACGGCCCGACGCCCGCCAACAGGAGGCTGACGGCCGCACCGTGCCCGACATCATCGACCACGTCGCTATCCTGATCGCCTCGGGATGGGGGCTGCGACGAGCCGCGCGGGTACCCGGCGGGACGATGCGGCGCGCCTGAACCCCTCGGATGCCTGGAGAGGCCGTTGACGCAGGAGGGAAGACCACCGTGAAGCTTGGCCTGCACCTCGCCCACACGAACTGGTCGGTCCCGCCGGAGCGGCTCGGCGCCACCCTGGCGGAGGTCGTCGAGGCGGCGGAGGCCGCCGGATTCGACGCCATCAGCGTCGCTGACCACCTCTGGCTCCACCCGATCATCGGCGGCCCGGACGGCCCGCAGCTCGAGGCCTACACCACGCTCGGGTTCATCGCCGCCCACACCCAGCGGGTCCGCCTGGTGGCGCTGGCCACGGCCGTCCCGTACCGCCATGCTGGCCTGCTGGCGAAGATCGTGACCACGCTCGACGTGCTCTCCGGCGGCCGGGCGATGCTCGGCATCGGCGCCGGCGACTACGGAGAGGAAGCCCTCGGCCTGGGGCTGCCGTTCCCGCCGCTGGGCGAGCGGTTCGACCTCCTCGAGGAGACGGTGCAGGCCTGCCTCCGGATGTGGGAGGGTGAGCGCGGCGACGCGCGGCCGTTCCGGGGCCGCCACGTCCGGATGGAGCGCCCGCTGAACGTTCCCCGGAGCCTGAGCCGGCCGCACCCGCCCATCCTGATCGCGGGGAGCGGCGAGCGGCGGACGCTCCCGCTCGTGGCCAGGTACGCCGACGCCTGCAACCTGCGGCCCTCGCCCGAGATCCCCCGCCGGCTCGAGCTGCTCCGACGGCTCTGCGCCGAGGCGGGGCGCGACTACGACGCGATCGAGAAGACGGCCCCCTTCGGCTTCGACGTCGGCCCGGGCGGGGAGAAGGTCGGCGAGCTGATCGGCCAGCTCCGCTGGCTGGGGAACATGGGGATCGAGACGGTCTTCGGCTGGGTCGTGGGCGTCGAGCGGATCGAGCCGCTGGAGATCATGGGCCGCGAGGTCATCCCCGCGGTGGCCGAGGTGTGAGGGGAACCGCGGCCAGGCGAGTGCCGCAGTGGCCTCGTCGTCATCCCGAGCCTCGCGGGCCTCCGATCCATGAACGCGAGCGGTACCGGGCCCCGACCGGGGGTCGAGACGGCTCGGGCCCCAACCCGGTCGGTCCGGGCCGGTTCAGGAGGGGACCTGGGACGAGCGGGCCCCGGTCCCCGTCAGCTCGGCCCGGACCGCCGGGGCCACCTCGGTCCCGAACAGCTCGATGGAGCGGAGCACCTTGGCGTGCGGCAGCGGCCCCACGCTGGTCTGGAGCAGGAACCGCTCGTGGCCGAAGACCTCCCGCTGGAACAGGATCTTCTCGACGACCTGCTGCGGGCTCCCCACGAAGTTCGCCCCGCGGAGCTCCGCCGACGCCTCGTAGCCCTCGCGGGTGAGGGGCGACCAGCCCCGCTCGCGCCCGATCCGGTTCATCACCTCCGCCACCGCCGGCCAGGACTCCTCGATCGCCTCCTGGGAGGTGGGTGCGAGGTAGCCGTGCGAGTTGATGCTGAGCGGCGGCGGACGGTGCCCCGCCCGGCGGGCCGCCTCGCGGTGGAGCCTGGCGATGGGCGCGAACCGCTCGGGGAGGCCCCCGATGATCGCGAGCGCCAGCGGCAGGCCCAGCGCCCCCGCACGCACCGCCGACCCCGGGTTGCCCCCGGTCGCGACCCAGATCGGGATCGGGTCCTGGATCGGCCGCGGGTAGATCCCCATACCCGGGACCGGGGGCCGGAACCTCCCCCGCCAGGTGACCCGCTCGTGCTGACGGAGCTCGAGGAGCAGGCCGAGCTTCTCCTCGAACAGCTCGTCGTAGTCATCCAGGTCGTAGCCGAAGAGCGGGAACGACTCGATGAACGACCCGCGGCCCACCATGATCTCCGCCCGGCCCTCCGAGAGGAGGTCGAGGAGGGCGAACCGCTCGAAGACCCGCACCGGGTCGTCGGTGGAGAGGATCGTGACCGCGCTCGTCAGCCGGATCCTGCGGGTCCGGGCGGCCGCAGCGGCGAGGACGACCTCGGGGGCCGAGACGGCGAGGTCGGGCCGGTGGTGCTCGCCCACGCCGAACACGTCGAGCCCGAGCTGGTCGGCGAGCTCGATCTCCTCGACCAGGTGACGGACCCGCTCCCCGACCTCCTCGGGGGAGGCCCCCGGACGGACCTCGCCGAACGAGTAGATCCCGAGCTCCATCTGAGGCATCCTACGCGGTCATCGCCGGAAGGATCGGCCGGGCTGGGATCGTGAGGAGGCTCCTCGGCGCGGTGGGCCGCGACGAGGAAGACGCGCTCGCCGCCACGCCTCACCGCTGGGGCGAAGACGCCACCTGGAGGCGACCGGCCGCGCGGAGCACGCGGAGGGCGTCGAGGGTCACGAACGGGCTGGGGCGGGAGGGCCCCCAGTCCACGGCCTCGACGTTGGGGCCCGCGGAGCCCGGCGGGCGCCAGTAGCGCCTCCCGTCGGCGTCCCACCTCCCGTCGGGACGGCGCTTCCCCTCGAGGAGGTCGAGGGCGTCGGCGGCCCGAGGGTCCGCGACCTTCCCCCACCGGGACAGGATCAGCAGCGCGTGGAGCACGTCGTAGTGCCAGTACGGCGGGTGGTGGAACCGCAGCCACTCGGGGTCCACGACCTCGCCGGTCCGATGCGAGCGGAACAGCCGGTGCGACAGCAGGAGCTCCGCCGCCCGATCGGCCGCCCGAGCCGCGTCCGGATCGCCCGTCGCCCGCGCGTACTCGGCGAGCCCCCACAGCGGGATCAGGGTCTCGTGGAACGACGAGTGGGCGGCCTCGGGCGCGGGGTCGCAGTTCCACCCGCCGTCCGGCCACTGCGACCGCACGAGCCGCTGCACGAGCCGGCGCACCACCGGGTCGCGGGCCAGGCCCAGGCGGCAGGCCACCGCGATCGCGTTCCCCTCCTGGGAGGCGTGGAGGCGGGGCAGCCCGCCGACCAGCCGCATCGCGCGCCAGTCCTCCTTCTCCTCCACCCAGGCCAGGACGGTCCGGGCCGCGGCGACGGCTCGCGGGTGGCCCGGGGGGATCGCCAGCTCCACGAGGGAGACGAGCCGCCAGTGCGCGCCGGTCCACTTCCGGTAGGGGTGGACCCCGAACCCGCCGTCCCGATGCTGGCCGCGGAGGAGCGCCCGCACCCTGGGACCCCTCGGGATCGCCTCGCGGGCCGCCCGGGCCTCGCGGCTCCCGGGCGAGCGGCCCAGGACCTCGGTGAGGGCGAGGAACCGGATCGAGGGATCCGCGGAGGAGAGGAGCCAGGGGACGGCCGGATCCACGCCCGCATCCTCGCACGCCGTCCCGGGCTTCCGTGGGCGCCGATCTGAAGCGCTCCGGCCGGTTGCCGGGGAGGACCGCGATCGCGAGGGGATCCCCGGGGTCAACCCGTCCCGCCAGGCACCCCGCCCCGCCATCCGCTGAGGCGCGGACGTCGGCGATCGGGGGGACCGATGAGTCCGGTTCGCCACCGCCGTCTCATCCTGGGAGGATGAGATCCGTTCGGCCGGAGGCCGACCGAGGGGAAAGGAGAGGGCCGTGCCGCGTTTCATCGCGCTCGTCAAGGCGAGCCCGGAGTCCGAGGCCGGGACGCTCCCGTCCACCGAGAGCCTGGAGGAGATGACCCGCTACAACGAGGAGCTCGCCGAGGCGGGCGTCATGCTGACCGGCGAGGGGCTCCACCCGTCGTCCAGGGGCGTGCGCATCTCCTACCGCGGATCCGAGCGCACCGTCACGGGAGGTCCGTTCGCCCCGACCGAGGAGCTCGTCGCGGGCTTCTGGATGATCCGGGCCCGCGACCTCGACGAGGCGGTCGAGTGGCTGGAGCGGGCGCCGTTCCGGGAGGGGGTCGTCGAGATCCGACAGGTCCTCGAGGACGAGGACTTCGGAGACGCGCTCACGCCGGAGCTGCGCGAGGCCGAGCGCCGACTGCGAGAGCGGACCGGCCAGGACCGGTAGCCCGCCGGCCGCTCAGAGCGGCTGGCCCGTGGCGTCGTCGAGTCGGCG